>MGTN01000143.1:2905-6407 GCA_001799475.1 Desulfovibrionales bacterium GWA2_65_9 | reverse complement strand
ACGAGGGCGACCTCATCTTCCCGGCCCAGACCCTGGACACCACGCAGATGGCCCTGCTCATCCGCGAGTGCAGCGGCATCGTCTGCCTCTGCCTCACGGACGAAAAGGCCGACGCCCTGGACCTGCCGCCCATGGTCGCGGCCAACACCAGCCGCCACGGCACGGCCTTCACTGTCAGCATCGAGGCCGCAGAGGGCGTGACCACCGGCGTCTCCGCAGCAGACAGGGTGCGCACGGTGCACGCAGCCGTGGCGCCAGGGGCAAGCCCGAACGACCTGCGCCGGCCCGGCCACGTGTTTCCGCTGCGCGCCCGGCCCGGCGGTGTGCTGGAGCGCCCCGGCCACACCGAGGCCACGGTGGACCTCATGCGCTTGGCTGGGCTGGACCCCTGCGGGGTGCTCTGCGAGCTGACCAACCCCGACGGCAGCATGGCCCGCGGGCCTGAGATCGTGGCCTTCGCCGAAGCCTCCGGCCTGCCGGTCCTGGCCGTAGCCGATCTGGTGCGGCACAGGCAGAGCTCAGGCCAATAAAAAAAAGGCCGCCGGGGGTTTCCCTCCGGCGGCCTCAACTCGTCTGAAGCGCCCGGCCCGCTACTGGGCCTGCGCACCATTGCCGCTGGCGTGGCCGTTTTTAGTCCCATTGCCGCCGGCGTTGCCGTTTCTAGTCCCGTTGCCGCCAGCGTTGCCGATCTTCGCGCCATTTCCGTTCTTGACGCCGTTGCCGTTTTCCGGGGCGCTTGCGCCATTGCCGGAAGCCGGGGGCAGCTCGGCCAGGGCGCGGTTGCTCACCAGGATGTGCAGCTGGCCTGGGTTCTTCATGCGGCCGGACACGAACTCCGAGTACGGGCCGGACCCGCAGAACAGGTCCACGTGGTTGCCCACGATGGCCCCGCCCGTGTCCTGGGCCAGCATGAGCCCGGACAGACGCCCCGGCCCGCCCTGCGGAGGCACTGGCAGGGGGGTGGTCATGGCCAGGGCCGCGCCCAGGGGAATCTGCGAGCGGTCCACGGCGATGGAGCCAAGCGGCGTGAGCAGGCTGCCCATGCTGCCGAAGGGGCCGACATCGGACAGCCGGAAGAACACGTAGCTCAGGTCTTCGGACAAGAGCTCCTTGGCCAGGTGCGGGTTCTTCTGCGCGAAGCTCCGGATGCGCGGCGCGCTGGCCTCGTCGCGGGTCAGGTGGCCGCGCCGGATCATCGTGCGGCCGAGCATGGCCAGCTCGCGGCCGTTCTTGTGGGCGTAGAGCACGTGCTTCACGCTGCCGTCGGGCAGGATGAGCCGACCCGAGCCCTGGATGTGCAGAAAGTAC
Source organism: Desulfovibrionales bacterium GWA2_65_9 (assembly GCA_001799475.1). Taxonomy (GTDB): domain Bacteria; phylum Desulfobacterota; class Desulfovibrionia; order Desulfovibrionales; family Desulfovibrionaceae; genus Humidesulfovibrio. The sequence goes on along the minus strand of MGTN01000143.1, from coordinate 5,099 downwards.
AGGTCGATGCGGTCCTTGACCCAGGCCAGTTCCGCCTCCTTGCCCTTGAGCGCCCCGCCGAAGTCGATCTCGCCCCGCGAATGGTAGGGCTTGATGCCGTTCTTGGCCAGGCGGTAGTGGAGCTGCTGGCCCTTCCAGCGCGAGTGGAACTCGCCCAGGTCCACCGTGAGCATGTCGCTCGGGCGGCCGTAGATGGCATAGGGATAGGCCGGATCAGGCTCCAGGCTGGCCTCGAGAAAGGGCTCGTAGTAGCCGGTGACAAGGGTGTCCTCTTGCGCCACCGGGTACCAGGCGAAGACCCGCGCCAAGAGGGCCGGGTCGCCGTCCAGGTAGGGCAGGGCCGCAAGCAGGTCCTCCAGGGTCAGGCGCATGGCCCCCCAGGTCAGCTTGAGTCCCGGCCGGTCCACGGCCACCTGCGCGGCGGGCTTGGCGGACACGTAGGCCAGGTTGGCCTTGAGGCCGGGCTCCAGGTCGCGCCAGGACGAAAAGCCCTGGGTGGACGGGTGCATCTGGGCCACGCGGGAGAGCGCCTGGTCCACGCTCAGGGGCTCGAACCAGGGCCGCTCGACCTTGACCGGAGGCGGTGGCGGAGGCGGGGGAGGCGGGGCCACGGGCTTGGCGCAGCCCCAGGCCAGGGCCAGGGCGAGGAGCAAGAGTCCGAGGAGTCGGATGGGGGCGGGCACGGCCTGGCAAAGGCGCCCGGAGACGGGCTTGATCATGGTTCGTTCCTGTAGGTCTTGAAGTCGGCCCGCGAGGTGAGCACCTCGCTGTACTCCTCGCTGTAGATCTTGAGCATGACCATGAGGAAGCTTAAGATCAGCGGGCCATAGAAGATGCCCAGCGCCCCGAAGGCGTGGATGCCGCCCAGGATGGCGAAGAAGATGTAGAAGGGCGAGACCTGCGCGGCCTTGCGCATGAGAATGGGCCGCAGGATGGTGTCGATGCTGGTCACCACCAGTACGTTCCAAAGCAGAAAGAACGTCGCCCAGGACGGGTCGACGAAGAGATAGAGGTAGGCCGCCACCGGCATCCAGACCAGCCCGGTGCCGATGACCGGGATGAGAGCGGCCAGGCCCATCATGGTGCCCCAGAACAGCGGCTTGATGCCCACGAAGTACAGCCCGAGGGCCCCCACCAGCCCTTGCAGCACGGCGATCAGGAGGCTGCCGAAGAGCACCGCGCGGGCCACCCGTTGCAGGCTGTCGATGATGATGTCTTCCTGGTGCGTGGGCATGGGAGCAAGATACTTGATCTTCTGCACGATGCCCCGGCCCTCGCGCAGGAAATAGAAGACCATGAAGATCATGAGGAAGAAGCGCAGCAGCAGCTTGGCCAGATTGCCCACCAGCGAGGCGCTGGTGTCGAAGATGGACTGGGCGAAACCGCGCGAATACTGGAGCAGCTTGGCCTGGATGGTGGCCTCGTCGATCTTCAGGAACGGCAGGTTCTCCCGGAGCCAGGACAGGTAGGGCTCCAGGCGGTGGTCGCGGAAGAGGTTTCCCGTGTCGGCCTGGTCCACCCAGCGCGTGATCATGTGCATGGACTCAAGGCCCTGGGTCACCAGGCCCCAGGCCAGAAAAACAGTGGGCAGAATGATGACGAAGACCACGACGGCCACGGTGATCCCGGCGGCGATGTTGGCCCGCTCGCCCAGGCGGGCGCTGATGCGCACGTACAGGGGCGAAAAGATGATGGAGAACGCGGCGGAGATGATGATGGTGTGGATGAACGGCTCCACCAGCACAAAGCCCCAGAACAGGGCCACCACAAGGAAGAAAAGCATGAAATAGGAGAATATCTTGTTCGAATGCTGCGGCGGGACGATCAAGGGGGTGTCCGGGGTCTCCGGCGCGCTGTTCATCATGTGTCGATTCCGGTGGTGTTGCGCCCGCTTGCCCGCCAACCGAAGGGCCGGTACTGGCAACGCGTGCTGTTCGGGAACGGGCCTTGCGCCTGTGTAAGCCCAGCGGGCGGCGCGGTCAAGCGGACTGGCCCCGGAAGTTGATGCGGGCAATTACTCATCGCCACGCCCTGGTTCTTGTTTTTTCGTCGCGATGTGTCTAAGAGATGAGGCTGTGCCGTGCGTCATCGACCAGCACGGCCAGCTGGAACACGGAATCTACCCGGCCGGGCGCTGTTCCACCGCCCTGACCGGGAGCGTATTGTCGTGTGGTTGCACTCAATGAACGCTTCA
>MGTN01000143.1:0-2875 GCA_001799475.1 Desulfovibrionales bacterium GWA2_65_9 | reverse complement strand
GCCGGTCCCAAGACCATCATCTTCGCCACCGACGCCGCCTACCCCCCGATGCAGTACATGAACGACCAGAAAGAAATCGTGGGCTTCGAGGTTGACGTGATGAAGGCCGTGGCCGAGAAGGCCGGCTTCAAGGCCGAGTTCAAGAACGTGGCCTGGGACGGCATCTTCGCCGGGCTGTCCAATGGCAAGTACGACGCCATCTCCTCCAGCGTGTCCATCACCGACGAGCGCAAGGCCACCATGGACTTCTCCGAGCCCATCATGTCCATCGAGCAGATCCTCGTGGTTGGCGCCAAGGAAAAGGCCACCGACCTGGCCGGCCTCAAGGGCAAGAGCATCGGCGCCCAGATCGGCACCACCAGCTATTTCGTCATCAAGGACGTGAAGGGCTTCAAGGCCATCAAGACCTACGACGAAGTGGGCCTGGCCATGGCGGATCTGGAAAAGGGCGCCATCCAGGCCGTCGTTGCCGACAGCCCCGTGGCCGTGGACTACACCACCAAAAAGTACGCCGACAAGATCAAGATCGCCGCTGTGCTCAAGAGCGACAAGGTCGAGAACATCGGCATCGCCGTCAAGAAGGGCAACAAGGATGTGCTTGATCTCGTGAACAAGGGCCTGGCCGCCATCAAGGCCGACGGCACCTTCGACAAGATCAAGGAACAGCACAAGATGAAGTAAACCGGCCCCCAGGGACCGGTTTCGCGCACCACCGCACGCATTCTCCCCGGGGGGCCGCCAACTGGTGGCCCCCCGGCATTCCAAACCAAAGGCCATGAACGCATGAGCGAGACACGAATCATCGACGTGGGCGAAGGAGCAGCCATACCCAGCAAGAACGACTGGGGGCTGTTCAACGCCTGGGGCATCAGCATCACGGGCGCAGTGGGGGTGATCCTCTACCTCTATCTTTTCGAATCCACTCCCTACAAGCGCATCGCGCACTACGTGGCGGACGGCATCATCATCACCTTCGAGGTGACCTTCATGTCCATCATCTGCGCGTGCTGCATCGGCCTTGTGGTCGGTCTTGGCCGGGTGTCCAAGAACAAGGCCATCAACCTCGTGGCCTCCACCTACGTCGAAGTCATCCGGGGCATTCCGCTCCTGGTGCAACTTTTCTACATCTACTACGCGCTGGGACGCTTCCTGAACGTCCACGACCTCACGGCCGCTGTCATCGCCATGAGCGTGTGCTACGGGGCCTACATGGGCGAGGTCTTCCGCGCGGGCATCACGGCCATCGACAAGGGCCAGACCGAGGCCGCGCGCTCGCTCGGGTTCAACACCAAGCAGACCATGTTCCTGGTCATCCTGCCCCAGGCCTGGCGCACCATCCTGCCCCCTGTGGGCAACGAGTTCATAGCGCTCTTGAAGGACACCTCGCTGGTGTCCATCCTCGCGGTTTCCGACCTGTTGCGCCGGGGCCGGGAGTTCTCCAGCGAGACCTTCCTCTACTTCGAAACGTACACCATGGTCGCCCTGATCTATCTCGTCATCACGCTGCTCTTATCCAAGGGCGTGAGCATCATGGAAGCGAGGCTCAGCCACTATGTCCGCCACTAGCGCCCCCACCCCCCCCATCGTCGACATCCGCCACGTGAGCAAGTCCTTCGGCGCGCTCAAGGCCCTGAACAACGTTTCCATGTCCATGAGCCTGGGCGAGAAGGTCGTCATCATCGGCCCCTCGGGCTCGGGCAAGAGCACGCTGCTGCGGTCCATCAACAAGCTCGAGACCGTGGACTCCGGCACCATCATCGTGGACGGCTACGATATCAACGCCCCGACCACGGACATCAACCGCTTGCGCATGGAACTGGGCATGGTCTTCCAGAGCTTCAACCTCTTCCCGCACAAGACCGTGCTGGAGAACCTGACGCTCGCGCCCATCAAGCTCAAGGGCATGAGCAAGGCCGAGGCCGACGATATCGGGATCAAGCTCCTGGACAAGGTCGGCATCAGGGAGAAGGCCCACGTCTACCCGTCCAAGCTCTCCGGCGGCCAGCAGCAGCGCGTGGCCATCGCCCGGGCGCTGGCCATGTCGCCCAAGATCATGCTCTTTGACGAGCCCACGAGCGCGCTGGACCCGGAGATGATCGGCGAGGTGCTGGACGTCATGGTCACCCTGGCCAAGGAGGGCATGACCATGGCCGTGGTGACCCACGAGATGGGCTTTGCCCGCGAGGTCGCCGACCGCGTGGTGTTCATGGACCACGGCGGCATCATCGAAGAGGGCACGCCCGAGCACTTCTTCCAGAACCCGGAACACGAGCGCACCAAGCTCTTCTTAAGCCAGATCCTCTAGGCCCTGGCCCGCTTACGCAGACACAAGGCCGTCTCCCCGGAGGCGGTCTTTTTCATTCCCCTTGCGCCTTCCCCTTGCGCCTTCTTCTTGCATCTGGCCGCCCGGAAAGCTAGAACTTCGGCTCAACACCGGAGGCTTCCATGCGCATCTCGGCCTGCACCCACACCCGGCCCGCCGCCCTTATTCTGGCCCTGACCCTGCTGGCCCCGGCCCTGTCCAGCTGCGGCCTTCTTCAGCTCGTCCAGCCCGCCCAGCCTGAGGCGACGCCCGCCGTGGTCGCCCAGGCCAATGCCACGGCCCCCCCGGCCAAGGCCGTCCCGGCTCCGCCCGCAATCGACGCCCAGAGCGTGGCGCGCCGCCTAAGCGTGCTCGTCAACGACACCGCCCCGGCCTCCCCGGACTTTGCCCGGCTGCGCGCAGAGCTTGTCCAGACGGCCTCCAAGCAGTCCTCCGCAGGCGGCCAGCCCCTTGCTGACGGACAGTCCCTTGCTGACGGGCAATCCCTTGCTGACGGCCAGCCCCTGCCCGGTGATCTGCGCCTGGCCCTGGCCCGCGTGCAGGGCTTCAACC
>MGTN01000142.1:7842-8151 GCA_001799475.1 Desulfovibrionales bacterium GWA2_65_9 | reverse complement strand
GCTGCGCTGGTCGCGCATCCCGCCAACGAGCCCAACTGGGACGGCCCCTATCTGAGCAAGAGCGTGCAGCTCGATCCCTGGGGCAACCCTTATCAATTCAGGTATCCGGGCGAGCATGGGGAATACGACCTCATCTCGTACGGGAAGGACGGTAAGCCCGGCGGCGAAGGGGCGGCGGCAGACATCGTCAACTGGTAGGCGACGGACGGACAACGGGGGACTTATGCAATACGAAGTCAAAGTGTTGCGCGGCAATGCGGGACTGATGTCGGTGGTGCTGGACGCGAGCGACGTTCGCGACGCCGAGGC
>MGTN01000142.1:6253-7818 GCA_001799475.1 Desulfovibrionales bacterium GWA2_65_9 | reverse complement strand
CGTCATCGCCACCAGGGCCAGGCGGCAATGGCTGCCGCAACGGAAATCCGGTTTCCCGCTGGTGCAGTTCAGCCAGGAGCTGGTGGCGCTGCTGCAGGCCGGGCTGTCCCTGGTCGAGTCGCTGGAGGCGCTGGCCGAGAAAGAGGGGCGGCCCGAAGTCAGGAAGACGCTGGCGCAGATCATCGCATCGCTGTACGAAGGCCATACGCTTTCGTACGCGCTGGAGCAGTCGCCGCAGGATTTTCCCGCGCTCTACGTCGCGACCGTGCGCGCCAGCGAGAAAACCGGCGCGCTGGCCGAGGTGCTGTCGCGCTACGTCGTCTACCAGACCCAGATGGACGGCATCCGGCGCCATGTGGTCACTACCTCGATCTACCCGGCGATCCTGGCGGTCGTCGGCGGGGCGGTGATGCTGTTCCTGATGGTGTTCGTCGTACCCCGCTTCAGCCGCATCTACGAAGACCTCGGCGGCGACCTGCCGCTGATGTCGCAATGGCTGATGCAGTGGGGGAATTTCCTCGATGCGCATTGGCGGTTCCTGCTGGGCGCCGCGATCGCCCTGTGCGCCGGACTGTTCTTCGCCGCTGCCCAGCCGTCCTTCAGGCAGTGGGCCGGGCAGAAGCTGTGGCAGCTTCCCGCGCTCGGCAAGCGCCTGCGCTTGTACCAGACGGCGCGCTTCTACCGTTCGCTGGGCATGCTGCTGCAGGGCGGGATGCCCATCCTGGCGGCGCTGCAACTGGTGGGCGGGCTGTTGCAGGTGACGATGCGCGAACAACTGGCGCTGGCCGCGACCAGCATCAGGGAGGGCGGCGCGATCTCCTACGCGATGGAACGCTACGGGCTGGCCACGCCGCTGGCGCTGCGGCTGTTGCGGGTGGGGGAGCGCACCGGGCGTATGGGCGAGATGATGGAGCGCATCGCGGCCTTCTACGAGGATGAGACCGCGCGCTGGGTCGAACGCTTCGTCAAGACCTTCGAGCCGTTGCTGATGGCGTTCGTCGGGCTGATCATCGGCCTCGTCGTGGTGCTGATGTATTTCCCGATCTTCGAGCTGGCGGGGAGTATCGAATGAACATGGTCGCCGCCCCTTTCGATGCCCGCACCGGCGATGCCAGCACCGGAGCGGCCTTCTCGCCGCAGCAGGTGCGGCAGGCGCGCGCGGTCGCCGCGCAGGCCGGCTGCCGCGTGGTCGAGGCGCTGGAGGAGCAGGCGGGCATGGCCGCTGCGGATTTCGTCCAGGCGCTGGGCGACGCGCTGCACTACCCGGTGTTCGGGATGGAACAGATGAACCGGCTGTCTTCCGCGTTCGATGCGTTGACCTTCGCCGAGGCGGTGGAGCGGGGCTGTATCGCGTTCCGCAACGCAGACGGGAGGTTGCTGATCGTCATGGGCGACCCTTTCGACGTCGCGCTGCAGGCCTGGGCGGAGCAGCGCTTCCCCGCGGACTTCGGCTGGGCGCTGGCTCATGGCACGGACATAGCGGCCTATCTTGCGCATTACGAGGAATCGCTGCATGCGATGGACAGCCTGCAACCGGTGGCGAGCAAGCTCTCAACGCTGGACGA
>MGTN01000142.1:2721-6231 GCA_001799475.1 Desulfovibrionales bacterium GWA2_65_9 | reverse complement strand
CATCGACGGGGTGCTGACCATGGTCGGTTCGGTAGGGGGGCTGGACCTGGCCGAGCAGGTGATTTCCCGCATCAAGGTGATCTCCGGCCTGGACATCGCCGAGCGCCGCGTGCCGCAGGACGGCCGCTTCAAGGTGTCGATACAGCGTCACGAGGTGGATCTGCGCGTGTCCATCATGCCCAGCATCTTCGGCGAGGACGCGGTGCTGCGCGTGCTCGACAAGCAGACGCTGTCCGACCAGATCAAGGGCTTGCGCCTCGATTACCTGGGCTTCGACGAACATTCCATCGCCACGCTGCGCCGCCTGTCCAACGAGCCCTACGGCATGGTGCTGGTCACCGGCCCGACCGGCAGCGGCAAGACCACCACGCTGTATGCGGCGATCTCGGAGATCAACCTGGGGCAGGACAAGATCATCACCATCGAGGACCCGGTCGAATACCAGTTGCCCGGCGTGCTGCAGATCCCGGTCAACGAGAAGAAGGGCCTCACCTTCGAGCGCGGCCTGCGTTCCATCCTGCGCCACGACCCGGACAAGATCATGGTCGGCGAGATCCGCGACCCGGAGACCGCGCAGATCGCCGTGCAGTCCGCGCTTACCGGCCACCTGGTGTTCACCACGGTGCATGCGAACAACGTGTTCGACGTGATCGGCCGCTTCATGCACATGGGGGTCGATCCCTACAGCTTCGTGTCGTCCCTGAACGGCATCCTGGCCCAGCGCCTGGTGCGGGTGAACTGCACGCATTGCATCGAGGACGACAGCCCGGACGAGGAGTTGCTGCGCGCATCGGGAATATCCGCGGCCGATGCCGCATCCGCGACGTTCCGCGCCGGGCGCGGTTGCGGCCACTGCCGCGGCACCGGCTACAAGGGGCGCCGCGCCATCGCCGAGATACTCTACCTGAACGACGAAATCCGCGAGCTCATCATCGCCAGGCAGCCGGTGCGGCTGCTGCGCGAGGCCGCCAAGCGCAACGGCACCCGTTTGCTGCGCGAGGGGGCGCTGGAGCTGGCGCTCCGGGGCGTAACCACTTTACAGGAGATCAATCGTGTCACTTTCGTTGCGTGATGAACTGCGGGTGGTGCTGGGCCCGGAACAACTGCTGCTGGTCCGCATCGGGCGCGCCTTCACCCACCGCGGGTTGACGCACCGGGTGCTGGACAAGCGGACGCTGCCTTGCGCCGGAGCATCCGACGGCGCGGCACCGTGGAGCGGGGCGGTCGGGACGCTGGCGGCGCAGTTGCCGGAACTGGCGAAGAACACCGCTTCCGCGACCGTCGTGCTGTCCAACCCGTTCATGCGCTACGCGATGATTCCCTGGAACGGCGCGTTGCTGGACGAAGAGGAAGAAACGGCGTACGCGCGGCATTTCTTCCGGCAGATGTACGGCTCCGCCGCCGAGTCCTGGGAACTGCGGCTGAACCCGGACCGTGCGGGCATGCCGCAGCTTGCCAGCGCGGTGGATCGCGGGCTGACCGACGCTGTGCGGGCGGCGTTCGACGGCGCTGGGGTCAGGCTGCGCTCCATCCAGCCCAGCCTGATGGTGGCCTGGAACAGTTGCCGTACCCGGCTGCAGAAATCCAGCGCATGGTTCGTGCTCTTCGAAACAGATAGCCTGTGTCTCGCGCTGCTGCAGCAGGGTCGGCTGGGGCGCGTGCGCACGCTACGGGCCGGAGGCGACTGGTGCGAGTCCTTGCCGTGGCTGCTGCAGCGGGAAGCCTATCTGGGCGACGAGGAGGCGGCGACGGACGAAGTGCTGCTGTGGGCGCCGGAGCTGGAGTGCACCGCGCTGCCGGAGCGCGAGGGATGGAAGATGCAGGCGCTGCAGCCGGTGTTGCGGCGGGGCCTGGCGCAGGATTACGACCGGCGCTACGCCGTGGCGATGAGCGGGTGATGCGATGGCCGCCCTCTGGCTCGATTACCGGCAGGACAAACCCGCGCATTGGGCGGGGCCGCTATTGCTTATGCTGGCGCTGGCGGTCCTGGCCACGACGGTCGTCCATTACATGGAGCTGAACGACGAAACGGTTGCCTGGGAGGACAGGCTGGCGCGGGCCGAGCACGACCTTGGACGCGACCTCGGGCGCGAGCGCGGCAAGGCGCACCGGTCGGTCGGCCGCGATGGCGAGTCGCTGGAGGTGCAACGGGCCAACGAGGTGTTGCGCCAACTCTCCCTGCCCTGGGACAGCCTGTTCCTGACGATGGAGTCGGCCGCCGGCGAAGAAGTCGCCTTGCTCGCGCTGGAGCCGGACGCGGAAAAACAGGTGGTGAAAGTCAGCGGCGAGGCCAGGGATTTCACATCGCTGCTGAACTACGTCACGCGACTGGAGGCGCAGGAGGCGTTCGGTCCGGTCTACCTGCAAAGCCACCAGGTCCAGCTGCAGGATCCGCAGCAGCCGGTGCGCTTCGCTCTCCATGCCGTCTGGAAGGGGGCGCCATGAAACGATACGCGAGCATATTGAAGGCAGCGGCGTCGGCGCGATGCGCGCGGCTGTGCGGCCTGCCGTCGTCGGCGCCGCTGTGGGGCTGCCTGCGATGGACGATGGCGCGGCTGCTGCGACTGCTGGGCAGGCCCGGCGTGCTGGCCGTCGGCCTGCTGGTCATCATTCCGCCGTTCTATTTCTCGGCGGTTGTCCCGGCGCAGGAGCATCTGGACGCGATGCGCCGCAACGCGCTTGCGCTGGACGAACAGGCGCGGGCCGGCAAGAAGGTCGGGTACGTCCTGCACCGCCCGGACGAGCAACTTGCGGCGTTCTACCGGGTGTTCCCGGAAGAGCGCAATTCCCCGCAGTTGCTGGAGAAACTCGCCGCGCTGGCCGTGAAGAACGGGCTCAGCCTGAACGAGGGCGAGTACAAGGCGATGCCGGACAAGGGGGGGCGGCTGCTGCGTTTCCAGATGGTGTTGCCGGTGAAGGGCGAATACCGGCAGATCCGCGCCTTCCTCACCGAACTGTCCGCGGAGATTCCCGCCCTCGCGCTGGAGAACGTGCAGTTCTCGCGCCGGGAGGTCGCCGATGCCGCGGTGGAAGCCCGAATCAGGCTGGCACTCTACCTGGAGCAGACATCATGAAGACTATTATGCGTCATGCAGGCAAGTGGGCCGTGATCGGCATCGTGTTCGCGATCATCGTCTTCGCGGCGCCGTCCAGGGAGGGTAGCATCGCGAAGGCTGTGAACTCGCCGGCCGCGAGCGGAGAGTCTTCCTCCGCGCGGTCGCGCGCCGGGCAGCCTTCGCCGGAAGCGGTCCGCGTGGAGCTGGAGCGTCTGGCCCGGGCGCAGCCGGAATCCGGCGTTGTGGTCGCCGACGTCTTCGGCGTGACCTCATGGTATGTGCCGCCCCCGCCGCCGCCGCCCTTGCCGCCAGCTCCCCCTCCTGCGCCGACCGCGCCGCCGTTGCCGTTCACCTATCTCGGCCGCTACGAGGATGCGCCGACGCGGCTGACGATACTGGTCAAGGGAGATCGCATGTACACCGTTTCCGAAGGGGATGTCATCGAGAACACCTA
>MGTN01000142.1:0-2639 GCA_001799475.1 Desulfovibrionales bacterium GWA2_65_9 | reverse complement strand
TCGCGGTGATCGTCGCGGGCTGCGCCGGGCAGCGGCTGCATCGGGAAGGGATGGCGCTGATGGAGCAGGGGCGTGCGGAAGAGGGGCTGGCGAAGCTGGAGCAGGCCAGCAAGGCCGATCCGGAAAACCTCTCTTACCGCAACGCATGGTTGCGCAACCGCGAACAGGTCGCCAATCGCCTGGCCGCGGCGGCCGGCGGCGAGCGTGCCGCCGGGCGGCCGGACGAGGCGCAGGCAATTTACGAACGCATACTCCGCCTCGATCCGGACAACTCCAGGGCCAGGCTGGGGCTGGAAGAGCTGGCGCAGGACAAGCGCCACGGCGCGATGGTCGAAGAGGCGCGCGGCCTTTTCCAGAACGACGCGGATGCCGCGCGGGCCGCGCTGAAGCCGGTGTTGTTGGAAAACCCGAGGCATGGCGAGGCCCTGCTGCTGCAACGCCAGATCGACGAGCAGGCGGCCAGGGTGCTGATGGCCGAGCCCACGCTGAGGGCGAAGTTCAGGAAGCCGGTCACGCTGCAGTTCCGCGACGCCAACCTGAAGCTGGTGCTGGAGGCGCTGTCGCGCACCAGCGGCATCAATGTGTTGCTGGACAAGGACGTCAAGCCGGACATCAAGACCTCGATCTTCGTCAAGGACGTGTCGGTGGAGGACGCGATCGACCTGATCCTGCTGCAGAGCCAGCTGGAGAGGAAGACCATCAGCGACAACACGGTGTTCATCTACCCGAACACGCCGGCCAAGCTCAAGGACTACCAGGACCTCAAGATACGCAGTTTCCACCTGACCAATGCCGATCCGAAGCAGATGCTGACGATGATCAAGACATTGCTGAAGACCAAGGACATCTTCGTGCACGAGAAGACCAATTCGCTGGTGATGCGCGACACGCCGGAGGCGATCCGCCTCGCCGAGAAAATGGTCGCCGACCAGGACATCGCCGACCCCGAGGTCATGCTGGAAGTCGAGGTGCTGGAGATCAGCCGTTCTCGCCTAGCCGAGATCGGCATCAATTACCCCAGCCAGATCACGTTCACGGCGCGGGGTGCGGCGGCGACGCCGACCGTCAACGAACTGCGCCAGCTCAACGGCAACAACATCGTCACCAGCCCGGCGCTGAGCGCGACGCTGAACCTGCTGCTGCAGGACGGCGACACCAACCTGCTGGCCAGCCCGCGCATCCGCGCGCGCAACCGCGAGAAGGCCAAGATCATGATAGGCGACCGCGTGCCGGTGATCACCAATGCGGTGACGCCGGTGACGACAGGCACGCCGGTGATCACCGGCAGCGTCCAGTACCTGGACGTCGGCCTGAAGCTGGAGGTCGAGCCCGAGGTGCACATGGACAACGAGGTGTCGATCAAGGTCAACATGGAAGTCAGCTCCATCGCCAAGGAGGTGCTGAACGCGGTGTCCGGCACGCTGGCCTACCAGGTCGGCACGCGCAACGCCTCGACCGTGCTGCGCCTGAAGGACGGCGAGACGCAGATACTTGCCGGCCTGATCAACGACGAGGACAGGAACACCGCGAGCAAGGTGCCGGGGATAGGCGATCTGCCCATCGTCGGGCGGCTGTTCTCCAGCCACCGCGACAACGGCAGCAAGACCGAAATCGTGCTGTCGATCACGCCGCGGGTGATAGGCGCGTCCCGCCGCCCGGATGCGCGCGAGGTGGAATACTGGTCCGGCACCGAGTCCAGCCTGCGCAGCAACCCGCTGGCGCTGAAGCCGCTGGGTGCCGTCGCGGTCAGCAGCACCGGTTCAGGCGCGCCGGTGGCGCGCGCGCGGCCGGTTCCCGGTGAGACGGCCGTCGCAGCCCAGCCGCTGGCGTTCTCGTGGCAGGGGCCGAAACAGGCCAGGGTCGGCGAGCGGATCACCATCGCGCTCAACACCCAGGCGCAACAGGATGCGGGCGGACTCGGCCTGCTGGTGGGCTACGATCCGGCGGTGCTGAAGGCGACCGACGTCGCCCCGGGGGACTGGATGCAGACGGACGGCGCACCGTCGAACTTCACCAGGACGATAGACCAGGCCAGCGGCCAGATACTGGTGGACATGAAGGGTGCGCCTGGCGGCGAGGACGGCAGCGTCGTCATGCTGACGTTCGAGGTGACGGCCGCGACGCCGCAAACCCCGGTCACGGCCAGCCGCATCAGCCTGTCCGGCACGGGCGGCGAGCCGCTGGCGGCGATGCCTCCCGCGCCCCACTTCATCGCGGTCACGCAATGATGGACGCACGTGCCCAAGGCTACACGCTGATCGAACTGGTCATCTCGGTGGCCATTGTGTCCCTGCTGGCGACGGTGGCGCTGCCGATGGCCGAAGTGGCGGTGCAGCGCAGCAAGGAGCAGGAACTGCGGCTGGCGTTGCGCGAGATTCGGGCCGGACTGGACGCCTACAAGCGGGCGGTGGACGAGGGGCGCGTCGTCCATACGCTGGTCAAGTCCGGCTATCCGGCGTCGCTGCGGACGCTGGTGGACGGCGAGCCAGACGCCGGCAGCCCGGACGGCAAGGACAGGATTTATTTCCTGCGGCGCATCCCGCGCGACCCGATGTCCGCCGAACCGGATCGGTCGGACGAGGAGACCTGGGGCTTGCGCAGCTATGAAAGCCCGGCCGATGCGCCGGAGGCGGGCGAAG
>MGTN01000141.1:10878-11741 GCA_001799475.1 Desulfovibrionales bacterium GWA2_65_9 | reverse complement strand
CTGCCGCATGAGATGCGCGGGGCAGTTACGCCACCTGCGCAGAAGGGCAAGGCCGTTCCACCTCCGTCGGTGCCACTGAGCAAGGGAGGAAGAGTAAGCGTCTCGACGAAGAATGACGAAAGCGCTAAGAAGAACCCTAGCCCTGAGGCGCTACATTCAAAAACCCGTGAACAGGTGCAAAACGTGCTGGACAAGGACTCCGGCACACATGATGTCAACATGAACAGCGGGTACCGTTCCGGCGACATAGGAGCTCACGGCGAAGGCCGGGCAGTGGACATCAACCGGGTTAATGATCAGAAGGTTTCAGACGCTGTTGATCCCAGTGTCTCGGCGGAACAGCGTGAAGGGATGCGGGAGCGGCTTGAAGAAATCAGGACTGCTGCGGCAGCGAACGAAGAGGTTGAAACGTACATAGACCCTCTGGAGGGTTGCTTTCGGCCTAAGTATCCGACCAGCAAAGATGAGGGCCGCAAGGCCAACGACAAAGACAAATATGATCACAGGCACCACATCCACATCACCATCCGCAAGTAATTCAGGGAGAATTTGATGCGAACGCTTCTTCTACTGCTTGTAGCCTTTCTCCTGCTTGGACCGCCGACCAACGCATACGCAAAACGGGTGAAGATCACCTACCAGGCGGCCGAGACCGAGCCGGAAAGCGCAGAAGAGAATGCCGCCCACGCTGAGGGCCGGGCCGTGGACATCAATGAGGTGAACAAGATGCCGGTGCGCCTGGCTGTTGACCCCGCCGCACCGAAGGCCAAGCGCGAGGCAATGCGCGAGCGCCTCCGCGAGATTGAAGCATCGGCGCGCAATAATCAGGAGGTGGAGCTGTTCATGAGCCCCCTCGGAGGCTT
>MGTN01000141.1:5926-10870 GCA_001799475.1 Desulfovibrionales bacterium GWA2_65_9 | reverse complement strand
AATGAAGCTTGTTCTGCCGACATAAGCGGCCCGGCCTCCCCATACCAGGGAAGCCGGGCCGCTTCGCGTTCCCTCCCCCTTGCCCCCCTTGCCAACGCCACGCCGATGCTTACATCCCCTGAATGTCAAAAACATCGCCAAAACAAACCGCCCACACACCTGTCGCCCCCGCCCCGCTTGCCCCCAGCCGGGGCGTCATCCATATCGAGGGCGCGCGGCACCACAACCTGAAGAACCTGACGCTGGACATCCCGCGCGAGCAGCTTGTCGTGGTCTGCGGCCCCTCCGGCTCGGGCAAGAGCACGCTCGCCTTTGACATCGTCTACGCCGAGGGCCAGCGCCGCTACGTGGAATCGCTCTCGGCCTATGCCCGCCAGTTCCTGCCGCAGATGGACAAGCCGCAAGTCGACAAGGTCGAGGGCCTGTCGCCCGCCATATCCCTGGAGCAGCAGACGGCCACCCGCAACCCGCGCTCCACCGTCGGCACCGTGACCGAGGTCTACGACTTTCTGCGCGTGTTCTACGCCCGGCTGGGCACCTATTTCTGCCCCCAGTGCCACAAGCCCATCGCCGCGCAGACCAGCGACGAGATCGCGGCCAGCATCATGGCCCTGCCCGAGGGCACGCGCATCCTGCTGCTGGCCCCGCTGGTGGAGCACCAGAAGGGCACGCACAAGGATTTGTTCGCCAAGCTGCGCAAGGAGGGCTTTGCCCGGGTGCGCGTGAACGGCGAGGTGTACACGCTGGAAGAGGCGCCGGAGCTGGACAAGCTCAAGAAGCACACCATCGAGCTGGTGGTGGACCGCCTGGCGCTGAAGACGGACATCCGCCCGCGCCTGGGCGACTCCCTGGAGCTGGCCCTGCGCCACGGCCAGGGCAGCGTCATCGTCAGTGAACACGGCGGCGGCGAGCAGAGCCCCGCGACAAAAGGCAAGAAGACCAAGAACGCCGCCAACGCCTCGGACCGCTTCTTCAGCACCTCCAGCACCTGCGCGGACTGCGGCCTGTCCATGCCCAAGCTGACCCCGCAGCTGTTCAGCTTCAACAGCCCGCAGGGCGCCTGCCCGGAGTGCTCGGGCCTGGGCAGCGTGGACTATTTCGAGTTCGACCTGCTGGTGCCGAACAAGGGCCTGTCCCTGCGCGAGGGCGGCATCCTGCCCTGGCGCAACCCGCGCCTGTTCGCCCGGCACGAGGACGACTTGAAGCGCCTGGGCAAGCGCCACGGCTTTACACTCACCACCCCGCTGGGCGAACTGTCCGAGGCCGCGCGCATTGCCCTGGTCGAGGGCGACGGGGCATCGGATTGGCCGGGCGTGGTGCCGCTCCTGGAGCAGGGCATGAACCTCGGCCCCATCTGGCGCGACGAGCTCTCGCGCTACCGCCAGAGCCGCCCCTGCCCGGCCTGCCAGGGCGCGCGCCTCAAGCCCGAAGCCCTGGCCGTGCGCGTGCCCGCAACACCTGATGGGCTCAGCATCCACGACTTCTGCTCCCTGTCCATCGCCCGGACCCTGGAATGGCTCTCGGGCCAGGACTTCACCGGCGACGCCGACAGCGGGATCGGCGGACGGGATGCCCAGATCGCCGGGCCGCTCTTGAAGGAGCTGACGCACCGCCTGGGCTTCATGCAGGGCGTGGGCCTGGACTACATCTCGCTCGCGCGCAACATGGGCACGCTGTCCGGCGGCGAGGCCCAGCGCATCCGCCTGGCCAGCCAGCTCGGAAGCGGCCTGGTGGGCGTGACCTACGTGCTGGACGAGCCCAGCATCGGCCTGCACCCGCGCGACAACGAACGGCTCTTGAAAACCCTGCGCAGCCTGCAGGCGCGCGGCAACACCGTGCTGGTGGTCGAGCACGACGAGCCGACCATCATGAGCGCCGACCACGTCATCGAGCTCGGGCCGGGCTCTGGCGAGCTGGGGGGCCGAATCGAGTTCCAGGGCAGCGTGGATGAGCTCATGAACCACAGCCAGTCCCTCACCGCGCGCTACCTGCGCGGCGACCTGCGCATCGAACGGCCCGAGATGCGCCGCCAGCCCACGGCCTTTGGCGGCTTTACGCACCTGGGCATCCGGGGCGCGCGCGCCAACAACCTCAAGGGCCTGGACCTGGACATCCCCCTGGGCGTGCTGGTCTGCTTCACCGGCGTGTCCGGCTCGGGCAAGAGCTCGCTGGTGGTCGATACACTGTACAAGCACCTGGCCCTGTCCCAGGGCATCAAGGTCGACCAGCCCGGCCCGGTGAGCGGCTTTGTGGGTGCCTCGGCAGTGGAGAAGATCGTGGCCATCGACCAGACGCCCATCGGCCGCACCCCGCGCTCCAACCCGGCCACCTACACCAAGGCCTTTGACGAGATCAGGGGCATCTTTGCCGCCACCAAGGACGCGCGCGTGCGCGGCTACAAGCCCGGCCGCTTCAGCTTCAACGTCAAGGGCGGCCGCTGCGAGGCTTGCCAGGGCGACGGCCAGATCCGCGTGGAAATGCACTTTTTGCCCGATGTCTATGTCACCTGCGACGTCTGCAAGGGCCAGCGCTACAGCTCCCAGACCCTTGAGGTGCACTACAAGGGAAAAAGCATCGCCGAGGTGCTGGACATGACCGTGGCCGAGGCCCGGGAGTTCTTCAGCACGCACACCGCCCTGTCGCGCCGGCTCGAAGTCCTGGAACAGGTGGGCCTGTCCTACCTGCGCCTGGGCCAGCCCGCCACCACCCTGTCCGGCGGCGAGGCCCAGCGCATCAAGATCTCGCGCGAGCTGGGCAAGCGCAACCTGCCCGGCGCGCTGTACATCCTGGACGAGCCCACCACCGGCCTGCACATGCACGAGGTCGGCAAGCTCATCCGCGTGCTGCACCGCCTGGTGGACAAGGGAGCTTCGGTCGTTGTCATCGAGCACAACGCCGACGTGGTCCTGGCCTCGGACTACGTTTTCGACCTCGGCCCCGGCGGCGGCGAAAACGGCGGGCAGATCGTGGCCCAGGGCACGCCCGAGGCCATCATGCAAAACCCCGAGTCCGTCACCGGCCGCTTCCTGGGCGACGAGGCCAAGTAGAAGAGAATATGCCTCCGGCGGCCAGGGGCTCCGCCCCTGGACCCCGCCAAAGGGCCTGAGGCCCCTTGGAACCCCCATTACGCCAAAAGGGCTGTTTCAGGAGGAACCTGAAACAGCCCTTTCGGCTTTGGTGGGCCTTGGGAAAGTCATGGGGGGGCCGTGGCAAAACACGGGCAGGCTGAAAAGGCCGTGGCACACCCTGAAGCCTGGGTGCAACACCCCTGAAGCTCCCGAAGGGAGGCCAACCGCGCGCGGGGCTTTTCGGAGTCTTCGACGAAAAACCTGCGCGCATTGCCAGGGCCAAGCCAGGCCAATGCTTCTGCCCAGGCTACCTCGGCCCAGGCCATTGGGGGAGTCCAGAGGGCCTCAGGCCCTTTGGCCGCCGGAGGCATCTCCCTGCCTTGGCCGCCGGAGGCTCTTGCCTGCCCTGGCCGCCGGAGGGCTATTGCCCTACCCGATGCCCGGCTCGGTTTTCCAGGCGTAGATGGGCGTGAGTGGCTGGTAGCCCACAAGATCAATGCGCATGGCGCTGATGGCGCCCAACTGCGGCGGCAGGATGAGCCGGTTGATGAAGCCCCAGGGCGGCGCATCGCGCCAAGTGCAGGGCGGCCCGGGCAGGACGGAGCGCGTGCGCGCGGGCTTGAACCCGGTGTGGACGAGGGCCAGGGCGCGCATTTCCGGCCAAGTGTACCAGTGCGCGCGCGACAGGGTCGAACTCTCCTGCCAGGGCCAGCGCCAGCCGCGCGCCCAGAAGTAGCAGGAGTGCCGGTTCAGGAAGCCGATGAGCAGGCCCTTGGCGGCCACGCGCGCGGCCTCGGCCAGGACCAGGCCCGGATTGTCGCAGAACTCCAGCACGGTCCAGAGCACGCAGAAGTCGTACTCCTTGTCAGCAAAGGGCAGGGCCTCGCCGTTGCCCACGTAGAGTTCGGCCTTTGGGCCCAGGCGTTTGCGCGCCTCAGCGATCATCGCCGGGGACTTGTCCAGACCGGCCACGGAGAAGCCGTCGTCGTAGAGGATCTGCTGGAACAGGCCGGTGCCGCAGCCGATCTCCAGCACCCGCTGGTTGCGCCGGGGCCACTGGGCCAGCACGGAGTCCAGCAGGCGGCGCTCGGCCCCCAGGGCATGGCTGCCCTCGGGCGTGGTGAACCACTTGTCGTAGCGCAGGGCGTCCGTGTTCATGTGCTGCCTTGGCCCGTGTCCAAGCGGGCCTGTCCCGGCCCGGAGCGCTGGCGCAAAAGGCCTTGGCTCCGGGACGGGGGGTGCTTCGCGCTATTCGGGGTTCAGCGCCTCGTAGACCTTGCCCACCAGCGCCTCGGACGGGGTCAGCGTCTTGTCGCCGGGGGTCCACTTGGCCGGGCAGGCCTCAGCCGGGTGCTTGGCCAGGTAGACGTTGGCCTCCATCTTGCGCACCAGCTCGTCGGCGTTGCGGCCCACGTTGTAGAAGTTGACCTCGCTTGCGACGAGCACGCCCTCGGGGCTGATGATGAAGGTGCCGCGCAGGTCCAGGCCGGTGTCCTGGTCCCAGACGTCGAAGTAGCGCGAGACGTGGCCGGCCGGGTCCGCGGCCATGAGGAACTTGACGCCTGCGAGCATGCGCTCGGAGGTCTGCCAGGCCAGGTGCGCGAACTTGGTGTCCGTGGACACGCTGACGACCTCTGCGCCGAGCTTCTTCAGCTTGGCGTGCTGGGCGGCCAGGTCGGCCAGCTCGGTGGGGCAGACAAAGGTGAAGTCCGCCGGGTAGAAGACCAGGATGAGCCACTTCTTCTTTTTCTGGATCTTCGCGGAATCAACCTCGGAGAAGCCGCCCTCGGTGGGGTCAAAGGCCTCGAGGGTGAAGTTGCGGATCTTCTGTCCGACCTTGGCGCACTCCAGCATATCTTCGTCGTCGTGGTCGTGT
>MGTN01000141.1:2332-5896 GCA_001799475.1 Desulfovibrionales bacterium GWA2_65_9 | reverse complement strand
AAGGAGGCGGGCGGTGCAAGCCACAAAGGCAGGGGGCCTGCCAAGACGATGCGGTCCTTGCCCCTTCCCCCCCGGCCCATCCTGCTATATCTTGTCCCTCACGCGAGCGACGGCAGAATCTTCTGCGCGCCCCCCACACTCAAGCCCCAATGAGGCGACATGACCCTGACCCACGGTTTTTTGCTCGAACGCGAACAGGTGATCCCCGAACTCTCGGCCACGGCCAGAGTCTACCGCCACGCCAAGACCGGCGGGCGTTTGCTGTCCATCCAGAGCCCGGACGAGAACAAGGTCTTTGGCATCGCCTTCCGCACGCCGCCAGCAGACTCCACCGGCCTGCCGCACATCCTGGAGCACTCGGTCCTCTGCGGCTCCAAGAAATATCCCGTCAAGGAGCCCTTCGTCGAGCTCATCAAGGGCTCGCTGAACACCTTCCTGAACGCCCTGACCTTCCCGGACAAGACCTGCTACCCCGTGGCCAGCGCCAATGTGCAGGACTTCTACAACCTTGTGGACGTCTACCTGGACGCCGTGTTCTTCCCGCGCCTGACCGAGAACACGCTGAAGCAGGAAGGCTGGCACTACGACGTCGAGAGCGTGGATGCGCCCCTGGCCTACAAGGGCGTCGTGTTCAACGAGATGAAGGGCGCGTACTCCTCGCCCGAAAGCCTGCTCTCCGAATACTCCCAGCGCGCGCTGTTCCCGGACACCTGCTACGGCCTGGATTCCGGCGGCGACCCGGAGCGCATCCCGGACCTGACCTTTGCCCAGTTCATGGACTTCCACGCGCGCTACTACCACCCGTCCAACTCCTACGCCTTCTTCTCCGGCGACGACGACCCGGAAAAGCGCCTGGCCCTGCTGGACGAGGTCTTCTCGCAGTTCGCTCCCGCCCTGGAGGCCGCCGCAACCTCGGCCATCGCCCTGCAAGCGCCCTTTGCCGCGCCCCGGCGCGCCACGCACCCCTATGCGGCCGACGAATCGGGCGAGGGCGATGACGCCCATGAACCGGGCGAAGCGCGCGCGCGCGCCATGTGCACCGTGAACTTCGGCCTGCCCGAGCCCGCTGGCAACCCTGCCGACGCCGATGCCAACCCAGACGCCGGGCCGGATCTGAGCCTGGGCTTGAGCGTGCTGGAGCACGTGCTCATCGGCCTGCCCTCCTCGCCCCTGCGCAAGGCCCTGGTGGACTCCGGCCTGGGCGAGGACCTGACCGGCGGCGGCCTGGAGACCGACCTGCGCCAGATGGCCTTCTCCGTGGGCCTCAAGGGCATGACCCTGACCAGCACCGAAGACGCCGAGGCCAAGGCCGCCCAGGTCGAGGACCTGGTGCTCTCCACCCTGCGCGGCTTGGCAGATTCGGGCCTGCACGCCGACGACATCGAGGCTGCCATGAACAGCGTGGAGTTCGACCTGCGCGAAAACAACACCGGCAGCTATCCGCGCGGCCTGGCCGTGTTCTTCGAGGCGCTGTCCACCTGGCTCTACGGCGCGGACCCGCTCATGCTGCTGCCCTTCGAGGGGCCGCTCAAGCGCCTCAAGGCCCGGCTGGCCGCAGGCGAGAAGGTGCTCGAAGACCTCATCCGCTCGCAATTCCTGAACAACCCGCACCGCGCCCTGGTGACCCTGGTGCCGGACCCGGCCTTAAGCGCTGCCCGCGAGGCCGCCGAACAGGCGCGCCTAGACGCCGTGCGCGCGGCGCTCTCACCCACGGACCTGGAGCGCCTGGTGGCCGAGACCCACACCCTGCGCGATCTCCAGGAAGCCCCGGACTCGCCCGAGGACCTGGCCAAGATCCCGCGCCTGACCCTCGGCGACCTGCCCCTCAAAAACGCGGACATCCCGCACGTGCGCACCACCCTGGCCGGAGCGCGTGCCCACCTGCACGAGCTGCCCACCAGCGGCATCGTATACCTGGACCTGGGCCTGGACCTCTCGGCCGTGCCCGACCAGCTCGTCCCGCTGGTGCCCATCCTGGGCCGCGCGCTGCTGGAAATGGGCACCAAACGCACCAGCTTCGTGGACCTGACGCGCAAGGTCGCCATGACCACCGGCGGCATCTGGCCGCAGTCCTTCGTGTCCACCGTGCGCACACCCGACGGCTCCTGCGCCGCAGAACCCTGCCAGCTCCTGTTCCTGCGCGCCAAGGCCACTGCCGAACGCACCCCGGCCCTGCTCGACATCCTGTCCGAGGTGCTGCTCGAGGCGGACTTCTCGGACACCGGACGCCTGGGCAAGATCGTGCTGGAAACCAAGGCCCGGCGCGAACACCACCTCATCCCCGCCGGGCACGCCCTGGCCGCCTCGCGGCTCAAGGCCCGCTATGGCGCGGCCCAGGCCATGGGCGAAGCCATGCAGGGCCTGACCGGCTTCTTCTACGTGCGCGAGCTGGCCAGCCGCATGGAAACAGACCCCGAAAGCGTGGTCCGCGACCTGCATACCCTGCTCGGCCTCATGCTCCGGCGCTCCAAGCTGGTGGCCAACATCACCGCCGACAGCCCGGCGCTCAGTGACACCGCCAAGCGCCTGGACAGCCTGCTGGCCACCCTGTCGGACGCGACCCTGCCCGCCGCACCGCGCGCCCTGCCCACCCTGCCCGAACGCGAAGGCCTGGTGCTGCCCGCACAGGTCAACTACGTCTGCACCGGGGCCAACGTGAAAGCGCTCGGCCATTCGCCCGGCGCAGCCTCGGCCGTGGTGTCCAAGTTCCTGCGCGCGGGTTACCTCTGGGAACGCGTGCGCGTGCAAGGCGGAGCCTACGGCGCGGGCGTGTCGTACAGCCGCACCAGCGGCAACCTCACCTTCACCTCCTACCGCGACCCGAACCTGGCGCGCACCGTCGAAGCCTTCGCCGCCGTGGCGCCGTACCTGGCCAGCCTGGACCTCGACGCCTCGGAACTGGAAAAGAGCATCATCGGCTCCGTGGGCGACATGGACCACTACCTGCTGCCCGATGCCAAGGGCTTCACCGCGCTGGCCCGCGACCTCACCGGCGAGGACGACGACTACCGCCAGGCCGCGCGCGACGCCATCCTCTCCGCCGGGCCGCAGGACTTCCGCGAGTTCGGCGAGGCCGTACACGCCGCCACCACAAAGGGCTGCGTCGTCATCGCTGGCGGACGCGAAGGCCTGGCTGGCAGCGGCCTGGACCTCACGCTGACCAAGGTGCTGTAAGGGCAAGGCAATAGCCAGGGGCGCTGCCCCTGGACCCCACCAAAGGGCCTGAGGCCCTCTGGACTCCCCATAGGGCCTGGGCCAAAGTGGCCTGGGCAAAGGCGTTGGCTTGGCCTTGGCAATGCGCGCGGGTTTTCCGAGGGGGGCCCCTCGAAAATACCCGCGCACGGTTGGCCCTTTTGGGAAAGATGTGAGACGAAATAGTCACTTCGGATGTTTTCCCTGACCAAACAAAGCCGAAAGGGCTGTTTCAGGTTCATCCTGAAACAGCCCTTTCGGCGTATGATGGGGGTTCGGGGGCCGCTGCCCCCGGCGGGGTCCAGGGGCGGAGCCCCTGGTCTCTCGCCTACTCCGTGGCTTCGGGGTCGTGCTCGGCGTCCTGGGTATCGG
>MGTN01000141.1:0-2323 GCA_001799475.1 Desulfovibrionales bacterium GWA2_65_9 | reverse complement strand
CCGGCCGCAGGCGGTCGGGCACGCATTTGTAGCGCCGCACGAGGATTTCCAGCGCCTCGATCTCGGTAAACGGCCCCTGTTCCAGGCCGCGCAGGAGTTCGCTGACCTGGTTCGTGGTGGGCAGCAGGAACCCGCAGGTGGCGCCGGGGGTGACGGCGGGCGGGATGTGCCTGAGGCAGTCCTGGGGTTCGCGCACGTCAAGGAAGAGCGCATCGGCGCCGGTCTGCTGGAAGCCGGTCTCTTCGATGTCGGCCAGGTGCTGTTCAACGCGATGGCTCAGGCCCACGCGGGCGAGGTTTTTCTGGGCCAGCTTGTAGAACTCTTCGCGGCGCTCGTAGGTGTAGACCTTGCCGGTGTCGCCCACGTAGGTGGCCAGGGCCAGGGTCAGGCCAGCGCTTCCGGTGCCGGTCTCGATGACGCGGCAGCCGGGCTGGATGCCCAGCTTGAGCAGCACATAGCCGATTTCCTTGGGGTACATGATCTGGGTCTGGCGCTTGACGCCCTTGATGAGTTCGTACACCGTGGGCTTGAGGATGCGGTAGGGGTGGCCCAGGTGCGAGCGCACGATGCCGCCGAACCCGGCCTCGGCGATTTCGGACATGAGGATGCGCCCGTCGTGGGTATGGACTTCCTTGCCCGGTTCCAGGGTGTGCGTGTAGCGCTTGCCCTTGGGGCTGATGATCAAGACGAGCTGTCCGGCGGCGATCGGGCTTACGGCGGCCTGGCCGCTGGCGGTCGAGTCAACGGCGGTCGAATCAACGGCGGCCTGGTCAGTGGTGATCGGGGCGTCGGGCGTGGGCATATCGGACATTCTGGTTCCTCCGTGCGCGGAAAAAGTCGCACTGGCAAGGGCCTACCGGGTGGGGCGTTCGCAGTCAAGGGCCGCTTCGCGGGCTGCTTCGCAGCGTTCATGGGGGAGGGGGAGAGCGATTGGTGCAGGCGCAAGGCTATAGATACGTGTTCGGGCCGGTCATGTCGGGCCGGTTGGGGCGTTCCCTGGGGCTGGACCTGCTGGGACGCCGCGTCTGCTCCATGAACTGCGTGTACTGCGAGTCCGGCCCGCTGGAGCAGCTGACCCTTGCGCGCAGGGCCTACGTTCCGGCTGCGGAGCTCCTGGCCGAGCTTGAACGCTGGGAGGCCGCGCGGCAGGCGGCGGGCGAGGCCCTGCCCAAGGTGGTCAGCCTGGGCGGCCTGGGTGAGCCCACGCTGAACAGCGACCTGCCGGCGATCATCGACGGGGTGCGCAGGCTGCTGCCGGGCGTGCCCGTGGCCGTGCTGACCAATGCGAGTCTCATGACCGACCCGCAGGTGCGCCAGGAGCTGGCAAAGGCCGACATGCTGCTGCCGAGCCTGGACTCGCTGGTGCCGGAGGAGTTCGCCTTGGTGAACCGGGCGCATCCGGGTCTGAACCCCAAGGACATTGCGGACGGCATCCTGGCTTTCCAGGAGCACAGCCGGGCCTTGGGCAAAGACAGCCGGGCCAGGCACACCAAGCTGTTCCTGGAGATCCTGCTTGTGGCCGGGGTTAATGATTCCGAACGCAACCTGGAGCTTTTGGCTGCGTTCTGCAACCGTCTGCAACCCGACCGCGTGGATGTGGTGACCCTGTCGCGTCCCGGCACGGAAGCCCTGGCCAGGGCGGTTGATCCGGCCACCCTGGCGCGCTGGCGGGAGCGCCTGGCCGGGCAGGCCAACCTAGCCGCCCAGGCCGGAGAACGCGACAACACCCGTGAACGTGCCGAAGGCACTGTTGGCTCAAGGCTTGCGCAGCGCGAGAAAAATGGGCACAAACAGAACGGAAGTGTGCAGCCGGAGGAACTCCGCGCACGCCTCCTGGCCTCCCTGGCGCGCCGACCACAGACGGGCGCGCAGCTGGCGGAGGCCCTGCTCGCGGACCAGGGCGCGGTTTCAACCGTCCTGGCGGAGCTGCTCGGCGCGGGCCGCATTGCGGTGCGCCAGCAGGACGGGCAGGACTACTACCAGGCCCGGACCGAGTAGCCGACGCCTCAAGGCCCCTCTGCAACGTGTGGATGGCCCAAATTTCTTCACAATTTTCTATCTTCCGAGGTTCTTTTCATGAGTGATGCAAACGACACCCAGTCCCCGCCCCAGGCGCAGGGCGCTGGCAACGCACAGTCCGGCCCTGACAACCAGCAGGGCAGCCAGCAGGGCGCCCACCTCGGCGACGGCCAGCCGCAAGACGGCAAGCCCAAACGCTCACGCGGACGCCGCGGCGGACGCGGGCGCGGACGCGGGCGCAGCAAGGGCGCTCCGGCCGAGGGCGCTGTCGAGGCCTCCGGCCTGCAGTCCCACGATGACGCCA
>MGTN01000140.1:31845-44140 GCA_001799475.1 Desulfovibrionales bacterium GWA2_65_9 | reverse complement strand
CTGGTCCTCGGCCTTTTCGCGTCCGCCACGATCTCGTTTGCCGCCGCTGCCAAGCCCGTGCGCGTGGACGTTTTGTACATGAACCACGGGCCGCTCAAGCCGACCCTCCAGAAGATGGCGGACCTCTTCGCCCGGTACAAGGACGGCGTGACGGTCTCCTGGCACGACTTCGAGAGCGCCGAGGGCGAGAAGTTCATGGCGGCCAAGGGCATCAAGAGCCATGTCCCGCTCATCATCTGGATCAACGGCGCGGACACGGTCCAGGTGGAAGGCACCAAGGTCAGCTTCACCGGGTTCCCCAGCGGTTCCGGCCCGGCCATGTTCCAGGGCAAGTGGAACCTGGACCTGCTGGCCAAGGCGCTCAACCAGGCCACCGGCCGGAAGTAGCCCATGCTGAACACGTCCTACGTGGTCAATGAGCTGCGGCGGCGTCCGCAGCGCACCCTGGTCAACGTCCTGGGCATAGCGGTGGGCATCGCCCTGTTCGTGGCCATCAATGCGGTGTCTGACGGCTACCGCAAAGCCGCCAGCCGCCCCTTCGAGAACTTGGGCGCGGACCTCATGGTGCAGCGCGCGGAGAAGAATCACCAGGGCCATGCCCCAATCTCCATGCGCGGGGTGCAGCTCCCGTTCTCAAACCAGCTCATCCCGATCCAGGACGTGGCCACGTTGGAACGCCTGGACGGCGTGGCCGCCACTGCCGGATCGCTCCTGCTCTGGGAGTTCACGCCCGGCGGCTTCCGCACCGTGCTCGGCCTGGACTTCACCCGCCTGGACCTCGGGCCGGGCAGGGTGGCGCGCGATTTGTCCTCGGGTCGCTTGCCCGAGAAGGCGGGCGAGGCGCTGGCGGAGAAGCACTACGCCAAGTTCAACCACCTTGGGTTGGGGTCGGCCCTCGACCTTGGCGGCAAGTCGTTCACCATCGTCGGGCTGGTGGAGATCAAGCAGGGTGCGCAGGTGGCGGCGGCCAACTATTACCTGCGCCTGGACGACGCGCGCGGGCTGGCTGAAGCCGTGTCCGGCTTTTCCGAGGGCGCAGTAAACCAGGTGGCCCTGCGCCTCACGGACCCGGCCCTGCAGGACCAGGTCAAGGCCCGCATCGTGGCCGAGGTGTCGGGGGCGGTGGTGGGCAGCTCGGATTCCTTCCTGGAACTCATGGGCGGGGTGTCGCTGGTGTCCAGCCGCTTCGCCTTCATCGTCTCCTGCGTGGCCTTTGCCGCTGCCGTGCTGCTCATCATCAAGTCCATGACCGCGAGCCTGGTGGAGCGCACGGCGGAAATCGGCGTGCTCAAGACCGTGGGCTGGACCGGGCGCGACGTGCGCACCCAGCTCCTGGCCGAGGCCCTGGTCCAGTGCCTGCTGGGCGGGTTGCTGGGCGTGGCGTTGGGCTTCCTGGGGGCGCTGGCCCTGGGCAACCTGTCCATCACCATGGCTGTCCCCTGGGAGCTGAACCCGCTCCCGGCGATGGCCAAGGCCGAAACCCAGGCGGCCCAGACCATGCTCCTGCCCGTGGCGGTGTCCTGGCGGCTTGCGGGCATCGCCATGGCCTTGTCCGTGCTGTCCGGTGTACTGGCAGCCTGGGCGCTTGGCAGGCTCACGGCGGAAATCAAGCCAGCGGTGACCTTGCGGCGGCTTTAGGCGCGATGCCCAAGTCATTTCGTGCGGGTTGCCCGGCCGAATAGTTGTCCGCAGACCTGTTGCCCTGTTCGCTCTCCGGTTTGTTGTACGGACTTCGCGTGCGCAAAAAGAAAACCCCGGACGCTCTTTCCGGGGTTTCTCTTTGAAATTCTTGCTGTTTCGTTCCTTGCTGGAGGATCATGGGCGGAGTTACTCACATCTGAAAGCTCTCGTCATGAAAGGCTCTGCTTTAAGGAATGTGAAAAATTCTGTTGCCCCCAAGGTTGCCCCCAGGCGTATGAGGCTCCCCCAATTTACACGCTCCGCAACACTTCCCTGCCCCGCTTACCTGGTCACGCTCGGTCACGGTTGATGTTGCCGTTTGTTGCTTCAGTTCCTCGCGCGCATACGGGTTAGGTAGAACTCCCGTTACGGATTCTCAACCGAAGCAAAAATACCTAAGCGGCACAAGAGCTCAGGGCCAGCGTTACGAGGCACAGGCGGCCTTCTGCCGGGCCTTTAGGGCTCTTTATCCGCCTACTCGCACCCGAGCCAGCGCCTTTTGAAGTTCCTCCAGCTGCACCGGTTTGGTCACGTATTCGTTCATTCCAGCATCCAGGAACTTCTCGCGATCTCCGCTCAGGGCGTAGGCGGTCAGGGCGATGATGGGGATGCTCGACACGGGGCGGAACTCCGGTGAGCTGCGGAGGATTCGTGTCGCTTCGACCCCGTCCAATACCGGCATCTGAATGTCCATGAGGATGCAGTCGAAGCCCCTTTGCCGGAAGATGTCGAGGGCTTCTTGGCCATTGTTCGCCGTGACGACCTCGTGCCCCATGCGCCTGAGCATAATCTGTATCCCCATTTGGCCAATGGGTTCGTCTTCCACGAGGAGTATTCTCAACGGGCTTTGCTCCGCAGAGGTTTGTCCCCGCTTGTGTTCTTCGCCAGTTCCAGGCTGCGCGGCCACATCGAGGAGCAGATGCAGGTAGACTGTCGAGCCGACTCCCACCTCGCTGTCAACGTCAATGCCTCCATTCATGAGCGTCATGATACGCTTGACGATGGCAAGCCCCAACCCTGCGCCCTGGTATTGTCTGGTGTAGGAGGCATCGGTTTGCGTGAACCGCTGGAAGACATGGGTTTGCTTGTCGTCAGGGATGCCGATTCCCGTGTCGGCTACGGAAATATACAGCCAAATTTTGTCCTTGAAGCGCCCGGAAGGTTTCGCCCAGGCCTCCATCCGCACAGAACCGGCTGGGGTAAATTTGATGGCATTGCCGACGAGGTTGAACAGGACTTGCTGGAGACGCGCTTCGTCTCCGAGAACCGTTTCCGGGACGCTCCCGTGAACAGCGCCAGACAGCTTGAGATCCTTCTCGCGACAGGTTTCCAGGAAGATGCTCTGCACGGAAGCAAACAGGGTGCGCACCGAGAAAGGCTTCCGTGTCAGTTCGGCCCCTCCGGATTCCAGGCGGGAGAAATCCAGGATGTTGTTGAGCAGGTTGAGCAGTCTCTGCCCTGCCTCGTACGCCATCCCCGCGTAGACGTTCTGCTCCTCCGGGCGTGCGCCGATCCGGAGCACTTGGAGCATGCCGAGCACGCCGTTCAGCGGGGTGCGTATCTCATGGCTCATGTTGGCCAGAAACTCGCTCTTGGCCACGTTGGCAGCCTCCGCCGCATCCTTGGCCCGCAACAGTTCCTGTTCGACCAGCTTACGGGAGGTGATATCACGGTTACTGGCGCGTCTTCCCGAAGAGACGCCGTCCGGCCCCAGGGTGTTCGTGCACGTGTGGTTGAGCCAAACGAGCTGTCCGGCCCGATTGATGATACGGAAGTCAAAGCTGCTGATGGCGCTTGAAGCCTGGGCCACATTATCGCGGAGATGCTGCATAAAGAACCCGGCGTCCTCCGGGTGCAGAATGCGCTCCAATAAGCCGGGATCGCCCATGAATTCCGCTGCGGAGTACCCGGTGATGCGTTCACAGGAGGGGGATATCCAGAGGTACTTCCCGCCGGGGTCGCGCCAGGACTCCCAGTCGTAGGTGTGGTCCGCCACGGTACGGAACTTGGCTTCGCTCTGGGTTAGCGCCTCCTCCGACTTCTTGCGGTCGGTGATGTCCTGCACCACTGATACGAAATAATCCGGTTGGCCCAACTCGTCGCGAATGAGTGCGATAGTCAGCCGGATCCAGACCGGCGCGCCGGACTTGGTGATGTAGCGCTTCTCCTTCTCGTAGGAGTTGCGTTTTCCAGAGATCGTCTGGGCCAGCAAGTCGAGGTCGTTTTTCAGGTCATCCGGGTGCGTGATGTCCTGGAACTTCCGTTGCGCCAGTTCCTCCGCACTGTAGCCAACGATCTCACAGAGCTTGCGGTTGACGCGGAGCCAGCGGCCATCCAAGGCTAGATGGGCGATGCCCACCGCAGCCTGTTCAAAGGTGGCCTCAAAGCGCCGTTCCCGTTCACGCAGCTGGGACTTGTGCCGGGAGCTTCCAGCCAGGAGGCCTTCGACGCGTGCGAGCAGCTCATCGGCCAGGAACGGTTTTTCGAGGTAGCCTTGGACTTGATGTTCCAGCATGCGCACGCGCAGGGCGCTGTCGGACTTGGCCGTGAGGATGATGACGGGGATGTCATCATAGGCGTTGTTGCTGCGCAACGTCTCCACCATCTGCTCACCGCTCATCCTGGGCATCATGATGTCGCAGATGATAAGGTCCGGGGCCTCGGCCTTGATCCGCTCCAGCCCTTCGAGACCATCGGCTGCGGTGACCACGCGATGGTGCCGCCCCAGGATGCTGCGCACGTATTCACGCATGTCGGGGTTGTCCTCAACCACCAGGATCAGGGCCGCCTGGGCCTCGCATTGCCCTTCCGCGACGGCCTGCGTGGCGTGGACAGCGAGCTCCTCCCCGGCCTGGAGGGCCAGGGTGTTGTCCATTGGCCCGGACGTGGCGGCAATGGCCACCCCCGCCGGCGCGCGCAGGGGCAGTGTCACGGTGAACAGAGCGCCTCTGTCCGGCGCCTCGTGGAGCGTCACGTCCCCCCGGTGCAGCTCGATGAACTCCTTGACGATGGAGAGCCCTAGTCCGGTCCCCCCGTGGGACCGCTGCGCCCCGCCCTCGACCTGACGGAAACGCTCGAAGACCTTCTCGCGCATGGCTTCCGGGATGCCAGGACCGTTGTCCTGCACGGTGACGATGGCCTTTCCATCTTGTTGCCCTGCGGTCACGAAAATTGCCCCATTGGGCGGCGTGAATTTGAACGCGTTGGAGATCAGGTTCACCAACACCCGCTGGATCTTTTCCGGGTCCGCCTGAATGGGGATGGGCGTATCGGACGGGACAACATAGCGGATGCCCCGCTCATGGGCGAGGCTTTCGAAGTGGGACGCGGCGATGCGGGTGATCTCGGCAAGGTCGACCTGGGCGTAGCGCATGCTCATTTGACCGGCTTCCATCCGCGAGGCGTCGAGCAAGTCTGTGACATGGCGGTACAGAAGCCGCGCGTTGCGCTCGATGAGCTCCAGTTCGCGGCGGTCTTCGTCCGAAAGGCCGGGTTTGCTCAGCCGACGCATCACCGGACCAAGGATAAGTGTGAGCGGAGTGCGCAGTTCATGGCTGACGTTGGCAAAAAACTCGGTCTTGAGCTTGTCCAGCTCTTGGGTATGCTCCAGCAGCAGTGTAACGCGCTCGTTGGCCTTGCGCAGCCGTTCGTGGGAGAAGCAGAAGAGCACGCCCATGCCCAGAAACAACACAACGGAGACGGTGTGGATGGGAAGCGCCTTGGCGAAGGTGAACTGGGGAGGGATGAAATAGTAGGTGACGATAGCGGCGCTGAGGATTGTGGCCAGCAGTCCGCCCAGCATGCCGCCGATGCGGGAGCTGAAGAAAACGGCAGGAAAAAACAGGAACCAGACATAGGGCTGGATGGCGCCCCAGAAGACCCACTGCACAGCGAAAGCTGCGAGGGGGATGAGCAGCGCCAAGATCAGCCTGACAGCGGGGTTTCGAGACGATTCAGGCATGTCGTCCGCCAGATATTTAACGTTCTCCCGGACACAGGGGAAGCTGAAGGGTCTTTGCCAGCCTTTGAAGGTTACTCCCATAACTATACCATGGTCAAGATATGGTCAACTTGTTCGGCAAGTTGTTTTGCCTAGAAGCAAAGTTGACATCCTTCCTGGATTTGGAGTGTCCCGTTTCGGACTGTTTTGCCTCGATGGTCGGCGAATTGATGTAAGGAGTTTGAACGTTGTTGCGAGTCCTGTTGCATTCCAGAGGTGCCTGAAAACATGTTTTGTACCCTTAGCAACCGCCGGGCCTCGTCTCGCCGTTCCCTGGCCTGGGCCAGTGAAACGTCCGGGTAGACGCCAAGTGGCAGACGCCGTTCCTTGGCCCCGGCTGGTGCAACTTCAAGGTCGAGCCCCCACCGTCAACTAGGCGCTTGGGCTTCTGACCCGGCTTAGTGTTTCTCATCTCCGTGTTTGTTCGCGGCACGGGGCAACTCCTGGCTGTATTTGGAGGTGGCCTGCGCTGTTGCCCCCATAGTCGCCCCAAGTTGCCCCAGGATGTCAAAGGACGCCAAAAGAAAAACCCCGGACGCTCTTTCCGGGGTTTCTTTCTGAAATTCTTGATGGTTAGGACTATGCTGGACGAGGCGGAGTCACTCGAATCTTTCCAGATGTCATTAGAGCCGCAAAGGTTCATGCGAATGTGTGTTTTTGCGTGATACCAAAAGTGATACCAATATTTTCGAGACTGCCCCTTTTTCATCCCTCATATATTCCGAAGCGTCTGCCAATCTGGCCCGGTCCACCCCATTGACAGACAATAACCATACGGTTATTTTTCCCCATGAGCAAGTGGTCCGTCATTTTCTGCGAACACGCCGAAGCCGAGTTCTGTGAGCTGCCCGCCGACGTGCAGTCGAAGTTGACCCGGACCATGTTTCTCTTCAAGGTCCACGGCCCAGCAGCGCTTATGATGCCTCTGGCGCGTCCGGTGGACGGCAAGCTCTGGGAGCTTCGCGCCTCGGGCCGTGACGGCATCGCCCGGTGCCTCTATGTGCTGGACACTGGCCGCGCGCTGGTTATTCTCCGGGCTTTTATGAAGAAGACGCAGAAGACCCCACAGGCGGAAATCAAGCTTGCCTGGGCGAGGTGGGAGGTATCACGATGAAGAAGGGCATTCCCCTTGAGCAGGTTCATGCGAAGCTCATGCAGAATCCAGAGTACCGGAAGGAGTATGACGCGCTGGCTGATGAGTTCGCGCTCATTGGGCAGGCCATTGCCGCCCGTGTCCGCGCCGGGAAGACTCAGGCCCAGGTCGCGGCGCTGATGGGCATTTCCCAGCCTGCCGTGGCCAAGATCGAGGCCGGGAAGGTCAAGAGCCTGGACACGCTCCAGCGCTACGCCTCCGCCGTGGGGTGCAAGGTGCGGCTGGAGTTGGTGCAGGGCTGAGTTCGCAAGCGAGGCGCTGCCAAAATCGTCCCTGCCGCACGCTCGGTTGGCTCTCGCCTTCTCCACCTACCCCTTGAAAGCCGCCTCTTCGTCGCGGTCCACCAGTTCAAGGAACTTTTCAAGCGTCTTGACGCTGGGGCAAGGCCAGTAGCGGTGCCATTTCAAATCGGCGCGCATCCAATAGACCTTCCATTCCTTGGTGCCCTTGACGTAGGTAGCCTTGGCGAAGCCAAGCGAAGAATACTCGCTCGGATTGTTCCAGCGTGGCCGCGTCTCCAGAAGCTCCACGCTTTGGCCCGCAATGCTGAAGTCCCAGCGCAGCTTGGCCCGGATATGCGGCCCTGGTCCCTGCTGTTCGCAGAAATCTTTCAGCAGCTTCTCGCACCGCTTCTGCTCAAATTCACTGAAGGCCATAGGCTGGCTCTCGCTTGTTACTACGCCTTCCCTGCAATCTTCGCCTGAATCTGCCGTTGCACGTCCCGCCCCTGGTCATCAACCTTCACGGCCATGAGGAACAGGGCCTTGCCGCCGCTCTTGGCTTCCCAGAGCGCGCCGATGTTCTCCTTTTCCCTGGCGTCATCGCCACTGGCAAGGTGCTGGCCCTTGTACTCCACCACGAGAATTCGCCCGTCCTTAAGCTTGGCCACAAAGTCCGGGTAGAACTTGTCCTTTGAGGTCAGCAGCCCAAATGAGCCCTTCTGGCGGTCCACATTGCGTACCCACCATTCCACTTGTGGTGTCATGTCTAGGGCAATAGCACATTCGTATTCTTCGCCCCGAGGTTCTAAGCCTCGGACCTGCGGGTAGAAGTGCTTTTTGAATCGGTAGGTGCTGTTACAGGCCGGGATGCCTTCCGCATAGCCAGACGCAGGGAATTCATGGCTGTAATCGAAACTCGTCTGCACCTTGGCGTCCGGCGCAAAGAGCAAGAGCTGATAGCCGTCCCTCAAGCCCTTTTCACGCAGGCGAATGAGCTTGGCCTTCAGGGCCGCCGCAAGCCCGTACTTGGCCCGGCAAAGCGTGGGCAGCGGGATTGAGCCACGGTCCAGAAGCGATTTTACGCAGCGGCGGCAGAACTCTAACATGACCTCATGTTTGATTTCTTGATTTTGACACTGGCGATTCAGCCAGCGTGCAAGCTCAAGCTCCGTCCACTCGGTTGCCGTGGCCAGCAAAGAGAGTTGCACTTGAGCATCCGCCAGCTCATAGCGCATCTTCTCCCCGTCCAGGTCGAACCGGAAGGTGTGGGCGGTTTCGTCATAATCGAATTCGCCTGGCTCCATGCTTACGGTGTGCTTAAGCGGGCTCCAGTCCGTTGCAAAGAGGATTGTCTCTTGTTCGGGCAGCTCAAGTGAACCTCCAAACTCAAGCATGAGCTGGGGCACGGCGAAGCGCTTGCCCTGTTGTGAAGGCGTTGGCGGAAGAGAGGCGCGCACACGCGCCCGGTGGACCGCAACCTTGCTGCGAATCTCATCTTCCTGTTTTGGTGCCGCCGCGATGATTGCCGCCTCTATCTCGGCAGGCACAATGCCTGCGCACACGACTTGAACAGTGCCGTCTGCGTTCTTCGTCACGGACACGTATTGCCGGGCTTCGTCCGCCACGGCGTCCAGGTCCGGGGCCTTGGGCAGGGTCATGGTCAACGGGGGCGGCGGGGTCGGGCTTGCCCCTACCCGCATGAGGGGCAGGCTGGTGAGGTCAACGCCCGGCAGGGGGATTGCCACTTCCTGCACGTTGTCTGCGGCTTCCTGCTCATCAAAGCCCATGTTCAAGAGCCGGGAGTACATCCCTTCCGCCGCGTCCATGAATGACTGGGAAATGACGTGGGCATAGGCGTTGTTTAAATCAGGAATAGCCCGGCGCTTGGCGTATGGCATCCGCATGACGCGCCCCAGAAGCTGTTCCACGTCCGTGGCGGACCGGATATTGGCCACGGAGCAGAACACATAGGCAAAGGAGCAATCCCAGCCCTCTTTCAGGGCTTCAATGGTAATGACGAAGTTGATCTTGCACGTCTTGTCGAACAGGTTGATCTTGTCCAACTCGCGTTGCTCGCCCGTGGCAATGGCGATTTCATCCGCTGCCACGCCCTCATTGTCCATGAGGTGCGCCTTCACCACGTCAACAGTGCGCTCCTGGTTGCTCTTCTCCGCCTGGATAAGCACTATGGGCCGGATGTAGTTTCCGTGTCGCGTGGGGTCAATTCAGCCAGTTTTTTCCGGGTCTGCACCGCGCCGTTGATTGCCTGCTCCCAATCTGTGTGAACCGTGAGCATGAAGGGCAGCTTGACCATTTCTTCGGCCTTGAGTTCCGAGGCGAACACGCGAAAAAGCACATTGCTTTCCACTGGCGTGGCCGTCAGCTCAATCACGCAGGCCGGATTGATGCGCTGCATCATCTCGCCCGAAAGGTCGGACACGTTCTTGTGCGCTTCGTCCACAATGACCAGAGGCTTGAGCTGGTGCAGGATGTTCACGAAGGAAAAGAGCACCTGGCCGTCTGCGTCACGGTCCAGTCCGGGCGCGGTGTTGGGTAAGGCCGCAAAGTGCGGCTCAAAGTTTTCATTGTGACCGTAGACTTT
This sequence comes from Desulfovibrionales bacterium GWA2_65_9, assembly GCA_001799475.1. GTDB lineage: Bacteria > Desulfobacterota > Desulfovibrionia > Desulfovibrionales > Desulfovibrionaceae > Humidesulfovibrio. Next base: position 34,484 of record MGTN01000140.1, on the reverse strand, counting down.
ACGGAACTCCTTGCTGCTTTCAGCCACACGAAGGGTCTGCATGGTGCCCACAATGACGCAGGCCTTTTCCTGAAAATCCTTGGGGCGGATGTTGGCCAGCTCGGAAATGTCGTACACGGCCACCCGGTCCAGGCCGAAAGCCGCGTCTAGGGCCTCGCAATAATGGTGGCTCTTATCTTTCAGGGCTTCCACGGTCTGTTGACGGATGGTGTTGGTTGGCACCAGCCAAAGCACGGTCGGGTAGTCACGCTCAATAAAGGCGCTGCCTGCGATTTTCACACTGTGGGCGGCCAGGAGCGTCTTGCCGCCTCCAGTGGGCAGGCGCAGACACACATAGGGCACGTCTTTGAGGCTGTCCCAGCGGTGCGCGTACCTCTGCGGGCGCGTGTCCGTGGGGTTGGCCTTCACGAAGCGTTCAAAGGCATCCTTGGGGCCGATGACGCGGGCAGAGGTGAGATACGTCTCCAGGGCCTCAAGGGTGCGCTTCTGGTATTCCTTCAGGGTGAACATGCGTGCGTTCCTCTAGCGGCCCTTAATGTCATAGGGGGTGTGTTTGAAGGTAATCTGCTTTTCCTTCAGGCGGCTTGCGCTGAAGAGGCAGCGCTCCCCATAGATGACCTTGGGGCCGTCGTGCGCGGGCAGGCCTTCCAATATTTTCGAGGTGAGCACGTTGCCGCCGCCCACGCTCTTGTCTTTCAGAATGCCGTTGTACAGCAGGTAATAGGCCGTGCCGTTGTGAATGCCCAAGAGCGGGGAATCCGGCGTGCCGGTCAAGGGCGTCTTGGTTTCGGAGAACCAGACGTGCGCGCCAAGCTGGGCAAACTTGATGCCCTGGCGAATGCTCCCGTCATCATCGAAAATGGGCTCCCCCAGGCGGTAGAAGCGGAAGCCGCCGCCGCCTTGCCAGTTCACGGCCTGGGATATGCCGCCTTGCTCACCTTCAATGACCTTGACCAAGCGCGGCGCGCAGTGCGTCACGGCATGTTCGCCCATTTCAATGCCAATGTATCTGCGGCCCATTTTGTGGGCCACGGCGGCGGTAGTGCCGGAGCCGAGGAAGGAATCCAATACGAGGTCGCCTGGATTAGTGGCTATCTCAATGATACGTTTCAACAATCTTTCAGGTTTTGGCGTATCGAAAGCATCGTGGGCACCAAATAGAGCGTTAATCTCTTTCTTCGATTCTTGATTGTGCCCGACTTCTTGATTACTCCACCATGTCCACGCAGTAATGCCTTCAGCATCTCGCAAGTAGTTCTTTATCCTTGGCCTCGCAGATCCATCTTTGCCGAACCATATCTTATTTGTTGAAATCAACTCCAAAAATACATGTTCAACATTAGCCCAGCACCTTCCATCTGGTGGATGGTACTCTTGTCCAGATGGTGTTGTTATCTTATACATTTGATTTGGCCGATAGCCTTGAGCGGTAAAGTCTGTAGAGACCCACGGTCCTGAAGGGTCATTGTCAACATTTTTATACTTCGTTCTTTGTTCTTCTGTCAGACCGATTTTGTTTAGCTTGCCGCGTATATTTTCAAACCCTTTACTATACACAAGGATGTGGTCGTGTGCGTCACTAATAGTCGCCCTGGCATCGGGGGAGGTGCGTTTTTGCCATAAGGCATTTGCGACAAAATTTACTCTTCCAAACACCTCATCCATGATGACTTTGAGGTAGTGAGCTTCGTTGTCATCAATGGAAACCCAAATCGATCCATTTTCGGCCAGGAGTTCCCGCAGTAGCTCAAGGCGCGGGTAAATCAACGACAGCCACTTGGTGTGCTCAAGGTTGTCGTCGTAATGCTCAAATGCGCTCTTCGTGTTGTACGGCGGGTCAATGAAAATGCACTTCACTGCGCCAGCGTAATAGGGAAGTAGGGCCTTGAGGGCGTCCAGGTTGTCGCCCTGAATGAGCATGTTGCCCGTGGTGGGGTCGCCGTGGGAATGCTCGTCAACGGCCTCCAGCAACCGATACGGCGCAAGGCCGGAAAGCTTGAGGTCTGTTTCGCGGGTAAGCCAGTGCAGGGTCGGCATGTGCTTCCTTCTGTGTGCTGGGGATAGGTTCCCGGCCCTGGCCGGGGTACGGCCTGGACTCTACAGAAAGCCGCGTTGCCTGGCTAGGGGGAAGGTGAGGAAGCGGAGATGGTTAGAGGAAGGCCTTCAAAGCATGGTCTGGGTTCTATTTACAGGTACGCAAAACTATCCACTGTCCGGCGGGCCGGTCACGCTGGGTCACGGTGTACGGCCTTTGGAGGTTGCCTTTTGTTGCATCTGCCAATGCCTCGCGCGCGTATTGTTCGAGAATGTTTTCCCGCCCACATCGCGCGCGGGCGCGCGTAGTGCTCGGCAAAACCCAAGTTTTCCCAAGCAGCAGCCCATGTGCGAAGGTGCTCATCAGATCAAGCACCGAAGTCCGGGGAAACGTGCCACAGCGGCCAGAAGCCCGTTGCCCTCAAGTTCCTCGACCTCCTGCACCACGCGGGCATGGGTAGCCCAGCGCACCCACTTGGGCTTTGGTATATGGTTTTGGCACCCAGGCTCGCCGCCCATGCGTTGCCGGAGCTTGTTCGCCCGCCTGAAACATCGGTCCTCATAAGTTTCGGATTGGCTTTGGTATGCGATGCAATGGCAGGCCC
>MGTN01000140.1:27350-31819 GCA_001799475.1 Desulfovibrionales bacterium GWA2_65_9 | reverse complement strand
ATCACGGAGACTCTGCGCCCGCACCTGGGGCAAAGGAACCAGGGCCGCGTGCCGCCGTAGTTGCAGGGCGTGCGGTCAATCTCGACATACTGCTCTACGCTTTGCCAATCCTCGCCGCTGGACTTCATCCGGAAGGACAGGCGCAGACTGCCAGCCAGGGCAGCGATGGATATTGTGGACTTGTCATCGTAATTACCCCACGTCCATTGCCAGGAGTATGCCCGGCCAGGTTCAAGCCACCCGCCGCGATGCAGTTTGTTCACGTCCAGCCGCAGGTATCCACTCGCGCTGTTGTGCCGCCTGTACGGCCCGGAGCCCATGCCGCCCATGCTGAAACCTCCAAAAGATTTACGAAAACATTAGGCTAATTGACAGGTATCCCCCGCCTCTTTTGGCAGTTATTCTTACTCGCACAACGGTTACAGCGCGTTTCAATTACCCGCATTTATGCAGCACTCCCATGCGCCTTGAGCACGGCCCGCAACCGCTCTTGAGCCTCGCGCAGATAATGCCTCAGGAGATGATAGGTCGCGTATTCAGCCCCGGCCCGGTTGCCGCACCAGATGAAGGGGCAGCCGTAGCGGACCGTGAAGGCCAGCACGGATTGAAGCGCGGCGTGGGGCTTCATGCGCGAACGGTAGCGGCCCTCTGCCATGTCCTGAAAGCTAGCTTCGATAACCACGGCGAAACATTCCAAGCCAGAGGCGCGGGCAAGCTCCCGCTCAAAAACGCTCCCGGCCACTCCCCATGAGGCAGCCTAGAAGATCGTCCAGGCTCTTGCGCTCGACGGCGCAGCGGTCCACCAGCCCGGCAAGGCTGTAGTCGCCAGTGGGCAGCGTTCCCGTCTGGATTTCGCAGGTGTACCCGTCGAAGGTGAACGGCGTTTGCTCCCTGGTGTCCTGAGTGATCTTCATGCGGCGGCACCCTGGGGGCGGCGAGGGGTCGAAAGTGCGCTACTTACCCCGCCGGTATCCAGAAACGTGCTGGGAGTCTGAAAGTCTCTTGGCAATGCCTCTCTATCCATTACTGGTGCAGATTCTTGCGATAGTGCCATTATTTCAGTCTGTTGGATTGTACTAAAGGGCCATTTTTCATCCACCGGAATCGCCACCCCGGAAACGTCTTTGGAGGCAGCAAGCATGGCCTCGCGCAGAATGTCCGTATGGGGGTGCGCCACAAGGAAACTGTCGTGGACCGGAACGGCCACCACGCCACGGTCCAAGAGCGTGAGCATGACGCGCTCGGCAACCTCCGAATCCTTCCGTTGTAGCCGCAAACCAGCGCCCGTGAAAAACTCGCCAGCAATTGGCTTGTGAAGTTTTGCCAAGGCATCAAAGGCCGGGACAAGCCATCCGTCCTTCAGGCACTCAGGGAAGGCAGCCAGCAACCCAGGATCGCAACGTAGACCGTCCCGCGCGCCCTTGACGGCATCGGCCAGATCATCCGCATTGATTGCCGCCAGCATCAGGAGCTTGAATACCGGGCGGAAGGCATCGGGCCAGCCGGGCGGGACATAGACTTCACCTTCGAAGGTCAAACCACGCTCGGCATAAAGCAAGGTCGGGTGAATGGCCTTGAAGTCCAGTTCCATGACGGGCTTGCCATTGATGCGAATGAAGCGGCGCAACTCGCGGGGTATCCCTTGCGCCCAATGGCGGTAGAACCTTCCCCCGTGGTCAAAATCAACGTTGAACACCCGGCACAACTGATTGCGCAGGGGGTGGGGCGGGATTGGCGTTTTCTTACCATTCGGGCGCTTCACGTAGTGTTCGATGTAGACTTGCTCGGCAAGGTGCAGCTCTATGCTTGCGGCACTCAAGGCGGCATTGATGCGCCGCACGACTTCCTTGAATGGCTGGGCAGTCGCCGCATGAACACCTCGGCTAATGCCGATTGGCTTGCCCTGTTTGCCGTTGATCTTCGGCCCGCGCAGTTGCACCAGTTCCTTGTCCAGGGCTTCGACGGAAGCCAGGTTGAAACGGTGCCGGACGAACAGGGCCACCAGCTTTTCGGATGCGCGTATGCGCGTCCTGCGGCTCTCTGCCTCAAAGTAAATGCCCCTGTACAGTTCGATGTACCCGGCCTTGTGCAACGCATGGACAGCGGCAGTCGTGGGCTTGAACTTGAGCCACAACGCCCGCAGGCGTGAACCTGGGGCATAGTCGGCACTGCGCATGGGCATGGCAAGGAACGGATTGCCGTGGGTTGCCCAGGCGGCGAATAAATTCGCCACGACAATGGACAAGGCTTCACGGACAGGCTTGTTTGCCTGCAAACCGGATTGGGGCAGGATTTCACGGACGGCGGCGGCAACCTCGGGTTTCCCCCTGCGCGGGATAACGTCGAGAGTGACGGAATACTCAAGGTTTTGGTGCGCCCGCTCGCCCTGGTAGATTCTGATTGCGCCGATGGACAGAGGGGGGATAGTCATCCGTCCCCACTTACTGTGCGGACAGAGACTCAATGAGGGCGCGAATGTCCTCTACCCGCCATGCCGTGGTCCGGGGGCCGAGCTTGACAGGAGCGGGGAAGCGGCCTTCCTTGACCCCCTTCCACCAAGTGGAGCGGGCAACAGGGATGAAGTGAAGAACTTTGTCTGCGCGAAGGTAGCCAGTAGACGGAAGGGCAGAGGAAGATTCCTTAAACATCAAAACTCCTTTCCAGTGACAGGTTGAATCCCGTGCCGAAAAGGAGCTTCATCTTGGCGCAGTCTCGCCCAAAGGGGTTGACGAATTGTGCGGAAGTAGCACAATGTGGTTGCGCAAGGATGAAAGCGGTCCCAACCCTTTCCGACTTTGCGTAGGGGGAGTTTAGGGTGCAACCTGAACTCCCCCGCCTCTTTTTCCAGAGCCTATTTCTTGCCTGTCTGTGGGTAAAAATCGAGATAGGCAAGCTCTTGTCTCCGTGCGTCTATATATAGCCGAAAACCCTTCCGATGCCAAGCGAATAGCGCATGGGCCACAAGGAAAAAGAATTGCCAACTGCGGTGTTTTGGGCCATGCGGGGCCACGTCTATGGTTAGCCGGTTTTCCACAGTCCACCCGGATTTTTCAAGTGCATGTTAAAATATAATGCTCGCCAGCATATCCTTTGCGCAGCAAGTTCAAGTGAAATTAGCGTTCAGCGCAATTCCATAAGCACCGAAGATGTACAACACGTATTCCATTTCCATGTTATCTTTCTGCAATTATTAGATCATTTTTACGGAGTAGATGACCGTGCTGTGGTCATCAGTTAGCAAAGCGGCCCGCCCCAATTAGGGAACGAGCCGCTCTATGTGCAGCCCCGGCCACCCGGCCAGGGCATCGCGTCATGTCCTCAAAGTTTGGCCTTCCCTCTTGGCTCCGCCCTTGACCAGAGCCCCAGGCACGGCGGTGAAGGGCTCCACTGTCACCCTGGCCTGATAGCCCAGGGCCTCCAGCGCCATTTCCAGATGGTCCCAGCGGGAAGCATGGAAGAGGTCGAGCAAACGGCGGATGGACTTCGGGTCTGTGCCCAGGATGCCCGCAAGCTTGACCTGGCTCACGCCTTGGCTGCGCATGGCCTGATAAACGGCCAGCTTCACCTCTGCCATTGCCGGAAGCTCCACAAAATTGGCTTGCCCGCGCTTCGGGGCGGGCGGTGCAGGAATAACCTCTGCATCGTCCATCATAGCGGCCAGCATGGTCAGGGCCACGTCAAGGGCCATGTCCCGAGCCTCTTCCTGGCTCCGGCAGGCGGTGAAGGCTCCCGGTATGCCCGCAACCGTCACCAGAATAGTGCCGTTCGCCTCGGGCGTAATCGTGTAGGGGTAGCGCAGCATCCTAAAGCTCCTTCGGGTCAATCCCAAGCTGTTTGCACAGCATCTTGATATACTCCGGCCCCAGGTCAATGTTGCCGTGGGTTGAAACCGGGGCCTTGCGCCCCTGGTGGCGCACAAGCTGGTGCCCGCCTTTGCCCCGCGCTTTCTCGATTTCCGCGCCCAAGGCAGCCAACCGCCGCAAGAGTTCCTTGCCCTTCATGTCTACCCCATATAGGGCACATCTGCCCTATGTCAAGATGCCTGTTGATGATGCAAAGGAATGATCTTGCCACCTTCACGCAAGGCGTCCAGATTGTCCGCCCAAGCCTGCATCATCTTGCGGCGCTCCGGCATGAATTCGGCAAAGTTGTAAGCTGCCCGGACGTTGTTTCTTTCCGCGTGGGCAAGCTGGCGCTCTATGGCGTCCCGGTTCCAGCCCAGCTCATTCAGGAGTGTGGACGCCATTGACCGGAAGCCGTGGCCCGTCATTTCTTCCTTTGTGTAGCCAAGGCGGCGCAGGGCGGCGGTAACGGTGTTTTCGCTCATGGGGCGTTCCAAAGTGCGCTCGGACGGGAAAACGTAGCGGCCCGAGCCAGTGAGGGGGTGCAGTTCTTCCAGCACGGCCAGGGTTTGCCGGGAGAGCGGGACAATGTGCTGAGTGCGCATCTTCATCTTGTGGGCTGGGATT
>MGTN01000140.1:14181-27321 GCA_001799475.1 Desulfovibrionales bacterium GWA2_65_9 | reverse complement strand
CGGCAACGGCCTTGGGGTCTGTGACGCTGGCATGATGCTTTTCATTGGTGGGGGAGAGCGCCCCGCGCAGATCGCGTGTAGGGTCCGAGTCCGCCAAGCCAGAGGACACGGCGAAGCGGAACACCATGCCGATATTGCCCACAAGGCGGTGGGCCGTCTCAATGGCCCCGCGTGATTCAACGCGGCGGGCCACAGCCAGCACCTCGGGTGCGGTGATCTCGCGGACGGGTCTGATACCAATCCAGGGGAAGGCATCCTTTTCCAGTGATACCAAAATGCGGGCGGCATGGCCGGGAGTCCAGGTAGGCCGGAACTTCTTGTGCCACTCCCGTGATACCAGTTCGAAGGTTTCACCTTGGGCCTTCGCCTCTGCCTTCACCACCTTCTTGGCCGCGCCGGGGTCAATGCCTTTCCGCAAGTCGGTCTGGTGCCCGTCCCTGGCCTCCCTGGCGGACTTCAGTGATACCTTGGGATAGACTCCCAGGCTCAAGCGTTTCTCGCGTCCGTCAACGCGGTACTTCCAGCGCCAGAGCTTTGAGCCGTTGGGCAGGACCAGCAGGAACAGCCCCTCGGCATCGTACAAGGTGAACTGCTTTTCCTTGGGGGAAGCGTTCTTTACGGCGGCGTCGGTCAGTGACATGGTATCATTCTCCTGGCTTTTGCAGTCGTCTTCAGGCGTGATACCTAGACTGATACCAATATTTTGCGGGATGTCAATGTGCCGTATCGGTCGGCATTAGACCATTAGGCAACAAAAAACCCCGCTTTCGCGGGGCCTTGTGGACTTAATCGTTCTTGTCCGGATGTTCTTTTGGTGGAGGCGGAGGGAATCGAACCCTCGTCCGAGAACGCTTTGCTCGAGGTATCTACAGGTTTAGTCCGGGTTTGATTCTCGTCGTCATGCGTGCCCCCGAACAGGTATCATGTCGACATGTCCGCCTTGTGCCGCGTGCTTACGGCGGACGCCATTAGCACGCCGACCCGATGGGGTTTGTCGATCCTAACAGACGTATCGGGTGTCAGTCAGAAGGATCGTGACTGGTTATTAAGCAGCCAGAGCGTAATCGTAGTCGTTGGCACTTGAGTGCTTGCCGCTTTTTACGAGGCCAGCGGCGCCTCGACCTGCAACCTCGGCATCGACTGTCCCCGTCGAAACCGGTGCGCCCCCTTTCAAAGAACGTCTTTTCAAAAGATAAGCCTTTAAACCAGGAAGGCAAGCCCCAAAAACAAAACCGCGCCCGGAGGCGCGGTATTTTGTCTTGTGGTAGCGAGGGAGGGAATTGAACCCCCGACACTGCGGATATGAGCCGCATGCTCTGACCGACTGAGCTACCTCGCCACATTTCCCTCAACGGGAATGGCCTTATAGCCATTCTCCAAACGCTTTGCAAGGGGGTACCCGGCGTCAATTTCAGGTGCGCTTGATTCTTCTGCCGCCGGGTCCATAAACCCCGCGTTGCCAGACGTGCTTGGCTGGTGTACGTTTTGCATGTCATCGCCATGCGTTGGCAAAGGAGCAGAGATTTATGACAACCGTGATCCCCCAGTGTGAACTCACCAAGCGCGCCATCAACTGGATCTGCGAACAGCAGATTGACATGGACAACCCGGCTGCCCGGCGCAAGGCCATCGAAGAGGCCGCCAGGCGTTTCAACCTTGGCCCCCTGGAAGAGGAATTTCTCGAGCGTTTCTTGAAAGGCGATTCAGCAAACGGATAAAGTCGTTGAAGATCGTTCACAGACAAATATTCAAAGAGCATCTCTCGCTGTTCCTGCTCATTGGCTCCTGCCTGCTGGGTCTCATCCTGGTGGGCCGGATGCTGCAGTTGCGCGACATGCTCCTTTCCCAGAACCTGGGCGTTTTTGACGTCCTGCGCCTGTTCTTCTACTTGAGCCCCGTGTTTCTGCTCCTGCTCACGCCCATTGCCTGCATGCTGAGCATTTTTCTCACCTTTCTGCGCATGAGCGCAGACCGCGAGCTCACCGCGCTCAAGGCCAGCGGCGTGAGCCTGTACCAGCTTTTGTTCGCGCCCCTTGTCTTTGGTTCGCTGTGCACGCTCTTCAGCCTGTATATCGGCCTGTTCGGGCTGTCCTGGGGCATGGAGCAGTTCAAGCACTCGCTCATCGAATTCGCCCGGACCAAGACCAAGCTCTCCCTGCAATCCGGCGTTTTCAATCAGGAATTCCCAGGACTGACCATCTACGCGCAGAAGGTCAACCTGGAGACCGGCGACATCAACTTCGTCTTTGTGCAGGACAAGACCAACAAGGGCTTCACCACCACGGTCATCGCGCCCGAGGGCTCGGTCACCACGGATTCGGAAAAGGAGCAGATCAAGGTCGTGTTTCGCAACGGGCGCATCTTCAGGCGGGTGGGGGAGACCCTCGACGTCCTGCATTTCGGCAGCTATGCCGTGCGTCTGCCCCTTGGGAACATGCTGCGCAGCATGGGCTTTGAGCGCACCTCGCCCAAGGAGCTCTCCTTTGCCAAGCTCCTGGAATACGACTCCGATCCGGAGCTGATGAAGGAGTTTGACCAGACACGCCAGCTCAAGGTCAAGGTGGAGATCCAGAAGCGTCTGGCCCTGCCCCTGGCCTGCCTGATCCTGGGCCTGTTCTCGGTGCCCGTGGCCTGCGTGTTCCACGCCTTCAAGCAGCAGCACGGCATCGTCCTGGCGCTGGGGGTCTTCCTGGTCTATTATTCCCTGCTCTCCGTGGCCGAGAGCCTTGGGGAATCGCAACTGGTGCCGCCGTACATCGGTGTATGGTTGCCCAATCTGCTGTTCCTGGGCACGGGTCTCTTGTTCCTGCGCCAGGCCGTGCGCGAGCGCGTGCCCGCAGGCGTGCTCTGGGTGCTCCAGAAGCTGCGCTCCAGGGGTGTGGCGTGAGGCTGCCCGGCTTTCGCCTGAGCGCCCTGGGGGCCTACGTGGTCCGCCAGAACCTGTTCCTCATGGCCACCTGCCTGGGGGCCGGAACCTTCATCTATCTGCTGACCGATCTCTCCGACCGCCTGGAGCATTTTCTGGACGCGGGCCTCGGCGTGCGCCAGATTCTGACCTATTTTGCGGTGAAAATGCCGCTGATCTTCTCCCAGATCCTGCCCGCGGTGTTTCTGCTGGCCGTGGTCCTGCAGATCGGGCTCATGGTGCGCAGCCGCGAGATGATGGCCCTGCGCGCGGGCGGGGTGTCCATCCGCTGGTTCGTGCGCTTCTTCCTTGTCTACGCGTTGATCTGGAGCCTCGGGCAGTTGGTCTTCTCGCAGTTCATCGCCTCCTATGGCGAGCAGGAGGCCACCCGCATCTGGCGCGAGGAGGTGCGCAAGCGCCAGCTCGACAAGCGTGTGCTGAAGAATCTCTGGTTCCGCGAGGGGCCGTACATCGTCCATGCCGGTGAGGCCCAGCCCACCCAGAGCCGCGTCAATGACGTGACGGTGTACGAGTTCGACCGCGACACCAACCGGCTCTCGCGCATCACGACGGCCAAGAAGGGCCTGGTGGACGAACACGGCTGGGGGCTGCTTGATGTCTGGGAGATCGAAACCGCTGATTTCGCGGCCATGAAGCTGCTGACGCACTTCATCCCGCTCCGGCAGGACATGCGCGGCTTTCTGTCCGCGGACAGCGGGGACAAGGCTGATTTGCCCTTGCAGACCCTGGGCAGGGTCATCGAGGAATTGCGCGAGTCCGGGTCCAACGTGGAGCGCCTGCGCACGGCCTGGCACGGCAAGTGGTCCTACGCCTTCTCCATGGTCACCATGGCGCTGCTGGCCCTGGCCATGTGCACCCTCTTTGAAAATCTCTACGTGAACCTCGTGCTGAGCCTGCTCGTGGTCTTCGGCTACTATGGGCTCTATGTCCTGGGCATCACCACGGGCCAAAAGGGGCTCATGCCGCCCCTGCTTGGGGCCTGGCTGGCCAACATGCTGTTCAGCGGCGCGGCCCTGAGCCGGTTGACCTGGGTCTCGGTGCCCTGGCTGGGCATCCGGGCGCACCGCCTGAGCGTGCGCCTGCAGTTGCTGTTCACGCGGGAGGAGCGTGACTAGGGCCTGTTTCTAAAAGCGTCTTTTGCCCCCTGGACGTCGTCGCGAGGCGATTTTGGTCCAGGGCTGTACCGCATGAGTACACCCTCTGGCCCCAAAATAGGCTCTCTCCTCGCCAGGGAACAAAATCCAGCAGTTGGAAACTAGACCCTAGCGGGCAGACGCGCCCTGGGTCTCTTTTTCTGCTCGGCTAGCCGTCTATCGAATCTGGTGTCTGGACTGGGCGGGCGGCCAGGCTGTCCAGGGCGTCCCACAGGGCCTCGCGGCCCTGGCCGGTAACGCTGGAGAAGCAGATGGGCGTGGCCATGCCCCCGAGCAGGTCGCGCCATTCCCGTTGTCGAGCGGAGGCCTCGCGCTGATTCACCTTGTCACATTTGGTCAGCACGGGCAGGATGCGGATGTTCGCATGGCGTAGCCAGGCCACCAGCTCCAGGTCGCTTTTTTGCGGCGGCACGCGCACGTCGATGAGCAGGGCCACGGCCTTGAGGCCCGTGCTCTTGGTCAAAAAGTGCTCAATGAGCTGGCCCCATTTGGCGCGCTCGGCCTGGGAGCGCCGCGCGTAGCCGTAGCCGGGCAGGTCCACCAGGGTGTAGCCGCCGGGCTCGATCTGGAAGAAGTTGACGCTCTGGGTCTTGCCGGGAGTGGAGCTGGTCTTGGCCAGGCCCTTGCGCTGCGCCAGGCAGTTGATGAGCGAGGACTTGCCCACGTTGGAGCGCCCGGCCATGGCCACTTGCGGCTCCCCGGTGGGCGTGAGCTGGGAGAGTTCGTACGCAGTTTTGACTAAGTCGAAAGTTCGATTCATAATACCCCGGTTGCCGGGACTAAAGCCCGGTGCGCAGTAAATGGTGGCTTTTTTGGCCCGCGTCAAGCGGGCGTGCACCCCTAAACCCCAGGCGGCAGCCATGAAGACTCGCAAATACCTCGTCCTGAACGGTCCCAACCTGGGCCACATCGGCGACCGCCAGCCGGAGATCTACGGCTCCCAGGGCCTGGACAGCCTGCCTGGGCTGCTTACGGAACTCCTGGGCGAGGGGGCCGAAGGCATCGAGCTTTTGTTCCACCAGTCAAATTTTGAGGGCAACCTCATCGACCGGCTGGAAACGGCGCGGCGCGAGGGCCTGGACGGCGTGGCCATGAACGCCGGGGCGCTGACGCACACCAGCCTGGCCCTGGCCGACTGCCTGGCCTGGATCGGCGTGCCCTGCGTGGAGGTGCACCTGTCGAACATCTTTGCCCGCACGGACGAGCCGCTGCGCCAGAAAAGCCTGATGGGGAAATCCTGCATCGGAGTTGTTGCCGGTTTCGGCATTCTCGGGTATGCGTTGGCCGTCCTAGCGCTTGAGCGGCACAACGCCGGGGTCCAGGACAAAAAATAATAAGGCGTGGCAATGAGTTGTCCGCAGCAAATGCCCCGCCATGTATGCACCGGAGGTTGAATGTATTCCACGTCTGATTTCCGTCGCGGTCTGAAGATCGAGATGGATGGCAAGCCTTACGAAATCGTTGATTTTCAGCATGTGAAGCCCGGCAAGGGCGGCGCCTTTGTGCGCACCAAGCTCAAGCACATCCTGAACGGTCGCGTGGTGGACCAGACCTTCCGCTCCGGCGAGAAGGTCGACAAGCCCGACATCGCCATCCAGGACATGCAGTACCTCTACAAAGAGGGCGATGACTTTGTGTTCATGGACATGGAGTCCTATGAGCAGAAGCATATCCCCGCCAGCCAGGTGGGCGAGAAGGGCGGCTACGTCAAGGAAGGCGAGACGCTGAAGGTCATGCTCTACAACGGCGAGCTCTTCGACATGGACCTGCCCGCTTCCGTGGTGCTTGAGATCATCGAGACCGAGCCCGGCGTGCAAGGCGACCGCGTGACCAACGCCAACAAGCCCGCCAAGATGGAAACCGGCATCATGGTCAACGTGCCGCTGTTCATCGCCCAGGGCGAGCGCATCAAGGTCGACACCCGCACCGGCGCGTACATCAGCCGCGACAGGGAATAGCAGTGAAGGCATCCGGCCCGGGGCAACGCTCCGGGCCGGGCGCATCCCAGGCCGCCGCGACGCCTCGCCGCAGGCGCGCGACATGTGGAGGGTAGGGTCACGGACAAAATAAAGTTTCGCATGGAAATCAAGGGGCTGGTCTACCTATTTGTGGCCGCCTTCCTGTTCTTGTGCATCTTTTCCTTCCATCCCGATGACCCAACCTTGAATCAGGCCGTGAGCGCCACCTGGAAGACCAGCAACATGGCTGGGGCCGTGGGCTCATACATCGCCGGGTTCCTGGTGGAGCTCTTCGGCGTCGGAGCCATCGCCTGGCCCCTGCTGCTGGCGTACATGGGCCTGACCCAGTTCTCGGACAGGCTGCGCCTGCCCCTGTACCGCTGGGTTGGCGTGACCACGGTCATGCTGTGCATCATGGCCTGGGTGACTGGCCCCTGGGCCAAGCCCGCCACGAACATCAAGCCCGCCCTCACCAGCGGCGGGCTGCTTGGCAAGTATCTGGCCGGCATGTCCATGAACCTGCTGAGCCCTTGGGGCTCGGTGCTGTTCTGGCTCTTCCTCACCGTGGCCTCGGTGCAGGTGGGCTTCCAGGTGAGCTGGGCCACGGTGTTCAAGCGTCTGAAATCTTTCGTGTACGACCAGTGGTGCAAGTACCGCGAGCGCATCCTGCGGCGGCGCGCCGCCGAGGGCAAGCCCGAAAAGCCTGAGAAGCCCGGCAAGTCCGAAAAACTTGAAAAAAACGACGCGCCAGTTGCCTCGGCCCAGGCCCTGCGCAAGGTTGAGCCGAAAATTTTTGTCGACCCGGACCCCGCAGGCGACAGCCTGGTGCTCAAGCCCTTTGAGTCCCCGGCCCAGAAGAGGAAGGCTCCGACCCAGACCTTTCCGTCCTCCCACGTTGACCTGCCGAACTCCGAACTCCTGCGCGAGGCCCCGCAGCACCAGGCCGTGGCTGACCCGAAGATCCTCCAGGCCAAGGCCCGGCAGCTCACCGCGTGCCTGGCCGACTTCAACATCCAGGGCGAGATCCAGCAGGTGCTGCCCGGCCCTGTGGTGACCATGTTCGAGTTCAAGCCGGCCCCAGGGGTCAAGATCAGCACCATCGCCGCGCGTAACGACGACATCGCGCTTTCCCTCAAGGCCCTGGCCGTGCGCATCGAGGCGCCCATCCCGGGCAAGGACTCCATCGGCGTCGAGATTCCCAACGAGAAGCGCCAGACCGTTTCCCTGCGCGAGATCATCGAGTCCCCGGTGTTCGCCATGGCCCGTTCGCCGTTGGCCCTGGCCCTGGGCAAGGACATTCAGGGCGCGCCGCAGATCGCCGACCTGGCCACCATGCCGCATCTGCTCGTGGCAGGCGCAACTGGTGCGGGCAAGAGCGTGTGCCTGAACGGCTTCCTGGTCAGCATCCTGTTCAAGGCCACGCCTGAACAGGTCAAGCTCCTGCTCATCGACCCCAAGCGCATCGAGCTGGCCATCTACTCCGACCTGCCGCACCTGGTGCACCCGGTGGTCACGGACATGGCCCTGGCCAAGAGCGCGCTGGAGTGGGCCATGTGCGAGATGGATTCGCGCTACGAGACCCTGGCCCGGCTGGGCGTGCGCAACATCGAGGGCTTCAACCAGAAACTGGCCGAAATGGGCGACAAGCGGCCGGAAGAGTTCGCCGACATGGCGCCCCTGCCGTACCTGGTCATCGTCATCGACGAACTGGCCGACCTGATGATGACCTCGGCCAAGGACGTGGAGACCTGCATCGTGCGCCTGGCCCAGCTGGCGCGCGCGGCGGGCATCCACATGATCCTGGCCACCCAGCGGCCCAGCGTCGATGTCGTCACCGGGCTCATCAAGGCCAATTTCCCAACGCGCATCTCCTTTCAGGTCACCAGCCGCCACGACTCGCGCACCATCCTGGACACCGTTGGCGCGGAGCGCCTGCTGGGCAAGGGCGACATGCTCTACAAGTCCGGCGGAGCCAAGCTGCGGCGTCTGCACGGGGCCTATGTGGACGAGACCGAGATCGAGGCCGTGGTGGCGCACTGGAAGGCCCGCCAGCCCCAGCAGTTCGAGCTGGACTTTACGGAGTGGCGCAAGGACGGCGAGGCCGCAGGCGCTGGCGGCGCACAAGGCAGTGGGGAGAGCGGCACGGCCGACGACCCCATGTACGCCGAGGCCGTGGAGTTCGTCACCAGCCAGGGCCGGGCGTCCATCTCCCTCATCCAGCGCCGTTTCCGCATCGGCTTCAACCGCGCGGCCCGCTACATTGAGCAGATGGAGGCTGACGGCCTGCTCGGTTCGGCCGACGGCAGCAAGCCCCGGGTCGTCATGCGGGGCCGCGACTAGGCATTCTTCTTTCCTGTTGCCAGGCCAACGAGAAAGCCCCTTGCGGAGGTGTTCCGCAAGGGGCTGATTTGTCTGGTCGGGATGAGAGGATTTGAACCTCCGGTCTCCGCGTCCCGAACGCGGCGCTCTACCAGACTGAGCCACATCCCGATGTGAGAGGTGGCATTTAGCCGAATCCTAAACAAAAGGCAAGCGGTTTGGATGGGAATTGTCCTGGCGGAGCCTTGGCTGGGGCCAGCTCCTGGAGCCTTTGGCGTTGGACAAGGGGTGATATTTATGAGAGCATGAAACGGATTCGGAACACTGTGCGCGCTGAGCCAGCCACGTAGAAGGAGTGCTGTGTGATCAAGGTTGTTGTCGTCGATGATTCGGCTTTCATGCGCAAGGCCATCAGCACCATGCTCTCCAAGGATCCGGAGATCGACGTTGTGGCCACGGCCCGCGACGGCGAGGAAGGCCTGGAGATGATCCGCAAGCACAATCCCGACGTCGTGACCATGGATATCGAGATGCCCCGCATGGACGGGCTCACGGCGCTGCGGCACATCATGATGGAGATGCCCAGGCCCGTGCTCATGGTCAGCTCCCTGACCAACGAGGGCGCCGAGGCCACCTTGAAGGCCCTGGATCTCGGAGCTGTCGACTTTATCCCCAAGCAGCTCTCCAAGGTCTCGCTCGATATCGTCAAGATCGAGGCCAACCTCATCGCCAAGGTCAAGATCGTGGCCTCGCGCAAGCTGATACATTCCCGGGCCAGGCTGTCCACGCCCATGGCCCGTGCGCCCTTTACCTCGTCGGCCACCCAGGCCGCGTCAACGCCTGGCCTTGGTCGGCCCGCGGCCGCGCCGACCCTGCCCTGCGGCTCGGCCAAGCGCGACGTGGTGGCCATTGGCGTGTCCACGGGCGGCCCGCCTGCGGTGCAGAAGGTCCTCTCGGCCCTGCCCGCCGATTTTCCGGCCAGCATCGTCATCGCCCAGCATATGCCGCAGGCCTTTACCGGCCCCTTTGCCAAGCGCCTGGACGGTTTGTGCAAGATCAGCGTCAAGGAGGCCGAGCCGGGAGACCGCCTGAAGCCTGGCTGCGCCTTCATCGCCCCCGGGGGGCGGCATCTGGTGCTCAAGCAAATGATGAGCCGTGTCGACCTGGAGATTGCCACCGAGCCTGCCAGCGCCCTGTACAAGCCCTCGGCCAATGTGCTCATCAGCTCTGTGGCCAACGCCGTGGGCCGCCGCGCCGTGGGCGTGATCCTGACCGGCATGGGCAATGACGGCATGGAAGGCATCCGCGCACTCAAGCAAAAAGGTGGCCGGGCCCTGGCCCAGAGCGACGCAACTTGCGTAGTCTACGGGATGCCCAAAGCCATAGTTGACGCTGGACTTTCGGACGAAATAGTTGATATTGATGACATGGCCCAGGCCATTATGAATAATCTTTACCTGTAGTGGGCGCTACCGTTTATCTGTGATGGGCGCAACAGCGCCAGGGGGTGCCCGGTGCGTCTGATGAGTGAGCAAGATTCTGGAGGGGCGCGAGCAAATGACTGACTGCAAAGATATTCTGCCGATGCTGACGAGTCCCGAGTCGGACGTGTTGCGCGAGGGAGCCTACCTGGCTGGGGAGGCCCATTGCGAAGACGCGGTGCCGTTGCTTGTGGAGATGCTCAAAAGCAGCAACATTGGCGTTCAAGAGGCGGCAGACAACGCCCTGCGCATGATCGGCGGCAAGGAGGCGGTCAGCGGCGTCATACCGCTCCTCCAGTCTGACGAGGCCCCGGTGCGCAACGGAGCCATGGACATCCTGCGCGCCCTGGGCGGAAAGGAGCTGCAACTGCTCATCCCGCTCTTGAAGGATGAGGACGTGGACCTGCGCATCTTCGCCAGCGACATCCTGGGCTCGGCGGGCAACGTCATGGCCGTGGCCCCGCTGTGCGAGGCCCTGCTCAAGGACCCCGAGGTCAACGTGCGCTATCAGGCCGCAGTGAGCCTGGGCAATCTCGGCCTGCCCGAGGCCGCCAAGTGTCTGAACCAGGCCATGCGCGACGAGGAGTGGGTCCAGTATTCGGTCATCGAGGCCCTGTCCAAGATCGGCCACGCCAGCTCCGTAGACGCCATGGTCAAGGCCATGAGCCATTCCTCCGAGCTGGTGGTCTCCATGATCATCGACGCCCTGGGCGAGATGGGCAACGTCAAGGCCGTGACCCTGTTGCTCAACCGCATGGAGTCCTCGCCCACAGCCCTGCGCAACAAGATCGTCAAGGCCATCGTGAACATCCTGGGCGCCAAGCTGGTGAACCTGCTGCCCAAGGCCGAGCGCGAGAATTTCCGGGTGTACCTGCTGGTGGCCCTGGAGGACGAGGAAATCGAGGTTCAGGATGCGGCCATCATCGGCCTGGCCGCCATGGGCGGCGATGACGCAGCTACCGGGGTCTTCTCCATCGCCAGCAAGCTCGACCCGGACAAGGACCAGGACCGCCTGGAGCACATCCTGGAGAGCCTGTCGCGCATGGGCCTCACCTATGTGCTTCGGCAGGCGCTCCAGCAGGAGGACCAGGCCAAGGCGCTGCTCGCGGTGGAGACCCTGGCGCGTGTATCCGACCCTGAGGTTGAGGCGGTGCTCACGAGTGCCTTCTGGGCCAACCAGGTGGTTGTGCAGCGCAGCATCATCGCCGTGCTGGCGCGCATCGCCGGGCCAGGCGCGGTCGATTTCTTTATGAACATTCTGGCCAAGCACCACGACGGCAAGGTGCTCAAGTCCGCCGCGAGCTTCCTCGGGCAGAAGCTGCGCCATGCCCCGGCCGCAGACGCGCTCTTCGCCTTGCTTGACCACCAGTACGACGATGTCAAAGAGGCTGCGCTGGACGCCTGCGTGGCCATCGACGGTTCCGAGATGCAGATGCGCTTCCAGAACCTTTTCAAGGGCATCGACCCGCTTAAGCGGCTCATGTCCGTGTATGCTCTGGGCAAGATGGACGCCGCCGGGAACATCGACATCCTCAAGTCTGCCCTGGAGGACGAAAGCCCGGAGATCCGCAAGCATGCCCTGGAGGCCGTCGCCTCCTTGTGCCACGGCTCCGAAGTCTGGCTGAATCTCTTGGCGTCGCGCCTGCTGGACGAAAACCGGGACGTGCGCCAGACCGTGGTGGAGATCATGGGCCAGTGCTTCTCCGCATCCGCCATCCCGCACCTGCTGCACGCCCTGCATGACGATGACGACTGGGTCAAGGTGCGCACCCTGGAGGTCCTCGGCCAGCACAGGGTCATGGAGGCCATCCCGGAGGTTGTGGAACTCCTGGAGCATCCCAACAAGCTGGTGACCATCCGCACCATCGAGTGCCTGGGCAGCATCGGCGGCACCTCGGCCTTCCGCGCCCTTTTGGCCGTTTCCGGCAGTGAGGACTACGAGATCATGGAGGCCGCCGAGGCCGCCATTGCAAGGATTCAGGACGAACAGGAGAGGGAGATATAGATGTCTGCGCTCTTCTCCACATCAATGCCCGTGGGTGGCGAGCTGAAGATCAGTGACCCTGAGTTTGTTCAACTGCGTGATTTCATCTACGCGCAGTGCGGCATCTACGTGGCGGACAACCGCAAGTACCTGCTGGAGAACCGCTTGGCCAACAGGCTGAAGCTGCTGAATCTGAAGAACTTTGGCGAGTACTACCACTATCTGCAGTACGACACGAACAAGAAGGCGGAGCTCACCAAGCTTTTTGAGGTCATAACCACCAACGAGACGAGCTTCTACCGCAACCCGCCGCAACTCAAGGTCTTTCAGGAGAATATCCTGACCGAGGTCATCGCCGAAATGCGCAAGAAGGGCGACAAGCGCTTGCGCATCTGGTCCGCAGGCTGCTCCACAGGCGAGGAGCCCTACACCCTGGCCATCATCGTGGCCGAGGTGCTCAAGGGCGAGCTTGCTTCCTGGGACGTGCGGATAACCGCCAGCGACCTGTCCGAGCGGGTGCTCGAGGCCGCGCGCAAGGGCGTGTACAACGAGTATACCCTGCGCACCACGCCCAAGGAGCTTTTGCCGCGCTATTTCGACAAGGATGGTGAGAACTTTCGCATCAAGCCGGAGCTGAAAAGGCTCATCTCCTTTGGCCAGCTGAACCTTTCCGACCGCGTGGCGCTCAAGCGGGTGGAACGTTCGCAACTGGTGTTCTGCCGCAACGTCATCATCTACTTCGACGACGAGATGAAGAAAAAGGTTATCGGCGCCTTCTACGACAACCTGCAGCCTGGCGGATACATGCTCATCGGGCACGCGGAGTCGCTGCACAACATCACGCGTTCGTTCAAGCCCATCCACTACCCAGGCGCCATCATGTACAAGAAGGAGGCTTGATGCAAAACGCGATGGGCCTGCTGTCAGGAGCAGGGTAGCGTATTGGGCGCCAGGGTCGTTGCCATAGCGAACCAGAAGGGCGGCGTGGGCAAGACCACCACGGCCCTGACCCTTGGGGCGGCCCTGACGAGACTTGAGAAGCGGGTGCTGGTCATGGACCTTGACCCGCACGCCAACGCCTCGGTGCACCTCTCCTTCTTTCCGGAGACGCTTGAGACCTCGGTGTACGATCTTTTCCAGGAGGAGCAGGCAGGGCGCGAGGTCTGGGAGCGCATCCTCAAGACGGGCACAGCCGGCGGGTTCGACTTTGCGCCAGGCTCAATCAGGCTCTCCGAGCTTGAGGTGGATTTGAAGGAGCGCAAGAACAAGGGGCTGATCCTGAACATCGCCCTTGAGGACATGCGCGAGCGTTACGACT
>MGTN01000140.1:12490-14170 GCA_001799475.1 Desulfovibrionales bacterium GWA2_65_9 | reverse complement strand
CTCTTGAACCGGGTGCTGCCGAGGCCGGTGTGCTACATGGCCCTGCCCACCATGTATGACCAGCGCACGGCGGCCTGCAGGCGCATCCTGCGGATCATGCGCGACAAGCTGGGCGATAAGGTTCTGGAGACGGTGATCCACTTTGACACGAAATTTCGCGAGTCCAGTGCTGGCGGCAAGGTGATCTTCGATGTGGACCCCAAGGCGCGCGGCGCCGTGGAATATCTGAACCTGGCAAGAGAGATTGTGCGCAATGAAAACGCCTGAGCAATACTTCGTCGAAGATGTCCGTCTGCCCGACGTCACCGACCCCGGACGCACCCTGACTGGCGCCGAAGAGGCCTTTCTGGACAAGTATCTGGGCGTGGACCGTGAAAAGGTCTTGGCCCAGGCCAGAAGGCTCGACCCGCGCGGCGAGGAGACGCTTGCCGGGTTCTCCGGCCCGGCAGACGCCAAGGCTGAAGAGCATTCCGACGAGAATATGCGCAACCAGAAGGACATCCGTCTGGTGAGCTTCACGCTCATGGGCCGGGAATATGCGCTGCCCATCATGGTCATCCAGGAGGTCATCCGCTTCGTCAAGCCGACCAAGCTTCCGGCCGCACCGTATTTCATCACCGGGATCATCAACCTGCGCGGACGGGTGACGCCGCTGGTGAGCCTGCGCGCGCTCATGGGCATCCCCGGCGAACAGGAAGACCGCTTCATCGTCATCTGCCGCCACCGGGGCCTGCAGATCGGTCTCATGATCAATGCCGTGTCCACCATGTATCTCGCCTCGGGCGACGAGCTTGAGTGGAACGTGGAGGGCAACGTCGGCGTCTCCGCGCATCTGCTCATGGGCCTGTATAAATCCGGTGAGCGCTTGATCAGCATCCTGTCCATCGACAATCTGGTTCACGGAGTTCTGCAGGGGGGAGGTTCATCTCATGCCTAAACATATTCTCATTGTGGACGATTCTAAGACTGTAAGGAATCTCGTCGCCTTCATCATGAAGAAGGAGGGATTCCGCGTGACCACGGCCGAGGACGGCCTTGACGGACTGGAGAAGTTGTACGCCACGGATCAGGTTGATCTCATCGTCAGCGATGTGAACATGCCGCGTATGGACGGCTTCACCTTCATCAAGAATGTCCGCGAGCAGGAAGCGTACAGGGACATCCCGATCATCGTCCTGTCCACAGAGGGCCAGGACAAGGACATCCAGACGGGCCTGACCCTTGGCGCGAACCTGTACATGGTCAAGCCGGCCCAGCCGGAGAAGATGGTCCGCAACGTGAAAATGCTCCTGGGCTGAAGCCCCGGAGCGAACGCTCCGTCCCGGCCTCAAGCATTTTATCCGGGCGGACACATGAGAGCAGGCAGGTATCTCGATGAGCCAAGACTACCTTGATCCAGAGATACTCTCTGACTTCTTCGTTGAAGCCAAAGAGCACCTTGAGACCATCGAGCCGAATCTTCTCCAATTGGAGAAGAACCCGGAGAATCTCGGCCTGTTGAACGAGATTTTCCGGCCCATGCACTCCCTCAAGGGGGCATCGGGCTTCCTTGGCCTGCACAAGATCAACGGCCTGGCGCACAAGGCCGAAAACATCCTCGACGAGCTTCGCCAGGGTGCCATGGCCGTGAATTCGGCCATCATGGACGTCATCCTCTCCGCCACGGACGCGCTCCGGCAG
>MGTN01000140.1:8048-12422 GCA_001799475.1 Desulfovibrionales bacterium GWA2_65_9 | reverse complement strand
TGAAGATGTTTTTGAGCAAGCCTCTGTCGCGGCCGCCTTCGAATCCCAGGAGTCGGAGTCCCAGGAGCTGGAACTCCAGGAGCTGGAAGCTCTGGACGAGACCGCTCCCCAGGTTCCTTCAGGACCGCTCAACATCCGCTGGCAGAACGTCCAACTGGAGCCCAGCCCGGACTTCGACCCCACGCCGTACGTCCTGACCACCGTTGGCGAGGGACACCTGACCGATTTCCTGGAGGAGTCGCGCGACCTCGTGGGCAGCCTGAACGAGGGGCTTCTGGAACTGGAGAAGAACCCCGATGGCGGCGGCGAACTGGTCAACGATATCTTCCGCTATTTCCACAACATCAAGGGCAACAGCGGCATCATCGGGTACAGGGAGCTCAACGCCCTGACCCATGAGGCGGAAACGCTCTTGAACCGTGTCCGCAAGGGCGAGATGCGCACCAGCCGGGCAGTCATCGACCTGCTCCTGGCCGTGGTGGACTTGATTGAGGAGCTCCTGGGCCGCATCGAGGTCGATGGGATGAAGGCCACGCCCAAGGACATCTCGGTCATGGCCGCAGTGCTCCAGGCCACCACAGAGGCTGGCGAACTCGCCGTGCCGGAGCAGTATCGGGCCATGCTCCTGCCTGATTCCGCGGCTGCCCCGGTGGCCGCCGTTGCCGCCATGCCCGAGGCCTCGGCTGAAGCTGATCCGCAGGGTGAGGACCTGGTCGAGGTTGCGCCTGAGGAGGTCGAGCCTGAGGCTCCCGCGTCTCCTCCAGCAGTTGGCGGCTTTGATGCCGAGGATGTGGACATTTTTGAGCAGACAGTGCTGCACCAGCTCAAGAGCCTGGACATGGCCCTGGACATGCTTGGCCAGGACGCCTCGCAGCGTGACATCATCGACGGGCTGTACCGCAGCCTGACGACCTTGCAGAATTCCAGCGGCTACATGGGCCTGGGCGAGATCAAGGGCTACGCCGAGCGCACCGCCGGACTGGTGGACCAGGCCCGCAAGTCCGACGTGGGTTTTGAGCTCATGTTGGACATCCTGTCCCAGGAGGTCTCCATCCTCAAGGACATGATCCTCAAGGCCCTGGCCGATATCAAGGGCGTGGCCCCAGAGTCCCTCGTGCCCCCGGCCGAGGCCGCGCCAGCGCCTGCCGCAGCTCCAGAGCCCAAGCCCGAGCCCAAGCCGGTATCCAAGCCCAAGCCTGAGCCCAAGCCTGAGTCCGAGCCCAAGCCGAAGCCCGAGCCCAAGCCGAAGCCCGAGCCGAAGTCCGAGCCCAAGCCGGAGCCCAGGACAGCTCCGAAGTCCGCTGTGCCGCCTGCCGCGCCGCCCACTGCCGCCCAGGCCGCCTTCGAGGCCGGCCAGCCCCAGCAGAAGGGCGCCACCACCATCCGCGTGGACCACGAGAAGCTCGACCACCTGATGAACCTCATCGGCGAGCTGATCATCAACCGCAACCGCTATTCCATGATCGCCCGCGCCCTGGCCGAAGGCCTTGAGGATGTCGGGGACGTTGCCCAGCAGCTTACCGAGACCACCTACGCCATGGCCCGCATCTCCGACGACCTGCAGGACACCATCATGAAGGTGCGCATGGTGCCGGTGCACACGGTGTTCTCGCGCTTCCCGCGCCTGGTGCGCGACTTGTCGCGCAAGAGCGGCAAGCAGGTGGAGCTCATCACCGAAGGTGAGGAGACCGAACTGGACAAGAGCGTGGGCGAGGAGATCGGCGATCCGCTGGTGCACCTTATCCGCAATTCCCTGGACCACGGCCTGGAGCCGGAGGATGAGCGCATCGCTGCGGGCAAGAACCCCAAGGGGCATGTCTGGCTGCGCGCCTACCACAAGGGCAATTCCGTGGCCATCGAGGTCGAGGATGACGGCCGCGGCATCGACCCGGAGAAGATGCGCCAGGTCGGCGTCAAGAAGGGCCTGTGCACCGTTGAGGAGGCCAAGCTGCTGGACGACCGCCAGGCTGTGGACCTCATCTTCGCCCCTGGCTTCTCCTCGGCTGAGAAGATCACCGACGTGTCCGGCCGAGGCGTGGGCATGGACGTGGTCAAGACCAACATCAAGAACCTCAAGGGCAACATCCAGATCAACACCGAGGTCGGGCGCGGAACGCGCTTTACCCTGACCCTGCCGCTGACCCTGGCCATCATCGACGCGCTCATGGTCCGTGTGGGCGACGGCACCTACGCCATCCCGCTCGATGCCGTGAGCGAGACCACCAAGATCGAGGTCGAGCGGCTCTCCGAGGTCAACCACCGCAAGGCGCTGACCCTGCGCGGCGAGGTCCTGGGAATCATCGAGCTGTCTGAACTCATGGGCCTGCCGGGCAACCCCGACAACCGCGAGATTTTGCCCGTGGTCATCATCCATGACAATGACCGCAGGCTCGGCATCGTTGTGGACAAGCTGCTGGAGCGCCAGGAGATCGTCATCAAGCCCCTGGGCCAGTACCTGAACACCTTTGAGATCAACGGCATCTCCGGCGCCACCATCATGGGCGACGGCTCCGTTGTGCTCATCCTTGATCCGCACGAGGTCTACCGCCTGGCCACGGTCACCACCAAGCAGGCCGGGCACGATTAGGGCCTGTTTATAAAAGCGACTTTTGCCCCCTGGACGTTGTCTGGAAGTCGGCGTGAGCCGATTTGTGTCCAGGGCTGCACTGCATGAGTGCACTCCCTGGCCCCCAAATAGGCTCTCTCCTCGCCAGGGAACACAATCCATCTTTGGGAAACAGACCCTAGCCCCTGTCTCCATCAAGCGCAGTACAATGGGACAGCCTCCGGGCTGTCCTTTTGTTTTGCGGGGACTAGCCGGCGTAGAAGTGCAGGAGGGCGGCGGAGAGCGCTGCGGTGAGGCCCAGCCAGACCAGGAACAGCGCGCCGTGCACCAGCGCCGGGCTTGAGCAGGGGCGCTTATTGCGGGCCAGCACGATCCACAGGACGCAGGCCGTGAGGATGCACGCGCCGCAGGCGAGGAGCAGCGCCATGACGGCCTGGGCGTCGGTCGGCGAGGCGGGCAGGTCGGTGAGGCGGCTCCAAAGGGCCGGCAGGAAGGAAAGGGCCAGCAGGCCGGAGCGCAGGGACGATCGCGCCGCCAGGCGCAGCGTATGGGCAAAGGCCTCGCGGCCAAAGGGTTCGCGGTCGCGCCGGAGCAGCAAGTACTCCAGGCTCCAGGCCCCCGCGCACATTGCCGCAGCCAGGGTGCTGGCCAGGACCGCAGCCCAGAGCAGCGGCGCTGTGGACGAGAGGTCCGGCGTCATGAGCGGCGCCAGGGCGATGCCCCCGGTTGGCGTTGCGTCAAGCACGGCCCGGGCCTGGGCGGCCAGGTCGCGCAGCAGGGACAGGCTGAGCCAGAGGACGCCCACGGCAAGGACGGACAGGGCTGCGGCCGGGGGCAGGGAGTTCACGGGCTGCGCCCGGTATGCCCCGCGCGATACACGCAGGACCGCAAGGGAGACGCAGTAGGCGGTGCTGCCCAGCGCAAGCAGGGCCGGGACCAGCGGCGCGGCCAGCAGCCAGTCCCTCAGCCAGGGCAGGCGGTACAAGGCTGCGCCTGTGACGCCAGACAGGACCACGCCGGAGAGCAGGGCGCAGGTCAGGGCCATGCGCAGAAGCCGCCGGGCGTAGGCCTCGGGGTGCTGGGTGCCGCGCACCTGGCCGACAGTCAGGCAGATGGCCGCCAGCAGAGGCGCGCCCAGGGCCGCCAGCCCGAAGAACAGGAAAAAGGCCGGTGCGGCCATGGCGGCAGGGATGCGCAGGAGTTCGCTCAAGGGCATGTTGGCCTTTGTTGGGGTTGATCGTGCATACCTTTTGCCGCATTTTCCCCGCGCAGGCAAGCCGCGCGGTTCTGGCAGCACTTCGGGATTCTTGCCAAAACAATTTCTCTGGCCTAAGAAGTCCTGAACAGGAGAGGCCCATGCGTCACAAAGCTCTGATCGTTACACTGCTCGCGGTGTCCCTTTGCGGCTGCGCCGGCAAGATGGACGCCAAGCGTGGGCTCAGTGAGGAGTGGCGGCTGCGCAGCCTGGAGGAGAACTTCCTCAACTTCAAGGAGGGGCAGCGGGAGCAGGAGGAGCGCGGTCGCGACCAGCAGCGCAAGCTGGTGGAGCGCATGAAGGCCGTGGAGGACTCTGTGCAGCGCATGCAGGAGCAGCTTGGCGCTGGCGGCGTGGTCATGCCGCAGAAGCAGGCCCAGGCCGCGCCAGTTCCGCCGCCGTCGGTCCCTGCCGTGGTCAACGCCCGGCCTGATCCGCCCCAGACCGAATACGCCGCAAGCCCGGCCCCGGCTCCGGCTCCGGCCGGCAGCGGAGCCACAGGCTCTGCCCTGTACACCGAGGGCATGACCCTGGTGCGGGCCGAGCACGCGGC
>MGTN01000140.1:7841-8041 GCA_001799475.1 Desulfovibrionales bacterium GWA2_65_9 | reverse complement strand
CGCAAGCTCCTGCAGGATTTCTTGTCCGCCGAGCCGAACAGCGTGCTCGTGCCCAACGCCCTGTACTGGATCGGCGAGAGCCTCTACGTTGAAAAGAACTACCCCCAGGCCATCCTGTCGTTCAAGGAAGTGACCAGGCGCTACCCAAAGCACCACAAGGCTGCGGCGGCCCTGCTCAAGATCGGCATGTCCTACGCCAT
>MGTN01000140.1:6025-7693 GCA_001799475.1 Desulfovibrionales bacterium GWA2_65_9 | reverse complement strand
GGACGCCGCCAAGGAATTCTTCTCCTGCCTGGCCTTGCGGCACACGCCGGGCCTTGGTCCGCGTTCGTGGAAGAGCGTGCTCTCCGGCTATGAGAGCGCCTATGACGCCGTGTCTGACGCCCGCCACTGGTCCGGCCGCAAGCTTCTGCCTAAGAACCGCGTCGAGGTCTTTCTGGCCGAGCCCTGGCGTCCCGGCGCCGAGGCCGAATACCGGGCCGCACGCTCCTTCGGGGCCCGGATCATCACCTGGTTCGACCCCAAGTACCCCCAACGTCTGCGCGAGATCCCCGATCCGCCAGCCCTGCTCTACGTCCTGGGCGACGTGAGCCTGCTGCGCAATCCGTCCGTGGCCGTTGTGGGCGCCAGGGGTTGCACGCTTCTCGGCCTGCAGTCCGTGGAGCGCATCAGCTCGGAGCTGTCGCGCTTCGGCATCACCGTCGTCTCCGGGCTGGCTGCGGGCATCGACCGCCAGGCGCACATGGCCGGCCTCTCCGGCATCGGCAGCTCCATCGCTGTGCTCGGGGCCGGGCTCGACGTGCACTACCCGCCGGAGAACGAGGATGTGCGCCAGGCGCTGGAGCTGCGCGGGCTGGTGGTCAGCGAATTCGGCCCAGGCACCAGGCCCGAGGCCCGCAATTTCCCCTACCGCAACCGCATCATCAGCGGCCTGTCCCTGGGCGTGCTGGTGGGCGAGGCCGCTGCCCGCTCCGGCAGCCTGATCACGGCGCGCCTGGCCACGGAGCAGGGCCGCGAGGTCTTTGCCCTGCCTGGGCCGCTGGGCCAGCCGACCTTTGCGGGCTGCCACCGGCTCATCAAGCAGGGCGCGGCCCTGGTGGAAAGCGCTGAGGACATCGTGCGCACCCTGCGCTACCAGTTCAGCGCAGAGCTTGCGAGCGTGCCCAAGGCGCTGCCCGTACAGGCGCAACCCGCCCCGGCGCAGCCCGTAGCCTTGACCGCATACCCCAGGCCCCCTGCCGCGCCCCCTGCGGTCCCGGCGCAAGCCAAGGCCCTGCCCGCGAACCTGACGGACGAGGAGCGAGCCCTGCTCACTGGCCTGACCCAGGAGGGCAAGGTGCACATCGACGCGCTCATCCAGGCCCTGGGCTGGGAAAGCCACATGGTGAGCCGCAGGCTGCTCGTGCTGGAGATGCAAGGGCTTGTCCGCCAGTGGCCGGGCATGTACTATAGCCTGACGTGACGCCAGTCCCATCCCCCGGAGTTCAGGAGCATCCATGCAGAAGATCCCCTTAAGCCTCGCCCAGCCCGGCATGAAGCTGGCCAAGGCCATCACCAAGGCCAATGGCATGGCCATCGTCGGCTCCGGAGTCGAGCTTACGGAAGCGCTCATCGACAGGCTTGACGGCATGGGCATCGACAAGGTCTTCGTCGTGGGCGACGCCGTGTCCGCCAGCCAGAACCCGTCCGAGCGCGCGCTACGCCTGGACCACCTCTTCCGCCGCCTGGGCGACGATGCGTACATGGTCAAGGTCAAGGCCCACCTGCGCGAATATTTCACTATCAAGGCCGCTGCCGACGCCGCAATTGCCGCGCAGGGCAAGGGCTAGCCATGGAAGAGGATCTCAAGACCAGCGCCAAGGGCAAGATCCTGTCCATTCGCGATCTGCCCACGCTGCCCAGGGTCCTCGACGAGGTCTCGCGCCTTGTCCA
>MGTN01000140.1:4546-6011 GCA_001799475.1 Desulfovibrionales bacterium GWA2_65_9 | reverse complement strand
GCATCGAGGCCATCGCCAAGGTCATCGCGCGCGACCAAGTGCTCTCGGCCAAGGTGCTCAAGATGGTCAACTCGCCGGTGTACGGCTTCCCCGGCCGCATCAGCTCCATCCAGCACTCCCTGGTGCTCCTGGGCTTCAACGTCATCCGGGGCGTCATCATCTCCACCTCGGTCTTCGACATCATGGCCAAGGCCATGGAGGGCCTGTGGGAGCACAGTATCGGCTGCGCTCTGGCCACGGGCCTCATCGCGCGCAAGGCTGGCCTCAAGGACCCCGAGGAATACAGCGTCTGCGGGCTCCTGCACGACCTGGGCAAGGTCGTTGCCGCCGTGCAACTGCCAGAGCTGCACAAGGCCGTGGGCGAGACCGTGCGCAGCCAGGATCTGCGCTGGCTGGAGGCCGAGAAGGCCGTGCTGGGCTTCGGGCATGACCGCATCAACTCCTGGCTGGCCGAGCACTGGCACCTGCCCCCGAACATCAAGGAGGCCATGGGCGCGCACCACTTCCCGGAACGCGCCCAGCTTTATCCGCTGCATGCCGCTGCCGTGCACCTGGGCGATTTCGTGGTCCGGGTCTTCGAGTACGGCTCCGGCGGCGACGACCAGGCCGTGCCGCTGTCGCCGCAGGCATTCAAGATCCTGAACCTCAAGCTGACGGATCTGGACAGCGTGCTGGACGGCTTTGCCGAGAACCTGTCCGAGGTTTCCGGCGTCAACTTTGCGCCTGAGGACGCCGCCGCGCCTGGCGGCAAGGCCTGAAACCGACGGAGCGCGCCGTGGCCCACATGCTCTTCCCCCGCCAGCAGCGCGGCATCCTGCTCACCCCGGACCCGGAGCTGACGGCGCTCTTCCGCAGCCTCTGGGACCCCTCAGAGGTGGAGTGGACCGTCATCGACCGGGGGCGGCGGGCCATGGAGATCATCTTCAACGAGCCCCCGGACATCCTTGTCGTGGACAACCGTCTGACGGACATCAAGAGCACCGAGGTGGCCACCATCGTCAAGAGCGAGAACGTGTATCGCCAGCTGCCGGTGATCCTCTGCCTGGACTCAGAGGATCTGGAGCAGCCCTGGAACTGGAACGAGATTGAGGCCGACGATTTCCTGGTGCGGCCCTTTCTGCCCACCCAGGCCCGTGAACGCGTGCATCTGACCCTGTGTCGGGCCTCGCGCGCCATGGACGCCAACCCGCTGACCAAGCTGCCTGGCAACACCTCCATCATCCAGCGCATGCAGGACCTGATCGACCGCCAGGACGACTTCGCCCTGGCCTACTGCGACCTGGACTACTTCAAGTCCTTCAACGACAAGTACGGCTTTTCGCGCGGGGACGAGGTGCTCATGATGACCGCGCGGGTCATCGTCAACACCATCCGCAGCTTCACGGGCGTCAAGAGCTTCGTGGGCCACGTGGGCGGCGACGACTTTGTGTTCATCGTGCCCGCCGACATCGCCGAAGAGGCCTGC
>MGTN01000140.1:0-4523 GCA_001799475.1 Desulfovibrionales bacterium GWA2_65_9 | reverse complement strand
AACACCGGCGGGCGGCTCAAGCACTATGGCGAGGCCTCGGCCATAGCCATGGGGCTCAAGAAGAAGGCCAAGGAAAACGTCAAGAGCTGCTATGTCCTCGACAGGCGCTCCCCATAGCCGTCCGGGCGCAGCCCTGCCGGAGGTCTGCCAGGGCTTCCTCGCCTATCTGGAGATCGAGCGCGGCTATTCCCTGGCCACGGTGCGGGCCTACGCCGCCGACCTGGACCAGTTCCAGGACTTCTTGTCCCGCCGTTCGCGCAGCCTCAAGGACTTTGAGACCATCACCCGCGAGGACGCCACGGCATATCTCGCCGAGCTGCACCGCCTGCGCCAGAAGAAGTCGAGCATGGCCCGCAAGCTCTCGACCCTGCGCTCCCTGTTCCGTTATTTGCTGAAGAACCAGCTGCTGCACAAGAGCCCGCTCACGGGCCTGCGCAACCCCAGGCAGGAGCAGCGCCAGCCGCGCGCGCTGAATGTCGACCAGGCCGTGGCCGTCATGGAGGGCCAGGTTCCGCCCGGCGCCCTGGGCCTGCGTGACCTGGCCCTGGCCGAGGTGCTCTACGGCTCCGGCCTGCGTGTGAGCGAGGCTTTGTCCCTCAGCGTGGATGATGTGCGCACGGATCGGGGCTTTGTGCGCGTGCGCGGCAAGGGCAACAAGGAGCGCCTGGCGCCTTTGAGCGAGGCCGCCAAGGAGCGTTTGGTGGAATATTTGCGTGTGCGCCAGGTGATCGTACCGGTTCCAGAGCAGGGCCCGGCACAGGAGGCGCTGTTCGTGGGCGCGCGCGGCGGACGCCTGACCCGGCGCGAGGCCCAGCGCATCGTGGCCCGGCTGGCGGCAAGCGCCGGCATCGGCCAGGACGTGCATCCGCACACCCTGCGCCACAGCTTTGCCACGCATCTGCTCCAGGCCGGGGCCGACCTGCGCAGCGTGCAGGAGATGCTCGGCCACGCGCGGCTGTCGACCACAGAGCGCTACACGCACCTGGATCTGCGGCACATCATGGAGGTTTACGACAGGGCCCATCCTCACGCCGGAGATGTTGGCGCAGGAAATGCGGGCGCCGGGGACACGGGAAAGAAGCCCGGCGTGGGCGAATCGCCCGAAACGCCCAAGAAGCCAGGCCAGGATTGAAGGAATATAAGGAGCATTGATGTCCATATTCTGTGAGCCTGGGGAGTTCGTCCTGGTGAGCGCCTGCCTGGCTAGCCGGGCCTGCCGCTACGACGGGGACGCCACGCCGCACCCGGAGATCATGCGCCTGGCCGGACTTAACCGGGTGGTCCCGGTCTGTCCGGAAGTCCTGGGCGGGCTGTCCGTGCCGCGAGAGCCGGTGGAACTGTTGGGCGGACGTGCTGTGACCCGCTCCGGTGCGGACTGCACCGAGGCCTTTCAGGTGGGGGCGCAGCTGGCCCTGGCCTTGGCTCTGGACAAGGGCTGTTGCCGGGCCGTGCTCAAGTCGCGCTCGCCGTCCTGCGGGTCAGGGCGCGTCTACGACGGCACCTTCAGTGGCCGCCTGGTTCCAGGTGACGGCGTGCTGGCGGCGCTGCTCAAGGCCAAGGGCATCGAGGTGCTGAGCGAGGAGGATATTTAGCGGAGTGTTTTTGTCTTGCCCGGCAACGAAAAACGGCGCGCCCAGTTGGACGCGCCGTTCGTGTTTTTGCTGTCAGCCCGCGTGGACTTCGAAGCGTTTACACTTCGAAGCGGCGGATGCTGATGATGGAGATGGGGTCCTGGGGCACGTCGCCGTGGCCCATGTAGTTCTTGGTGCGCACGCAGCTCATCTTGGTGGCCACGTCCTGGCCCTCGGTGACCTTGCCGAACACGGCGTAGCCGTAGCCCTGGGGGTTCGGTGCGGTGAAGTTCAGGAAGTCGTTGTCCTTCACGCTGACGAAGAACTGGCTGGTGGCGCTGTTCGGGTCCATGGTGCGCGCCATGGCCAGGGTGAAGGCCAAGTTGGGCAGGTCGACGCTGGCCTCGTTCTTGATGGGCGCCTTGTTCGCTTTTTCGCGCATCATCATGTCCATGCCGCCGCCCTGGATCATGAAGTTCTTGATGACACGGTGGAAGATCAGCCCGTCGTAGAATTCCTCGTCCACGTAGGACAGGAAGTTGGTCACGGTTTCCGGGGCCTTGTCGGCGTAGAGTTCCACGAGCATTTCACCCATGGAGGTCACGATGAGCACAGTGGGATTGGACATTCTCTCTCCTTGGTCCGCCGGACGAGGGGTGTCGTCAGACGGGGGTAGTCTTTATTTGTTGGCGAGCAGGGCGTTCTTGCGCTCCCAGAACTCTTCGAACTCCATGCGCAGGCTGTCGATGAGCTCTTTCACGCTGACGATCTTGTCCACGCGCCAGACGTTCTCGCCGCAGAAGGCGAAGCCATGCTTGAGGATGCCCCTCTTGGCGCTCACCAGGGCCTGGGAGATGCAGTAGGGGGCATGGACCACGTCACAGGTCTTGACGCAGTGGAACGGGCACTTGAAGGGTTTCTTGCGGCCCTCGCGCACGGCCAGGAGGAAGTCGTTCATGATGGCGCGGCCGGGCATGCCCACCGGGCTCTTGATCACGGTGACGTCCTCTTTGCGGGCCGCGATGAAGGCCTCCTTGAAGGCGATGTTGGCATCGCACTCGTGGGTGGCCACGAAGCGGGTGCCCATCTGCACGCCGGAAGCGCCCAGCTCGAGGTACTTGGCGATGTCCGCGCCGGTGTAGATGCCGCCGGCGGCGATGACTGGGATGCGGCGTCCGCTCTCGGCCTCAAAGGGCTTCACGGCCTCCACGACCTCGGGCAGGATCTTCTCCAGCGCGAAGTTGGGGTCGCTCAGCTCCTCGGGCTTGAAGCCCAGGTGGCCGCCGGCCATGGGGCCTTCCACCACGAAGCCGTCGGGCAGGTAGTCGTACTTGGCCAGCCACTTCTTGCAGAGCACGGCGGCTGCGCGGCCAGAGGAGACGATGGGCACGAGCTTGGTGCGCACGTGAGCGCGCAACTCCTCGGTCAGGTCTTCCTTGAGGTATTTGGGCAGATCGAGCGGCAGTCCGGCGCCGGAGAAGATGATGTCCGCACCTTCGCGGATGGAGGTGCGCACAAGGTCGGCAAAGTTGGTCAAGGCGACCATGATGTTCACACCCAGGAGGCCCTGGGTCATCTTGGCCTTGGCCTTGCGGATCTCGTCGCGCAGGGCGCGGATGTTGGCCTCGGTGGGATTCTTGCCAACGTCTGGCTCGCCCATGCCGATCATGGCGGCAGCGATGACGCCGACGCCCCCCTCATTGGCCACGGCTGATGCGAGACCAGACAGGGAAATGCCAACCCCCATGCCACCCTGGACGATGGGGATCTGTGCGACAATGTCGCCAAAATGCAGTTCAGGTAGCTTGATCATGCTCGTGATCCTCACTTGTGTTGAGGCCTTGTTCCGTGTTTTTCGATTCTTGTCAAGGAGTCATGAAGCGGCACGGCTCTAGAGCTTCATGAGCCTGGGGAGGACATATTTGTCCAGGAGCATGCCGGAGAAGAAAAGTGAACTGGTAAATGCCGGGGAGATGGAGTTGAGCACGTGCACGCTTGAATCCGTGCCCTCAATGACAAAGTCCATTACCAGTTCATTTTTCTTTACGTCAACCAGCTGGGGCCGGATGCCTGCCTTGGGCGAGTTCTCGATGTCCTCCATGGCCAGTTCCTTCACGAGCTTGCGGGCGTCGTTGAAGAAGTACTTAAAGGAGTATTTGCGTGGTTCCTCAAGGGCGACTTCGCGGAATTTCTTGTTGCGCAGGAAGAGCAGGGCGTCGCGCAGGAGTATCCTTGGGGCCTCGGCATCGATGCCGGACAGGATGCCGTAGTTCTCGCGGCCCAGGGCCGGGATGGCCGTGGGGCCAAGGTAGACGTCGCCGTGCACCCCGCGCGTGAAGTGCACGCCCAGAAACGGGTTCTTGATGTTCGGCACCGGGTAGATGCTGCCCCGGATGGTGTGGGCCTTTTCGGGTTTGAGCTTCTTGTAGATGCCCTTGAAGGGGATGAGCTGGTAGTCTTTTCCCAGACCAAAAGCATGAGCCACCACGTCGCCGTAGGCTCCGGCGGCGTTGAGGAAGAAGGCGCAGGAGATGTCGCCGCTCGTGGTGCGCACGCGCAGGCGCTTGCCCTCGCTCTGGCCCAGGTCCAGAAAGCGCGTGTCGAAGCGGATGCGCACCTTGCCGGAGTTGAGCAGCTCCTGCTGGATGCTCTTCAGGATGGCCTTGGGGTCCACCACGGCTGTGTAATGCGAGAACAGGGCCTGCCCGGCGCTCTTGGCGTTGGGTTCGATTTCTGCGAGTTGGATGTCGTCGATGAGTTCGACCTTGGCTCCGTTCTGGGAGGCGCGGGTGTAAAGCTCACGCAGGGTGGGCAGCTCGGATTCGTCGCGCGCCACGATGACCTTGCCGGTCTTGAGCAGCGGCAGGCCGCGTTCCTCGCAGTACTGCTTCATGCGGAAGTTGCCCTGCAGGCAGGACTGGGCGCGCAGGGAGCCTGGGGCGTAGTAGATGC
>MGTN01000139.1:8026-10321 GCA_001799475.1 Desulfovibrionales bacterium GWA2_65_9 | reverse complement strand
AAAGCCAGCCTGGACGACCGCCGCGTGCCGCTCATGGGCGTGCTGGCGGCCTTTGTCTTCGCGGCGCAGATGATCAACTTCAGCATCCCCGGCACCGGCTCCAGCGGACACCTGGGCGGCGGGCTCATCCTGGCCGTGCTGCTCGGCCCGCACGCGGCCTTCCTGTCCATCGCCTCGGTGCTGGCGGTGCAAGCCCTGTTCTTCGCCGACGGCGGCCTGCTGGCGCTCGGCTGCAACATCTTCAACCTGGGCTTCTTCCCCTGCTTCCTGGCCTACCCGCTGATCTACAAGCCGCTGGCGGGCCAGGCCCCGGACAGGGGCAGGCTCATGGCCGCCTCGGTCATCGCGGCCACCGTCGGCCTGCAGCTTGGCGCCTTTGGCGTGGTCCTGGAGACCGTGGCCTCGGGCATCAGCGAGCTGCCCTTCGGCTCCTTTGTGCTGCTCATGCAGCCCATCCACCTGGCCATCGGCCTTGTGGAAGGCGCGGTCACGGCCATGCTCCTGGCGTTCCTGCACAAGGCCCGGCCCGAACTCTTCAGCGCGGCCCAGCCCGGACCCCAGGCCCGGTCCCTGCGCCCGGTGCTCGTGGGACTGGCCCTGGCGGCCATGGTCTTCGGCGGCGTGCTCAGCTGGTTCGCCTCCGCCGCTCCGGACGGCCTGGAATGGTCCATGGCCAAGGTCAGCGGCAAAGAGGAGCTGGAGGCCCCGGACCACGGCGTCCACAGCACACTGAGCGCACTGCAAAAAAGCTCCGCCTTCCTGCCGGACTACAATTTCAAGGAGCCTGAAGCCGCCACGAGCGAAGCGGCTGCGGCTGCGGTGCAGACCGAGGGCAAGGAGTCCGGATCATGGCCCGACGTGAACGCCGGGACGAGCCTCTCCGGCCTGCTCGGCGGGTTCATGACCCTGTGCCTGGCCGGCGCCGTGGCCCTGGTCCTGCGCCGCCGCGCGCCGACCAAGTCCTGATGCGCACGGCCGTCGAGTAAACAGCACCACGCGCGGGCAGGGCTCTCCCTGCCCGCAGCTTTTCCGGGGTGAGCATGGGCCTGGACAACGCGCTGCATGAGATCCGCCGCCTGGACGACCTGGCCGCCCAAAACACCCCCCTGCACAGTCTGGATGCCCGGGCCAAGGTCCTGGTCACGCTCTTCTTCCTCCTCGCCATGCTCTCGCTGGGCCGCTACGAGGTCTCGCGCCTGCTGCCCTTTGCCGCCTTCCCGCTGATCCTGGCCGTGCAGGGCGGCGTGCCGCTCGGCCTGCTGCTGCGCCGCGCGGCCCTGGCCCTGCCCTTTGTCGTCTTTGTGGGCATCTTCAACCCGCTCATCGACCGCAGCGTGCACCTGACCCTGGGCCCCCTCGCAATCACCGGCGGCATGCTCTCCCTCTCGTCCATCGTGCTGCGCTCCCTTCTGGCCGTCACCACGGCCCTGGTCCTGGTGGCCGTCACCGGGTTCGACCAGATCTGCCGCGCCCTGGGGCGGCTGGGCATGCCCACGGCCCTGCTCGTGCAACTCCAGTTCCTGTACCGCTACCTCTTCGTCCTGGCCGACGAGGCCCTGCGCATGCTGCACGCACGCGTCCAGCGCTGCGCCAAGGACACACGCCCCTCCCTGCGCGAGTACCGCGCGCTTTTGGGCAGCCTGCTCCTGCGCACCCTAGACCGCGCCGGACGCGTGCATCAGGCCATGCTCTGCCGCGGGTTCGACGGGCAGATGCCCGACCTGCGGCCCACCACGCGCTTCGGCCCGGCGGAGTGGCGCTTCTGCGCCCTCTGGGGGCTGTTCCTCATTGCCGTGCGCATCCTCAATCTTCCCCATTACCTGGGCAACCTGCCCCTGTACCTGGGCGGCAAAGCCGGAGGCCTGTTTCCGTGAGCCACCACATCGTTGAATTGAAGGGCCTGAGCTTCCACTACCCGGACGGCACCCCGGCCCTGGACAGCATCGATCTGACCATCCACCACGGCGAGTCCGTGGGGCTTGTCGGCGCCAATGGCGCGGGCAAATCGACCCTGCTCCAGCACCTCTGCGGGGTCCATGTGCCCCAGACGGGCCGCGTGCGCGTGGGCGACGTGCCGGTAGTGCCCGGCACCCTGCGCGAGGTGCGGCGCACCGTGGGCCTTGTGTTCCAGGACCCGGACGACCAGCTGTTCATGCCCACCGTGGCCGAGGACGTGGCCTTCGGGCCGTTGAACATCGGCCTGCCGCCCGAGGAGGCCGCCCTGCGCGTGGATCAGGCCCTGGCCCAGGTGGACGCCCTGCACCTGAAACACCGTCCGCCGCACCGGCTCTCCGG
>MGTN01000139.1:7438-8009 GCA_001799475.1 Desulfovibrionales bacterium GWA2_65_9 | reverse complement strand
TGGCCATCGCCACCGTTCTGGCCTGTTCGCCGGACATCATGGTCATGGACGAGCCCTCGGCCAACCTGGACCCACGCTCGCGCCGCCTGCTCATCGAGCTGTTGCGCGGGTTCCACCACACCAAGATCCTGGCCACCCACGACCTGGACATGGTCCTGGACCTCTGCGAGCGCACCGTGGTCCTGCACAGGGGCCGCGTCATGGCCGACGGCCCGACGGCGCAGATCTTCGCCGACCGCGCCCTGCTGGCCGCCTGCGCCCTGGAGCCGCCCTTGCGCATGCAGGGCTGTCCGGTGTGCGGAGCAGTCGAATAACTCGCTCGCGAGTTGACAGTTCCTTCAGCATCGGGATAATGGCGTGAAGGGTCGAGCCATTCCGGCCAAACGCAACCAAAGGACACCTCGATGCGACTCGTGACTCGGTCCGACTTTGACGGCCTCGCCTGTTCGGTGCTGCTCAAAGAACTGGGGCTCATCGACGACTATCTCTTCGCCCACCCCAAGGACATTCAGGACGGTCTGATCACCGTCTCCAGCAATGATATCCTGGCCAATGTGCCCTTTGTTCCCGG
>MGTN01000139.1:7128-7404 GCA_001799475.1 Desulfovibrionales bacterium GWA2_65_9 | reverse complement strand
ATGCTCGAGGCCGTGGACAAGGTGGACAGCGCCACCCTGACCGCCCAGGAAATCGCCGACCCCAAGGGCTGGATACTGCTCGGCTTCATCATGGACCCGCGCACGGGACTGGGCCGCTTCAAGGATTTCCGCATCAGCAACTACCAGCTCATGCTGGACATGATCGACTACTGCCGCACGCACAAGGCCGAGGAAATCCTGAAGCTGCCCGATGTGCAGGAGCGTGTGGCTGTCTACCGCGAACAGTCGCGCATTTTTGTCGACATGCTGCGCCGC
>MGTN01000139.1:3857-7118 GCA_001799475.1 Desulfovibrionales bacterium GWA2_65_9 | reverse complement strand
CGCACGGCAACCTCGTGCTCACCGACCTGCGCGGTGAGGACTCCATCCACGTCGGCAACCGCTTTTTGATCTACACCCTGTTTCTGAACTGCAACATCAGCATGCAGATCATGTGGGGCGTGCGCAAACAGAACGTCGTCATCACCGTTGGCCACAGCATCCTCAAGCGCAACTGCAAGACCAACGTCGGCAAACTGATGCTGGAATATGGCGGAGGCGGACACGACAAGGTCGGCACCTGCCAGGTGCCTGCGGACCAGGCAGAGGCGGTCATCGAAGCCCTGACCAAGAACATCCTCGCCACAGGCTGAGCCGGAACCTTACTGCGCCCAAAGGTGCTGTCGACTATCCCAGGTCGGCCAGCACCTTTTTTATTTGCGGGCCGTTTTGCTTGTAATAGCCCGAACAGAAGCTGCGAATGGCCTGCTCACAGGCCTCCACTGGCGGCAGAGCGGGCGCCTTCCATAACCCCAGGGCGGCGAAATCGATCTTCTGGAACTTGAGCGAGTTGTCCAGGCTCTCCGCGCCCAGGGAGTTTGCGAGCAACCCCTGGCCGGGCTGGTCTGCGGAGCCGATGTCCCGGGCGAACTGCAGGACCGAGGACGGCGTCATCTCGGTGTTCAGCTTCTCAATGCGCTCGTTCAAGCGCGCGCAGTGGCGCTCAATCAGTCGGTAATGCGGACTCAGACGCTTGCGTCCGCTCTGGTCCGGGTCGTCCTCGTACTCGCCTGCCATGTAGACCTCGCACGTGTGGCGCACCTCGGCGTAGGCCTGAAGCACGGCCATGACATAGCGTGTGCCGACAAAAAAGGCGAAGGGCAGGCTGTCGGGATGCCAGGTGCGCGAACCGGAGTGGCTGCAGGAGTCGGCAAAGGGCGGAGCAATGCCAAGCTCGGCAAAGAATGCGGCCTCGCCCTCAGGTCCCAAGAGCAGCGAGCGCATGTAGCAGACCCGGGAGTACACCTTGGCCTCCCTGGCCCGGACGTCCTCCACGAGGAGCTGAAAATCCTCCAGCAGGTTGTCCAGCATCTTGCGCGCACCAAAGAAGGTCCCCGCCATTTCGGTGAGCACCTCGCTCTCCAGAGCGTCCGCCAGGGTCTTGTGCCTGCTCATTATCGCCCTCGGTCGTTTCTTTCAACAACACTTACGACATTCCCCAGACAGAGGCAATGCGCACGCCGAACGCAGCCGTTGAGGCGCCGTGAATCCAGCTTGCCCGCCGCACGCCAAAGGGGTAGAGAGCAATGCGGCTGGCGCAGCGCAATGTGGCGCTAGCCCAAACCGAAATCCAACCCTTCAGTTGCACTCAAGACAAGGACACACAATGCAGCCCAAGTGCATCTGCTTTTTTAATTCCAACAAGGCCTGGGGCGGCGGCGAGAAGTGGCATTTCGAGAATGCCCTGCTGGCCCGCGACAAGGGCTACCGGGTCTGCGTGGTGGCCAACCGCGTCAGCGCCCTGGCCGACCGGCTTGACGTCCAGCCCGGCATAGACGTGCTGCGCCTCAACATCCACAACCTGACCTTTCTCAATCCACTCAAACTGATGCGCCTCGTCTGCTTCTTCCGCAAGCACGCCGTCAACGCCGTGCTCATGGCCCTGCCCTCGGACATGAAGGCCGGGGGCATCGCCGCCAAGCTGGCCGGAGTCCGGGACATCATCTACCGCCGGGGCATCGCCGTGCCCGTGCGCAACAGCGCCCTGAACAGGCTTTTATTCCGGCACGTCCTGACCAAGCTCATCGTCAATTCCCTGAACACCCGCGACTGCGTCCTGGCGGAGAACAAACGGCTCATCGACCCCGAGCGCATCCACCTGGTCTTTTGCGGGTTCAATGTGGCCGCCTATGACGCCCTGCCCGTCCACACCATTTTCGAACGCAGGCCAGGGGAAATCCTCATCGGCAATGCCGCGCGCCTGACCCCGCAAAAGGGCCAGAAGCTGCTCATCGACATCGCCGCGCTTTTGAAAGAGCAGCCCATCCCTTTCCGCATCCTCATCGCCGGCATCGGCGAACTGGAGAAGGAACTCAAGGCCTATGCCATTGATCGCGGCGTCGAGGATGTGGTGCAGTTCCTGGGCTTCGTGTCGGACATGAAGAGCTTCCACGAGACCATCGACATCTTTGCCCTGACCTCGCTCTGGGAAGGCTTTGGACTGGCCCAGGTGGAGGCCATGGAGTCACGAAGGCCTGTTGTTACCTGGAACGTCAGCAGCATGCCCGAGGTTGTCATCGACGGGGAAACCGGATATTTGTGCCCGTCACAAGACACGGAAGCCTTTGCCGCCCGCCTGCTGGCCCTCATGCAGGACGAGGCGCTGCGGAAAAGACTGGGCGAAAACGGCCGCGCCCGGGTCATCAGTCATTTCGAAATGCAGAAGACCTTTGCGGACCTGGAACACTGCCTGCAAGCATAAAGGGAGTAATATGGCCAAGGTATTCATCACCGGCGGCGCGGGCTTTGTCGGCTCCCGCGTGGCCAAGCTGTTCGTGGACCGCGGCGACGAGGTCTTCATCTTCGACACCTTCAAGCAGTACCTCATCCCCAATGCCGAGGCCACCCCGCCCAATCTGCTCCTGCGCCTGCGCGGCTTCATGGACAAGATCGAGCTGGTGCAGGGCGACACCCTGAACAAGGACCACCTGCGCCGGGTGCTAAACCGCATCAAGCCGGACATCATCATCCACATGGCCGCCCTGCCCCTGGCCTTCATGGCCATCGAGCACACCGAGGACGCCTTCCAGTCCATCCTCGGCAGCACGGTCAATTTCCTGGAGATCCTCCGCGATTTCGAGCACCCCTGCCGCTTCGTATACACCTCATCCAGCATGACCTACGGCGACTTCGTCACCGACCCGGTCACCGAAGCCTCGCCCCAGAACCCCAAGGAGATCTACGGCTCCTTCAAGCTCGCTGGCGAGATCGTCTGCCGGGGCTACATGCGCTGCTACAATCTTGACCTGGCCATTGTGCGCCCCTCCGCCATCTACGGCCCCTTTGACGCCAACCAGCGCGTCATCCAGAAGTTCATCGCGCGCGCGCTCAGCGGTGAAGCCATCAAGGTCGACGGCGACGGCTCCATGCGCCTGGACTTCACCTACGTCGACGACGCGGCCCAGGCCATCTTCCTGGTGGGCACGCATCCGGCGGCCAAGGGCGAGACCTTCAACGTCACCCGTGGCGAGGCCCGATCGCTCAAGGACGTGCTGGACGTCATCCAGAAGGAGATCCCGGAGCTCAACGTGCAGTATGGCCCGG
>MGTN01000139.1:0-3726 GCA_001799475.1 Desulfovibrionales bacterium GWA2_65_9 | reverse complement strand
TGGGGTTCAGGGGGCCGGAGGTTCAACTCCTCTCATCCCGACCAGAAAGATCAAGGGCTTACGGATAACACCGTAAGCCCTTTTTCTTTGGTATCTGAGTTTGTGCCACGTTTGTGCCACATATCCAGACACAAGGTGCCCCTGGGGGCAGATAACTCCGCAGTCAGTCGGCCGAGGGGCTCCACCCCGCATCTCGACGTAAAAAAGAGCTTACGGAGAATGTCCGCAAGCGCTTTTCCATGCTGTTTCCGTCTGTGCCGGATGTGGGCCGAATTTCTTGAAACAGGGGTGGCGCAGGGCAAAGAATACCCTCCTGCTCGCTGAAGCACGCCCTTTTCCCCCCTCTTGTCCTCGCCCTCGCAGCGCTGAAATGGACTCGCTATGCGTTGGCCTAGGCTCATCCCGCTCTCCGCGGGCAGAGCCTGTATCTTGCTCCCGCAGGTTTTCTCCTGGCAAGAAGGCCACAGAGCAGGTACCCTTAGGACATGATCACCGTGCACAGCAGCAGGGAGTCGCCATGAGCACATACACCTATGCGGACAAGGCCAAGAAGTTCGAGATCGACATCGTGGAGCTGCGCGGCCACGTGCGCGTCACCCTGACGGACAAGGGCGTGACAACCCAGCTCTGCACCCAGAACACCCTGGAAGCCGCATTCGAGTATGTGGCCACCATGTTCTCGGCTGGCGGCAAGCCCGCGCCGCTCCCTGCCGAGTGGAAGCAGCTCTAGGGCAAAAAGGCCTGGGCCTGTTCAGCGATGGACGCGGCCGGGGTGGCCGCTATCGGGGTGCCGCTGCCAAGTGGGAAGGATGTCGAGGGGGGATGCGGCCAGTGCAGGCCAAACAAAAGGCGGGGCCATTGCTGACCCCGCCCCCTTTCTACTTGTAGTAGATCTTGAGCTCGTTGGTGTGGGTTTTGGCCTGGCCCGGAGTGGGCTGTCCGGCGGTGATGACCACGCTCTGGCCGGGGGTAAACTTCGGGGATTCGTGCACAAACTTCTCGGCGCGCTCAACGTGGCTGGCCAGGGTGGTGTCCACTTGGCGCGGCTCCACGCCCCAGAAGAAGTTCAGGTGCTTCACCACACGCGAATCCGGGGTCAGGGCGTACACCGGGTGCTCCGGGCGGCGGCTGGAAAGGTAGCGCGCCGTGGCGCCGCTGCTGGAGTGCGAAACGATGCCCTCGCCGCCGGTGTTCTCGGACAACAGGCAGGCGGCGTAGGCCAGATACTTGGCGGGATTCTTCTCCGGCTTGGGCGCCAGGGGGCCCTTGGAACGCTCGATGTAGTACGGCTCGGCGTTGGCGGCGATCTCGCTGATGAACTTCACGGCCTCCAGCGGATAGCTGCCCATGGCCGTCTCCTCGGAGAGCATGACGCAGTCTGCGCCGTCGAGCATGGCGTTGGCCACGTCAGCGGCCTCGGCCCTGGTGGGCAGCGGGTTGTTGACCATGGACAAAAGCATCTGCGTGGCCACGATGACGGCCTTCTGGGCGTGGCGGCAGGCTCTAATAATACGCTTCTGGATCACCGGCACGGCGGACAGCGGGCATTCCAGGCCCAGATCGCCTCTGGCGACCATGACGGCGTCGGTCAGGCTCAGGATGGAGTCCAGGTTGTCCACGGCGTTCTGCCGCTCGATCTTGGCCACAACGGGAATCCAGACCCCGTGCTTCTCGATCTCGCCCCGGATGTCGCGGATGTCTTCCAGCGTCTGCACAAAGGACAGGGCCACGGCGTCCAGGCCGATGTCCAGGCCCTCGTGCAGGTCCTTGCGGTCCTTGGCTGTCAGGGCGGGCATGGGGTGGAACTTGCCGGGGAAGGCGATGCCCTTCTTGGAGGTGAGCACGCCGCTGTTCTTGGCTTCCATGACGAACAGGGAGTCGGGTTTGCGCACCTCGGTGACGGTGAACTGGAGCATCCCGTCGGACAGGGACACCGGCATGCCCTTGTCCAGCCCCTTGAGCAGTTCCGGCATGTCCAGGTTGACGAAGACCATGTCCGGCACCTTGCCCAGGTGCTCCGGCAGGCCCAGCGCCAGCAGGTCGCCCTTGCGCACCTGCACGGGCGAGCCGGTCACCTCGCCGATGCGCACCTTGGGCCCGCACAGGTCGCCCATGATGGTCACCGGCTGGTCCAGATCCTGCTCAACCTTCCGGATGAGCTTCACCGTGGGCAGAAAGGTCGCCGCGTCGGAATGCGAGAAATTCAGGCGAAAAATGCGCACCCCGTACTGGACCATGGCCTTCATGGTCTCGTAATTGTTCGAGGCTGGCCCCAGGGTGGCGACGATCTTGGTGTGCATAGGCTCTCCTCAGGGGTAAGGCTTGGTTCCAAGGATTGATTAGGGAACACTCTACGCGCCATCGCACCACGGCTCAAGACAAATAGATGCTGCACACTGTTTCAGAGGTGGAGGCGGAGCTGGCCCGCCCCCACCCTTCGGATGTCAAAGGCCGAAGTCTGCGGCTACTTGTGCGCCGGAGCGGCCGGGGCCGGATCGACCATGGAGCCCTGGTCAGCGGCTGCGGCCTTTTCCGGAGCATGGGGCGCCGCGGCGGCAGCCGGAGCGTGCTTGGGCTTCATCTTGTGCTGGCCTCCAGGCGCAGCGGCGATCAGTGCGCCCTGGTCCGGATGCGCGCCCAGCCAGTCCACCTGGCCGCTGTGCAAGTCGTAGATGCCGCCGATGACCAGGAGCTTGCCCTTCAGCACCAGTTCGCGGACCTCTGCGCTCTTGCGGAACATGTTCTCCATGGTCAACCAGACATTGGCCTTGATGGCCTTGGCCACCAGGTCATCCCCGCTGGCGGTGGGGGTCCAGGACTTGGCCTTGGCCACCGCAGGCTTGATCTGGTTGATCAGAAAAGGCAGGTTGCCGTGGACCTTGGCGTTCTGGACGGCG
This sequence comes from Desulfovibrionales bacterium GWA2_65_9, assembly GCA_001799475.1. GTDB lineage: Bacteria > Desulfobacterota > Desulfovibrionia > Desulfovibrionales > Desulfovibrionaceae > Humidesulfovibrio. The sequence continues at coordinate 829 of MGTN01000139.1, read as the reverse complement.
GCAGTCACCGCCCCGCAGGAGGTATGGCCCAGCACCAGCATAACCGGCGTATTCAAGTGCCCCACGCCGTACTCGATGGAGGCCAGCTCGTCCGGCCCGGCAACGTTCCCGGCCACGCGGATCACAAAGATGTCGCCCACGCCCTGGTCAAAGATGAGCTCCAGCGGCTCGCGGGAATCGGAGCAGCCGATGACGGTGGCAAAGGGATGCTGGCCGCCCTTGACCGTCTCCGCGCGGCGCTCGCTCGACAGGTTCGGGTGCGTGGATTGGCCCGCAGCGTAACGGGTGTTTCCATCCTTAAGAAGCTTCAGGGCCTCGTCAGCAGGCATGCCCGGACCAGCCGAGGAAGCAAAGGCAGAGGCGCAAAGGCCAAGCACCAGGAGAAGCGTTCCAACAAAGCCGTGTTTCATTACCATCCTCCAAATTATTAATTTTAAGGCGCATGACTCTTCAAGTTATTTAATATTAGCATAGCCAACTTCCGGAATCAATGAGGATTGGATGGTCTGGCGGTCTTTGGCCGTAGCCGGAGATCAATAATTTTGTTCCCAAGGCGAAGAATTCTGATGCGAGCTCTAAAGTTCAGGCTCAGCACTGTCGATAATCACTACGTAAGGATAAAATCATCCTTAAGCCGTCAACTTCAGAACGAGGTATCCACCATGAACATCAACCCCTCGGACATGGACATCAGGCCGGGGTATGCCCCTGCCGAAATCGCCACTGGTGCAACACCATCAGCAACCGTACTCCAGAAGAGGCCGGACAGTGGAGCCGCACAGGCTGTCGAAACGGACTCGAGATCGCTTGCCGTGGCAGCCGCTGCAGA
>MGTN01000138.1:29708-30367 GCA_001799475.1 Desulfovibrionales bacterium GWA2_65_9 | reverse complement strand
CCGCAGGATCAGCCGGTGCTGGGCGCGCTCGTGGTCACGGCGGCGTTTCTGGTGGTGGGCATGCCCTGCTGCGGGGCCTGGGCCGTGCTCGGCGTGGCCCTGCGCGGGCTCTTGCAGGACCGCAGCAGGCTCCGGGCCTTCAATTGGGCCATGGCCCTGGCCCTGGTGGCCAGCATGGCGCCCATGGCCAGGGACCTGTTTCAGGACGGGCTGTTCTAAGACTCAGCGGAAGGGACATAAGGAGGTGGCTACATGGTGCCGCTCATTTCAGAACTCTGGAAGTTCGCTGAATATGTGCTGAAGCCTGACGACCCAAGGCCGGGTGGGCGTCAGCGTCCCCCGCTGGCGGGCGTGGTCAAGACCCTGCTCTGGGCCTGCCTGGCGGTGCTGGCCGGGCTCGGCCTGGGCCAGCTGGGCGGCTGAGCAGACATACTACAGAACAGATGTGCGGGAGAATCGGCTACTTGCGCGAAACGGTTTCGCGGATTGCCGTCTCCAGCTCAACGTTGACCTCGGACACGGCCTGGCGCAGGGCGCGCACCAGCTCGGCCGGAGTGTTGGCGGCCAGCGGCACGGTCTTGCGAATGTCGAGGGTCAGGACCACGCGGCGCTCGCCAGCGGTATTCCTGAGCAGCAGGAACTGCATCTCGGCCACGGCC
>MGTN01000138.1:27807-29696 GCA_001799475.1 Desulfovibrionales bacterium GWA2_65_9 | reverse complement strand
GGTCCTGGGTCAGCATGTCCGCCGGGTTCACGAAGAAGAGGTTGTAGAAGTCCGCCGTCCAGGCCGATTCCCCGGTGCGGTAGACCAGCTCGCGGCCCGCCACGCGCTGCGAAACCTGCACGCGGCGCACCAATAGCGTGGCCGGGCTGGCAGGGGCGGTCAGGGCAGCGCCTGGGCGCGCCACCTCCAGGGCGTAAAAGCGCTTGTCCACCGGCTGCTGTTCCAGCTTCACGCAGGAGCCCAGAAGCAGCAACCCAAGCGTCAGCACAAGGATGTTCCAAACCAGGATATTCCAGCGCAGTCCGTGCAGCATGGCACCCCCTACTGCCCACCCAGGGGCGATTTGCTTGGCGGCGGCCCAAAGAGCACCCCGGAGGGATAGCGCTTGGCCTCGCCGGTGAGTTCGCGCAGGTTCTCGATGAGCTGGCGCGCGTTGTCCAGCACGGACTCCACGTTGCCCTGCTGCGAGGCCGTGAGGCTCTCCACGCGGCCCAGCACGGCGTTCAGGCGCGTGGCGGCGCTCTTGAGCTCGCCCACGGTGTCGCGCGCCTGCTGCATGGCCCCTGGCATCTCGGCCAGTTGCTTCTTTGTCTCCGGGCTGGTCAGGAAAGATTCCAGGGCCTTGGCCGAGGCCTTGAGACTGGCGGTGGTCTCGCGCGCCTCGCGCAGCAGGGCTGCAGCGTCACCGCCGGAGCCCTCCACGAGCTTGCGCGTCCCAGCCACGGTCTTGGCCGCATCGGGCAACAGGGTGTCCACCGCCGGGTCGGCCACCAGGGTGTTGATGCGCGCCAGCAGCTTGCGCGCCTGCTCCAGGGTGTCGGCCAGGCGCTTGCCCACCTCCTGGCCATTGGCGCCCTCGAGTACCGTGCTGGCGCTGTCGGCGAAGCGCCGGAAGCTCTTCACGGCCTCGGGCAGCTCGGCCTTTTCCAGCCCGCCCAGGGTGTTGCTGATGCCAAGCACGGCCTGCTCCACGCGGGACAGGGTGCTGGCTGCGGAGGGGATGTAGATGTGGCCAGGCTCCCAGTTGATGGGCAGGGCCGGATTCTGCTCCGGGTCAACGTAGTCGAGCCCCAGGTAAAGCTGGCCGGTGAGGCCCTGGGAGATGGGCCGTGCGCGCAGCCCGCGGGCCACCTCGTCTACGGCCTGCTCCTCGGCGGACTTGTTCCCCAGCCCGCCGAACAGATCCTTGTCCAGTGTGCATTCCACATACACGTAGCGGTGGCCCTCGGCCTTGCGGCCATATTTCGCGCCCACAAAACCGATCTCCGAGACGCTGCCCACGCGCACGCCCCGGTACTTCACCGCCGAGCCCTGCTCCAGCCCGTTCACGGACTCGTTGATGTACGTCTCGACGATGTACGTCTTCTGGAAGAAGCGGCCCGCGCCCAGGGCGAAGAGCACCACCAGGAGCAGCAGCGCCCCACCGATGACGAACAGGCCAAGCTTGAAATAGTCGCCGCCTCGGATCATGGCCGGGCTTCCTCCACGGTATTGGGCTGGGCTGCGGGCAGATGCGCGCCACGCGGCGCGACCTCGCGGTCAAAGAAACGGCGCACCTCGGGTTCAACGCTGGAGGCGTTCAGCTCGCGCGGGTCGCCCTCGGCCGCTATGCCTTTGACCCCATCGTCCATGAGGATGACGCGGTCGGCAATGGACAGGATGCTCGGCACCTCGTGGGAGACGATGACAAAGGTGATGCCAAGGGTTTCGGCCAGGCTGCGCAGCAGGCTGTCCAGCCCGGCGGAGGTCACGGGGTCCAAGCCCGCGGAGGGCTCGTCCAGGAACAGGATGGGCGGGTCAAGGGCCATGGCCCGGGCGATGGCCGCGCGCTTGACCATGCCGCCGGAGAGCTCGGTAGGCATGAAGTGGCCGAAGCGCTCCAGTCCAAC
>MGTN01000138.1:10433-27763 GCA_001799475.1 Desulfovibrionales bacterium GWA2_65_9 | reverse complement strand
TCATGACCATTCAAGACGATGCTGCCCCGCACGGGCTGAAGCAGGCCGATCATGTGCTTGAGCAGCGTGCTCTTGCCGCAGCCGGAGCGCCCGATGACCACGAAGACCTCGCCCCGATGCACGTCGAAGGAGACGTCCTTCAGGACGAACTCGGAGCCGTAGGCGCAAGAGAGGCCGCGCACACGGATGATGATGTCGTCGCTGTTCGTGTCTGTATCCACAGCACCAGCCCTATCAAATCTTCAGGTAATAGAACAGCACCGCAAAGACCCCATCGGCGAGGGTGATGAGGATAAGCCCGCTGACCACGGCGCTGGTTGTGCTGCGGCCAACGGCGCTGGCCCCGCCGCCGGTGTTCAGGCCGCGCAGGCAGCTCACCCCGGCCACCAGCAGGCTGAACACCAGGATCTTCGCCAGACTGCCCACCAGATCCGTGCCTGTGACGTTGGTAAACACGCGCGAGGTGAAGGTCACCAGCGGGAAGCCGATGGAGACCATGACCAGCGCCCCGCCGACGAGGCTGGCGAAGTTGAAGAACAGGGTCATGAACGGCACCATGAACAGCGAGGCCAGAATGCGCGGCCCCACCAGGAAACGCACCGGGCTGATGCCCATGGTGGTCATGGCGTCCAGCTCCTCATTGACGCACATGGTGCCGATTTCCGCCGCAAAGGCCGAGCCCGAACGCGCGGCCAGCAGGATGGCCGTGACCAGCGGACCCATCTCGCGGAACATGACCAGGCCCAGCATGTTCGGCACAAAAATCTCGCCGCCGAAGCGCTGCAGGGTGATGACCGACTGGAAGCTCATGATCAGCCCCATGAGGAAGCCCACAAGAAGCAGGATAGGCATGGACTCCACGCCCACGGCCATGGCCGCCAGGAGCACGTCTTTCCAGCGCACGCGCTCCGGGTGACGCAGAGCTTCCCAGACCACCAGGGAGCACTCGCCCACGAAGGACACCACTGCGGCCATGCCGGCCAAAGCGTTGCCCATGCCCGCCGTGACCAGCACCTTGAGGCCCCGGCGCTCCTTGGGCCTCTTGACGGCCTCGCGCTCGGCATCCCCGGCCAGGCCGAGCAGGTGCGCATGGCTCCCGGACAGCCCCAGCAGCTCCACCTTGGCGCCACGGGCCTCGGCCTCGGCGCGCAGCTTCACCAGCAGCGCCAGCCCGGCCCCGTCGATGTACCCCGCCTGGGCGAGCTCCAGGCGCACCAACACAGCTTCAGGCCTGCCCGCGCCAACGCGCCCGCGCACCTGCGCCAAGGCCGGAGCCCAGAGCCGGGCCACGGTGCGGCTGTTCAGGTCGCCGGAGAAGCCGAGGGTCAGGACGCCTGCGGCATCCTCGCTGACGGTCAGGCCCTCGGGCAGGACATCGGGAGTGGGGGCATGCGGCATGATGCCCTTTGGCTAGCGCAAATGGCCGGGAAAGGCAAAGGGGGCGCGGCTCATTTCACTGCGCCCACGCTGCGCACCAGCGCGCGCGGCGGCGGCTCGAACTCGGCCGGTCCTGCGGGAGTCCAGCCGCCCGCCGCAGAGGTGGACGCCTCCACGCTCAGCACAGGCATGGAGTCGAGCCCCCTGGAGAGGTCCAGGGTCAGCCGCCAATAGAACATCGGCATAAGAAACACGTCACCCTCCATCAGAAAGGTGAGCTTACTCTCTGCAAATTTGAAGTCAAAGGCGCGCACCTTGCCCATTGTGAGCGTGCCTGTGCCGACCAGCGTTGAGTCCTGCCGGGAAATGTCCAGGACCATATCCCAGGTGGTCATGCTTTTGGGGCCTTGATCCAGAAGGAACCGGCCCACCAGGGCACTCTCGACGTCCAGGCCTTTGGCCAGTCCCGCCGCGCTCTCGGCGCGTTCCGGTTCAGGCACGAGGTCGACATACTGGGCCAGGAGCTGCTGCCCCTTCTTGTAATCGCCCCTCCTGGCCGCAGCTGTTGCCTGGCAGAGCAGCACCAGCGCCTTGTCTGCGCCGTCCTCCAGTGCGCGATTGAACTGGTACCCGGCGTCCTGATTGCCCTCCAGCCCGAGCAGCAGGCCCTTGGCCAGCCGCACGCCCGCTGTATGCACGCCGGACTCGTTCAAGCGCTGGAGCTGGTACCTGGTATCGGCCTCGCGCCCAGAAAGGACCAGCGCGATGACCAGCCCGGCTCTCGCCTCGGCATCGTCAGGACGAGCTTGCACGGCCTGCTCAAAATAGGCGCGGACGTCCGGCAGTCCGGCCCGGGCCAGGGCCGCGAACTGCGCGGCGTGGGCATTGACCTTCAGTGCTGCAACAGGCGCTGCAACAGGTGCGGCCTGCTGGACCGGCGGAACCTGCTTGGGGCGCGGGGCCATGGCCAAGAGCTTGGCCTGCGCATGGGCCTGCCGCTGGTCCTCCAGGCGGTCCTTCTCGGCCTGCAAGGCTTGCAGCTGCGCCAGTTCCTGATGCTCACGCTTGAGCCGTGCGGACTCCTCGGCCATGCGCCGTTTCTCGGCCTTGATGTCCAGAGCTTTTGCCGGGACAGCCGGAGCCGGGGCTGTCGGAATTGGCGCGGCGATCACCATTGCTGGCGCGGACATCGGCGGCTGATCGCCTGCGGCACCGGAAAAATAGAACTGCCCGATGAGGCTGGAGGCTTCCCAGGGCACCTGCTGGCGCTTGGTCTCCGCCACCACGTTCTGGCGCACGCGCATGAAGACCTCGGTGATGGGCAGGCCAGGGGTGGCCATGTTGCGCAAAAGGTGCTGGGTGAACAGCCCGTTCTTGCCCGCGCCGTCGGAGGCCACGGAGCCCGGGGCCGTGGCGTAGGAAATGAGCGAACCCGTGGGCGCGTCCATCTTGGCCAGACCCTGCTCCGCGTTGCGGAAGCTGCGGGCAAAGGGATTGTTGCGGCAGGCGTCCAGGATGATGATGTTCAGGTCGTTGCGCGCGTCCTCCATCTTCCCTAGCACCATCCCGGCCGGCAGGCAGGTGAAGCGCACGTCGCTCTCGGTCTGGATGTTGGCGCTCACCGGCACCAGGTAGTTCTCGCCGCCCACCTGGAGGCCATGTCCGGCGTAGTAGAACAGCCCGGCCCCGCCCTGGCGCAGCTTGAGCCCGAACTCGCGCACTGCGGCGTCCATCTGCTGCTGGCCAGCGTCGGTCAGCAGGGTCACGTCAAAGCCAAGTTTTTTCAGGGCTGCGGCCATGTCGCGCGCATCGTTGGCGGGATTCTTCAGCGGTGCGGCCTTGTAGGCGCTGTTGCCGATGACCAGCGCCACCCGCCTTTCTTGGGGCAGGGCGGCCTGCGGAGCTGCAAAGGCAGCCTGTGCAAGCAGAAACATCAATGACAGCAGAAGGACAAGAACTCGGCGCATGTGGCGGTCACCTTTTGAATGTTTCCCACACACATAGCAAAAGCGTGAAAAACAGCAAGGCCAGCGCCCCGGCCACCCCTTGACATTTTCCTTAAAACGAACTTTATTCGGCTGAACGCCGGAGGACAGAATGATTGATAAGATCGATAAAAAAATATTGACGATAGTTCAGGACAACGGTCGGACCTCCAACGCCGAGATCGCCCGCCAGGTGGGCATGGCGCCCTCGGCGGTGCTGGAGCGCATGCGCAAGCTGGAGCGCAAGGGCATCATCAAGGGCTTCGAGGCCGTGCTGCGGCCCAAGGACGTAGGCTTCACCCTCACGGCGTTCACCTTTGTGCGCGTCGAAGAGAGCGTCGGCACCATGGACACAGGCAAGGCCCTGGCCAAGGTGCCCGGCGTGCTGGAGATGCACTACACCGCCGGGCAGGATTCCTACCTGGCCAAGGTCCGCGCCCGCGACACCGAGCACCTGCAGCACATCCTGCAGCAGTTCGGGGCCATCCCCGGCGTTCGCGACACGCGCACCACCGTGGTCTTAAGCACCCTCAAGGAGACCCGCGTGCTGCCGCTTGAGACCGACGAACAGGACACGCCCACCCAAAACGCGCAAGGAGCCGCTGAATGAGCATTGAGATCAAGGCCCTGGACGAAAAGGTCGTCCAGCGTGGCAAGCAGTTTTTCCAGAGCATCGCGGGCGAGGCCCCGTCCATCTTCAACAAGGGCTGGTGGACCGGCAAGGTCATGGACTGGGCCATGCAGAACGAGGACTTCAAGATCCAGATGTTCCGCTTTGTGGACGTGTTGCCCTACCTCACCACCTCTGAGTCCCTGTCCCGGCACATTGAGGAATATTTCGGCGACAAGGACGCCAACATCCCGGACGTGCTCAAGTGGGGCGCGGGCAAGACCGGTTTCGGCGGCGGGCTCGTGGCCATGGTCCTGAACAAGGCCATCCGCTCGAACATCGAGTCCATGGCGCGCCAGTTCATCATCGGCGAAAAGGCCTCCGAGGCCGTCAAGGGCATCCGCCAACTGCGCAAGGACGGCTTCGCCTTTGTCATCGACCTGCTCGGCGAGGCCACGGTGAACGAGAAGGAGTCCGACGCCTACCAGCGCGGCTACCTGGAAGTGCTCGAGGCCATCCAGGGGGAATGCAAGAGATGGGACGCCCTGGACGTCACGGGCGATCTCGACTGGGGCCACGCGCCCAAGGTCAACGTGGCCGTGAAGCCCTCGGCCTTCTACTCCCAGGCCAAGGCCGTGGACGTGGACGGCTCGGTTGCGGGCATGTACCGGCGCATCGAGCCCATCTTTCGCAAGGTCAAGGAGATGGGCGGCTTTCTGTGCATCGACATGGAGCAGCTCAAGTACAAGGAAATCACCATCGAGCTCTACAAGCGCCTGCGCAGCGCCCCGGAGCACCGCGACTACCCGCACCTGGGCATCGTGTTCCAGTGCTACCTGAAGTCCACCGACGCCGATGTCTCGGAGATGCTCTCCTGGGCGCGGCGCGAGAACCTGCCCGTGTCCATCCGCCTGGTCAAGGGCGCGTACTGGGATTCCGAGACCGTCATCGCCAAGCAGAACGGCTGGGAAGTGCCGGTCTACACCGTCAAGGCCGAGAGCGACATGGCCTTTGAGCGCGTCGCCAAGATGATCCTGGAAAACCACGACATCTGTCACTTCGCCTGCGCCTCGCACAACATCCGCACCATCTCCGCCGTGCAGGAGATGGCCAGCGCCCTGAACGTGCCCGAGGGCCGCTTCGAGTTCCAGGTGCTCTACGGCATGGCCGAGCCCGTGCGCAAGGGCCTGCGCAACGTGGCCCGCCGCGTGCGCCTGTACTGCCCCTACGGCGACCTCATCCCGGGCATGGCCTACCTGGTGCGCCGCCTGCTTGAGAACACAGCCAACGAGAGCTTCCTGCGCCAGAGCTTTGCCGAGGGCGCGGAGCTCACGCGCCTGCTGGAGAACCCCGAGAAGACCGCTGCGCGTGAGCTCGCGGCCCGCAAGGACACCGCCCCGGCGTCCTCTTCGGAGAAGGCGCGCGCAAACGCCATCCCGGCCTTCGTGAACCTCCCCAACGTGGACTTCACCATCCCGGCCGCCCGCGCAGCCATGCGCCTGGCCCTGGCCAAGGTGCGCAAGGACTTCGGCAAGACCTATCCGCTCATCATCGGCGGCCAGGAGGTGCGCACCGGCGAAACCCTGGACTCCTACAACCCGGCCAACCCGGCCGAGATCGTGGGCAAGGTCTGCCAGGCCGGCCTGAAGGAGACCCAGGAAGCCGTGGCCGTGGCCAAGAAGGCCTCCCTGGCCTGGCGCGACGTGGAACCCGCCGAGCGCGCCAAGGTGCTCTTCAAGGCTGCGGACCTCATGCGCCGCGACATCGACGCCCTCTCGGCCCTGCAGGTGCTGGAGGTCGGCAAGCAGTGGGACCAGGCTCATGCGGATGTCGCCGAGGCCATCGACTTCCTGGAGTACTACGGCCGCGAGATGCTGCGCCTGGGCGCGCCACGGCGCATGGGCGTTGCTCCCGGCGAGCTGAACCACTACTTCTACCAGGGCAAGGGCGTCACCGCAGTCATCGGGCCGTGGAACTTCCCCCTGGCCATCAGTTGCGGCATGGCCGCCGCCGCCATCGTCTGCGGCAACGCCGTGGTCTACAAGCCCTCGGGCCTGTCCTCGGTCATCGGCTTTGGCCTGGCGCGCATCTTCAAGGAGGCCGGCCTGCCGGACGGCGTGTTCAACTTCCTGCCGGGCAAGGGCTCGGTCATGGGCGACGCGCTCGTCGAGCACCCGGACGTGGCGGTCATCGCCTTCACCGGGTCCATGGAGGTGGGCCTGCGCATCCAGGAAAAGGCGGCCAAGGTCCAGCCTGGCCAGATCCAGTGCAAGAAGGTCATCGCCGAGATGGGCGGCAAGAACGCCATCATCATCGACGACGATGCCGACCTGGACGAGGCCGTGCTGGGCGTCCTGTATTCGGCCTTCGGCTTCCAGGGCCAGAAATGCTCGGCCTGCTCGCGCGTCATCGTGCTCGACCCCATCTACGAGCGCTTCACCAAACGCCTGGCCGAGGCGGCCAACTGCATCAAGATCGGCCCGTCCGAAGACCCGGCCAACTACATGGGCCCAGTGGTGGACAAGGCCGCCCAGGCCAATGTCCTGAAGTACGTGGACATCGCCTGCTCCGAAGGCACGGTGCTGGTGAAGCGCACAGGCCAGCCCGCCGATGCGCAGGGCGGCTGCTACGCGCCGCTGACCATCGTGGAGGGCATCACCAAAGGCCACCGCATCGCCCAGGAGGAGGTCTTCGGGCCGGTGCTGGCGGTCATGCGCGCCAAGACCTTTGACGAGGCGCTGGACATCGCCAATTCCACCCGCTTCGCGCTGACCGGCGCGGTGTATTCCCGCAGCCCCAGGCACCTGGAAAAGGCCCGCAAGCAGTTCCGCGTGGGCAACCTGTACCTGAACAAGGGCTGCACCGGGGCCATGGTCGAGCGCCACGCCTTTGGCGGGTTCAACATGTCCGGCGTGGGCTCCAAAAGCGGCGGCCCGGACTACCTGCTGCAATTCATGGACCCGCGCCTGGTCTCCGAGAACACCATGCGCCGGGGCTTTGCGCCGGTCGAGGCTGACGACGACTGGGTGGCCTGAGCCCCCTCTCCAACCGCTCGCAAAAGGGCCGGGGGCATCCGCTTCCGGTCCTTCTTTTTCCGCCCTTGCCAGATGCAGCCAAACCAGGGACAATAGTCACCGTTCACGCAAACATCATTGTCCCATCCATTGACCAGAGGAACCCATGCGCAAGCCCAAGCCTTACGACCATACCGACCCCCGGCCGCCCAGCCGGTCCCAGAAGAAACGCGACAGCGCCGCCTTGCAGGTGCTTGGCGGCAAGCTGGCCGAGCTGCCCGAATCGGCCCTCTCCAAGCTGGACCTGCCTCCGCGCCTCCTGGAGGCGATCATGGAATTCAAGAGCCTGGCCAAGCACGAGGCCAAGCGCCGCCAGCTCCAGTTCATCGGCGCGCTCATGCGCGACACCGACGCCGACCCGCTGGCCCTGGCCGTTGAGGACATGGAATCCGGCAACCGCAGCCAGGCGCGGGAGTTCCACGCCGTGGAGTCCTGGCGCGCGGCGCTGCTCGCCGGGGACGAATCCGGCCTGGAGGGCATCGTGGTCCTGGCCCCGGAAGACGAGCAGGTCGAGGTGCGCAGCAAGATTCGCCAGCTCACGCGCAACGCCCGCGCGGAAGCGGAGAAGAACAAGCCCCCGCGCTCCAGCCGCACCCTGTTCCGCCTGTTGCGCGAGCTGCGCCAGTCCGGCCAGGGAACGACCGCTCTTGGTGCGGATGCGGAGCCTTTGGAAGACGGTGTCCTGGATCAGGATACGCAGGATCAGGATGTCCAGAATCTCGGCGTGCAGAATCCCGCTGCGCAGGATCAGCAGGAACTGGACGAGTCCGCCGATGGGCAGCCGACGGAATCCGGCGCGGCCCAGGACAGCCCCTCCCGCAAGACCAGCTTCTGATACCCCTTGACGCGGCGCGCCGAGGACTTACCTTTTCCGGGTCTGACCACCCAAGCACTAACAAGGAGCAATCCACCGTGATTCATGAATATGCAGGGATCATCACCGAACTGGAAGACCGCGTCTGCCCGCACTGCAACAAACCCATGGAGGCCTGGCTGGCCCCGCCTGAAACGGGCTGGGGCGTCATTGTTGTCTGCTACAACAACGAGTGTGAGTATTACAAAGGCTCGGAGGATGACATCATCAACAAGCGCGACGCCTCGCGCATGGGTTGCCGCTACGCCGAGAACCCGGACACCAACTACACCCCGTTCAATCTGGTAGCCGTCTGCTTCTAGCTGCCCACAGCAGACACCACGCCACGCCGACAAGGGCGTCCGGGGATCTTCTCTGGGCGCCCTTTTCTGTTCATGCAACTGCTGTCATTAATCATTCCAATGCCCCCCGGCTTGACCGGAATGTCAATCATCCCTATCTTTGAGGTGAGTATTTGCCCGCTTAAGCGCCACAGCCACGCTGCCACGAGGAGACTATGTGACCCAGGACTTCTACAAGCAGCTCATCGACAGCCTCTACGACGGGGTCTATTTTGTCGATGCCAACAGGACCATCACCTACTGGAACCGTGGCGCCGAGCGGATCACCGGCTACAGCGCCGCAATGCTGGTCGGTCACGGCTGCGCGGACAACCTGCTCATGCATACAGACCAGGAGGGCACGCAGCTCTGCCTTCATGGCTGTCCCCTCGCCAGCACCATCAAAGACGGCATCCCGCGCGAGGCCGAGATCTTCCTGCACCACAAGGACGGGCACCGGGTGCCGGTAAGCATTCGCATCGCGCCCATGCACGATGAATCGGGCAACATCATCGGAGCCGTGGAGATCTTCTCCGACAGCTCCGACAAGTGCAAAATACTGAATGAGCTGAGAGAGTTGAAGCACATTGCCTTGATTGACACGCTCACCGGGCTGGGCAACAGGCGCTTCGCCAGCCTGGAGTTCGAGCGCATGATCATGGCCTTGCGCCGCTATCAGGTGCCCTTTGGCTTGCTCTTCGTGGACATCGACAACTTCAAGGACGTGAACGACACCTTCGGCCACGAGATCGGCGACCAGATTCTCGTCATGGTGGGCAAGACGCTGACCAACGCCTTGCGCCGGCCGGACAGGGTCAGCCGCTGGGGCGGCGAGGAGTTCGTCGTCTTGGTGCCTGGCGTGGATGGGGCCATGTTCCGGACCGTGGCGGAGCGCATGCGCCGACTGGTGGCGGCCTCTGCCCTGCCAGTCCAAGGAACAGAGAGCATGCTCAGGGTCACCGTATCCGTGGGCGGCAGCCTGGCTGTGGACAACGACACCCTGGAATCACTGGCCGCGCGGGCCGACGCCATGATGTACCGGTCCAAGGATGCGGGCCGGAACTGCACAACCCTGGACTGTTCATAGCCCCAACAGAATCACCCAACCCGGGCCGTCGAGCACATCCCGGCCGAGCGCTGCGGCCAGCGTCCACATGGTCAGGCAGACCAGGGCGTCCAGCATGCGCCAGGCTTTTGGCCTGCGCAGCACCGGGGCCAAGAGCCGCCCGCCCAGACTGAGCGCAAAAAACCAGCAGGCCGAAGCCAGCGCCGCCCCCAGCCCGAAGCTGAACCTGCCCGGAGCATCCAACCGGGCGGACAACCCGCCGATGAGCACCACCGTGTCCAGCAGGGCATGGGGATTAAGCAGACTCACGCCCAGGGCCGTGAGCAGGATGACCCCGAGCGGCGCGGGCTCAGCTTCGTCGTCCAATCCCAGGCTTTCGCCACGCAGAGCGTTCTTCAAGGCCCGCAGGCCATAGACCGCCAGGAACAGCACCCCAGCCAGGCTCAGCAGGCCCGCCACCAGGGGAGCCTTTGCCGCAGCCATGCCGACACCGCCAACCCCGGCGGCGATGAGCAGCGCGTCGCAGGCCGTGCACACCCCGGCCACCAGCCAAGGCCGATGCCCGCGCGCCCCCTGGGTCAGCACGAACACGTTCTGCGCGCCAATGGCCACGATAAGGCCAAAGCTCAAGCCAAACCCCTGCGCCAACTGCGGCCACAGCACCTGCACTCCCGACATGCTCACCTCCCGTCCTCGATGCCTGTGCTAGCCGCCCGGTGATAAATAGTACAATTCATTCTTTTCAATTCCAATAAGTTGTGCTAATGAACCTCCATGATCGAAGCGAAACTCCTGGAGACCCTGGCGGCAGTGGTGGACGAGGGCGGGTTCGAGCGCGCGGCGAGGCGGCTTCGCCTCACGCAATCCGCGGTGTCGCAGCGCATCCGGCAGATGGAGGAAACCGTGGGCCAGCCTGTGCTCACGCGCACGCAGCCTCCGCGTCCCACGGGGCCGGGCCGGGCGCTGCTCCGGCACGCGCGGCGCGTGGGCCTGCTGGAGGTGGAGCTGGAGCATGACCTGGCCCGGCAGTTCGCCCCGGCAGGGACTTCCGGCAGCGCCGAGGCCCCCTGGCAGACCCTGGCCCTGGCCGTCAACGCCGACACCCTGGCGACCTGGTTCACCAAGGCCGTGCTCCCGGTGCTGGTAGCAGAACGCCTGGTGCTGGACCTGCGCGTGGACGACCAGGAGCGCACCCTGGAACTGTTGCGCGGGGGCGAGGTGGCGGGCTGCGTGAGCACGCGCGAGGCCCCGACCCAGGGCTGCCGGGCCGAACGCCTGGGCGTCATGCGCTACCACTGCGCCTGCGCGCCAGCCTTTGCCGCGCGCTGGTTCCCGCAGGGACTCACGCTCAAGGCGGCCTGGAAGGCACCGGCCGTGGTCTTCAACCGCGATGACAACGTGCATGACCAGTTCCTGAAGCAGACCCTGGGCGCAAGCCCGGACAGCGCGCCGCGCCACCACGTGCCCAACTCCGAGCGCTTCGTGGACTTCGTGCTGGGCCAGGCCGGGTACGGGCTCATCCCGCATCTCCAGGCAGACGGGCACCTGGCCTCGGGCGCGCTGATGGACCTCTGCCCTGCCCCCATGCCGGTGCCGCTCTACTGGCACTGCTGGAATGTCCCCTCAACACTGCTGGCGCGCGTGGGCAAGGCGCTCAAGGCTGCGGCGCGGCGCGAGTTGGGGCAAATGAAGGAGGGGATAGCCTCCGGCGGCCAAAGGGCCTGAGGCCCTCTGGACTCCCCATAGGGCCTGGGCCGGGGTGGCCTGGGCAAAGGCGTTGGTTTGGCTGGGCGTAGACAATGCGCGCGGGTTTTTGAGCGGAGACGCTCAAAAACCCGCGCGCGGTTGGCCCTTTTGGGAGTCGAGGCACAAGGACAAAGAGAATGGCGCTCTCCCGTGACAAGTCTACACAAGCCGAAAGGGCTGGATCAGGTTTCTCCTGAAACAGCCCTTTCGACGCAATGGGGGGGTCTGGGGGGCCTCAGCCCCCCCAGAAACTCTCTCTAGTAGCGGTAGTGCTCCGGCTTGTAGGGGCCGTCCTGGGCCACGCCCAGGTAGTCGGCCTGCTGCTTGGTCAGCTTGTCCAGCTGCACGCCCAGGCGCTCCAGGTGCAGGCGCGCCACTTCCTCGTCCAGCTTCTTGGGCAGGATCATGACCTTGGGCTCGTACTTGTTGGCCGCCAGGTCCAGCTGGGCCAGCACCTGGTTGGTGAAGGAGTTGCTCATGACGAAGCTGGGGTGGCCGGTGGCGCAGCCCAGGTTCACCAGACGGCCCTCGGCCAGAACGATGAGGGACTTGCCGCCGGGCAGGGTCCACTTGTCGACCTGGGGCTTGATCTCAAGCTTCTTGCACTTCAGGTTGGTTTCCAGGAAGCTCATCTCAATCTCGGAATCGAAGTGTCCGATATTGCAGAGGATGGCTTCGTCCTTCATCTTGACCATGTGCTTGGCGCCCACCACGTGGAAGTTGCCCGTGGCGGTGATGAAGATGTCGCCGAGTTCGCAGGCCTTGTCCATGGGCAGGACCTCGTAGCCCTCCATGGCCGCCTGGAGCGCGCAGATGGGGTCGATCTCGGTGATAATGACGCGCGCGCCGAAGCCGCGCATGGACTGGGCGCAGCCCTTGCCCACGTCGCCGTAGCCCACGACAACGCAGACCTTGCCCGCGATCATGATGTCCGTGGCGCGCTTGATGCCATCAGCCAGGGACTCACGGCAGCCGTACAGGTTGTCGAACTTGCTCTTGGTCACGGAGTCGTTGACGTTGATGGCCGGGAAGAGCAGCTCGCCCTTCTTCTGCATCTCGTACAGGCGGTGCACGCCGGTGGTGGTTTCCTCGGACACGCCGCGCACCTTGGCCGCGATCTTGGTCCACTTCTTGGGGTCGGACTTGTACCCGTGGGCCAGGCGGTCCATGATGATCTGGAATTCCTTGTTGTCCACCTTCTTCTTGAGCAGCGCAGGCTGCTTCTCGCACTTGGCGCCGTGGTGAATCATGAGCGTGGCGTCGCCGCCGTCGTCCACGATGAGGTCCGGGCCGGAACCGTCAGGCCAGGTGAGGGCCTGCTCGGTGCACCACCAGTACTCTTCCAGGCTCTCGCCCTTCCAGGCGAAGACCTTGGCGGTCTTGGACTTGGCGATGGCCGCCGCCGCGTGGTCCTGGGTGCTGAAGATGTTGCAGGAAGCCCAGCGCAGGTCCGCGCCCAGGGCGGAGAGGGTCTCGATGAGCATGGCCGTCTGGATGGTCATGTGCAGGCTGCCCATGATCTTCAGGCCTTTCAAGGGCTTCTTTTTGCCATACTTCTTCCGGAGCGCCATCAGGCCGGGCATCTCGTTCTCGGAGAGCTGCAGCTCCTTGCGGCCCCACTCGGCCAGGGACAGGTCGGCAACGCGGTAATTCATTTTCAGGTCAAGTTCCATCATCTCGTTATCCTCCAAAGGTGTTTGCGAAAGAGGTTGAACCAGGGCCGTGGCTAGGGTCTCGCCGCCTCGGCGATAAGCACCTGAAGCCCCTGGTTGGCAGGGTACAGTTCCATCAAACCGGGCATAAACCCGGCCTCTTCAAGCCATGTGCGCAGTTGCTGCCGGTCCAGGCCCAGGCGCGCATCGCCGTACAGCACGCGCATGGCCTCGTTCTTGTGGCGGTCGAAGTCGGCGATGATCAGCCGGCCGCCGGGACACAGCACGCGCCGGGCCTCGGACAATGCGGCCACGGGGTCCGGCAGGTGGTGCAGGACCATGGAGAACACGGCTGCCTGGGCCTCGCCCTCGCGCAGGGGCAGGTGCGTCAGGTCGCCCAGGCGCAGGCTGACGCCGGCACGACCATTGTGGGAGGCCCGGCCTTCCGGTGCGTGCTTGCCGTTGTCGTTCAGGCGCTGGCCCGCCAGCTCCAGCATGCGCGGCGAATTGTCCACGCCGATGACCAGGCAGGCGCTCCCACTCAGACGCTCCAGCAACTCGCCCGGGCCGCAGCCCAGATCGGCCACGGCTGCGCCCTCGGGCACGCGGCTGGCGATGACGCCCGGCAGGTCCAGCTCGCCCAGCACCTCGCGCGAGAGGTCGCGCCAGTGCCCGGCCACGGCGTCAAAGAAGCGGCGCGTGGCCTGCACGCGTTCACGCACGGCGGCCTCGGCGCGTTGTGCGTCCGCAGCGAACTCCGGCCTGTCCATGAACCCGGCGGAGATGCCCAGCACCTCGCTGCCCGGTCCTGTTGCGGCGGCGCAATAGAAGGCCCACAGGCCCTCGCGGCGGCAGTCCACCAGCCCGGCCTCTACGAGGATTTTGAGGTGCCGGGAGATGCGCGGCTGGCTCATGCCCATGACGGCCACCAGCTCGCCGACGTTCAGCTCAAAGCGGCGCAGGATCCCGGCGAGGCGCAGGCGCGTCTCGTCAGCCAGGGCTTTGTGTATGCGCAGGAGGTCGGTCATTCGGCTCCGAACATGCTCAGTTTGAGACTATATAAATATATCTTGATGAAGCGTATTTACCGAGGCAAGGACGGACCGTCAAGGGGGATATTCGTACTTTCTGCGCAAAATACGAAGTGCGCAGAACAGGCACGATGATGGAGCACCAATATATTCCAACAGGCGTTGCGGAATTCTATAAATTCAGCTACGTCTTCATAGCCTTGCAAACTATTCTTGAACGTTGAGGTGCCCACATGAAAAATCTCCGCTTGTCCGTGAAACTCGGCCTGGGCTTCGCCGTCGTGCTCACGCTCACCGCGCTGCTGGCCGCCCTGGCCTGGCATGGCTTCTCCAAGACACTCGACCGGGTGGACAAGGCCGACGCCATGACCGACATCATCAAAATGGTGCTGGAAAGCAGGCGGCATGAGAAAAACTTCCAGATCCGGCGTGATCAGAAGAGCATTGAGGAAGTGGGCAAGAACGTTGCTGGCATCCAGGCCAAGGCAAAAACCTACAAAGACCTGTTCACGGACGCGGTCAACAGCGAGCAGATGGATCAGGTGACCAAGACCACACAGGGCTATGATGCGGCCTTCAAGGGCTATGCGGAGAGCGAGTTCACGCGCATGCGGGTCCAGAAGGCCATGGGCGAGGCCGCGCTGCGCGCCACCATGGAGGCCCAGGCTCTGAGCGCCAGCCAGAGCGCCGAGATGACCAAAATGATCCGCGCCAAGACGGACGGGATAACGCTGGAGAAGCTGCTGGCCAACGCGAACGATGCCAGCAGAACCGAGGCCCAGATCATCACCATGCGCTTGACGGTCATGTACTACATCCAGACTGCCGACCCGGCCCATGCCCAGAAGGCGCAGGTCCTTGGACAATCCATCACCACCCTGGCGCAGGGGCTCAAGGCGCGCCTCAAGACGCAGGAGAACATCACCCAGGCCGAGAAGATTATCGGTGAAACTGCGGCGTACATGAAGCTCCTGGATGAATACACCCAGGCCCTCTCGCACCAGAAGGACATGGAGCAACATATAGTCACCACCGCGCGCGAGATGCAGAAGGCTTGCGAGGCCGCGCGTGACGACCAGAAATCCAAGATGTTCGGCGAGATAGCCTTGGCGCGCACCGTGCTGGCCGCTGGCGCGCTGCTGGCCATCCTGCTCGGCGCGCTGGCCGCCGTGCTCATCACCAGGGCCATCACCGGACCGGTGCACAAGGGCCTGGTTTTCGCCAAGGAGCTCGCCGGGGGCGATCTCGCCGCGCGCATCGACGTGGACCAGAAGGACGAAATCGGCGCGCTGGCCGCAGCCCTCACGGACATGGTCGGGCGGCTGCGCTCGGTTGTCGTGGGCGTGAACGGCTCGGCCGAGGCCGTGGCCTCCGGGTCCGAGGAACTGTCCGCGTCCAGCGAATCCCTGTCCCAGGGGGCCACCGAGCAGGCCGCCAGCGTGGAGGAGATCTCCTCCAGCGTGGAGCAGATGGCCGCAAACATCCGCCAGAACGCGGACAACGCCCAGACCACCGAGGCCCTGGCCCGGAAAAGCGCCGAGGACGCCAAGGAAGGCGGCAAGGCCGTGGACCAGACCGTGATGGCCATGCGCGAGATCGTGGACAAGATCGGGTTCATCGAGGAGATAGCCCGGCAGACGAACCTGCTGGCTCTCAATGCGGCCATCGAGGCGGCGCGCGCGGGCGAGCACGGCAAGGGCTTTGCCGTGGTGGCGGCCGAGGTGCGCAAGCTGGCCGAGCGCAGCGGCGCGGCTGCGGGCGAGATCGGGCAGCTCTCGGCCAACAGCCTGGCCGTGGCCGAGAAGGCCGGGGGCATGCTCACGAAGATCGTGCCAGACATCGAGCGCACCAGCGAGCTGGTGCAGGAGATCACGGCATCGTGCCGCGAGCAGAGCCTGGGCGCGGACCAGATGAACAAGGCCATCCAGCAGCTGGACCAGGTTATCCAGCAGAACGCCTCGGCCTCGGAGGAGACGGCCAGCACCAGCGAGGAGCTGGCGGCCCAGGCGCAGCGCCTGCAGCGGGAGATGCAGTTCTTCAAGCTCGGCGAGAGCGTGCAGCGCGGCAAGCCGCTGGCGCTGGCGGCTGCCCCTGCCCCTCGCGGCCCGCACGACGATGCGCCGCAGCACGAGGACGACGGGTTCGAGAAGTTCTAGGGCTGCGGCTCATAAGTGAGGGAATGAGAAGGCCCCGAAGCGGGAGCTTCGGGGCCGTATTTTGTTGTCATCTCATGGCAAACGTGACTTGTATACTTGCTGAAAGAAAACGTCACTAATCTTCAAACACAATGGAGTCCAAATATTTTACAGTAGGGACTTCACCATGTTCCATTATCCTACATATAATTCGAGAGAGCATTATGCGCATTGAGCGGATATTTTTATACAATTCTTCATCCGAGATTTGTGAACCATGCACTGCCTTTGATCGAAAATCATACTGCCTTTTAACGGAAGAAAACAACTCATAGCGAGACATGCCTCGAGGCTCAAGGAATGATGCGATATACGTTGCCAGGCGAAATTTTAACTCACTTTGAATCTCAAATAGTGCCTCAACACCAGCCCAGATAGATGCCAATACCATTCGAAGGCTTGCTTGATGGCTATGTGTCGTTAACGCATCTATCGCAAGACGGAACTGATTAAATTCAAGTAACTTTGAAAATATTGAAATATTATCAGCGACCCACGCGATGTCATCATTCGTAATCTTTATATTATCATTAAAGCGATGTGCCTTTGGAACGTCTTCTACGAAGTGAACATCAACCGTCTGATCTGGTGCAGCTGCAATAACAGACCACGAACAACTTGCCGCAACTGGCACAAGGAAATCAGACGATGTGCGTACACGTAGCGCCGAAACAATCCACCACGCATATGTGAATAATTCATTTGCTTCATGCTCTAAGTCTGAAGAAATTGCGAGTTCATATGAAATTGAATGTGAATAGCGAGCTACACTAGAAAATATAGCACGATTCTTGAGCGCGCAAGCGAGTTCAACTTCTCCAGGTGGTTCTTCAACACGCCGAAAAAGTGCATCTTTGCCAAGAGAAACCATTTCGCTATCCATTGCAAAGCCCAACAAGGCAAAGCACATCCAGGAGCTTCCATCCCGAGTTAGCCGTTCCCGTGCTCGAGCCTTCCGATCTTCGAAATGTTTGAGAAGTGACCTTCCTTCTTTAATTATCTTATCCATCTATCCCTCCCGTAGAGCAATGAGCGATATATCACCCCCTACTCATCCCAATCCTTCACCTGCAACTCAATCTTCGGGATGCCGTCAAACCTATCAATCCTCGGCGTGAAGGCAAAACGCATGAGCTTGCCCTGCACCGCGCTGGTCAGCTCACTGGCCTTGCGCCAGACCTTGGCCGGGAGCAGAACTCCGGGACGGTCAACCGCGCCCTGCTCCGCCAGCCCAAGCTTCACGTGGTCCTTGCCAAAGACCCGGTAGTTCTTCACCAGCACCGGCGGCGACACAAACAGCGGCTCCGGGTTGCCCATGCCAAAGGGCTGCAACATCTCCAGTTCCTTCAACAGCGTGAACGAGATGTCGCCAAAGCCCAGCTCCCGGTCGAGCTTCAGCG
>MGTN01000138.1:5582-10405 GCA_001799475.1 Desulfovibrionales bacterium GWA2_65_9 | reverse complement strand
AGCCCGCACAGCCCCTCGTGCAGGTCGAACTCCGACACGCTGCGGCCCGAGCCCTTCCAGTGCGCGCCGCCCTTCACCCCGCCCGTCGCATCATCCTCGCCGCCCTCGCGGCAGAGCATGAGCACCGGCTTGTAGTGCCGCTCCACCACGCGCGAGGCCACGATGCCGATGACGCCCGCGTGCCAGTCCTCGCCCGCCAGCACCAGCCCCAGGCGATGCTTCTGCTCCTCGGCCTGGGCCAGCGCCTGCTCCAAAATCTCCTGCTCCGAGCTGCGGCGCTTGGCGTTCAGCCCGTCGAGCTTGCTGGCCAGCGGGTTGGCGGTGTCGATGTCCGGGGCCAGCAGCATGTTCAGCGCGATCTGCGGGTCAGCCATGCGCCCGGCGGCGTTGATGCGCGGGGCCAGGCCAAAGCCGATCTGCCCAGCCCCAAGCTCGGCCAGCCGGTCGTAGCCGCTGTAGACTTTCAGGGAGGCGATGCCGGGGCGTTTGGCTTCCTTGATGAGCAGGAGCCCGTTCTTGACCAGGATGCGGTTCTGGCCGGTCAGGCCCACCACGTCGGCCACGGTGCCCAGCGCCACGAGGTCCAGGAACTGGCGCATGTCCACGGGTTCGCCGGGCAGCAGGCGATTGAGCGCGGCCATGAGGAAGAAGGCCACGCCCACGCCCGCCAGATCGCACAGGCCGGTGCACGCGCCGCCGCAAACCTTGCCCCCGCACAGCTGCGGGTTGCAGATGGCCGCGGCGGCTGGCAGCTCGTCCGGCGGCAGGTGGTGGTCGCTGACCACGACAACCATGCCGAGCTCGTTCGCGCGCGCCACCTCGGCCACGGAGCTGATGCCGCAGTCCACGGTCAGGAGCAACTTTACGCCCTCCTCGGCCAGGCGCTCGATGCTGGGCGTGTTCAGGCCGTAGCCGTGCTCCTTGCGGTTGGGCAGAAAGTGGCGCACCTGGCCCGAGCCATCGAGCGGCGCGCGCTCCGGCCCCAGGCGCTTGCACAGGAAGTCTTTCACGAGCGCGGTGGAGGTGATGCCGTCCACGTCGTAGTCGCCCCAGACGCAGAACTGCGCCCCATTGGTGAGCTCGCGCGCCAGCACCTGAGCGGCCTGGGTCAGGCCGGGGATGGCCTCCGGCGGCAGCAGGTGGCGCAGGCCGGGCGAGAGGAAGCGGTCCATGTCCTGGGCCGAGGTGTAGCCGCGCCGCCAGAGCACCTCGGCGATGACCTGGGTGATGCCGAGTTCCTCGGCCAGCGTTCCGATGGTGTCCGGCACGGGCGCGTCGGACAGGAGTTTCCAGTTGCAGGGCATGCGGAGCCCTTATGCCTGAGCCATGCGGCGCAGTATATCGCGGGCGCTCTGGGCGGGGTCAGGCGCGCGGGTGATGGGCCGGCCGACCACGAGGAAGTCCGAACCTGCGGCCACGGCAGCCTCCGGGGTCATGACGCGGCGCTGGTCGTCTTGCGGCGCAGAAGGATTAGGAATCCTGATGCCCGGCGTAAGGCACAGGAAGTCCGGCCCGCAGGCGGCCTTGATGCGTGCCGCCTCCTGGCCGGAGCAGACCACGCCGTCCAGGCCCGCAGCGCGCGTGGCGCTTGCCAGCTCCAGCACCATGCTGGCGGGCTCGCGGCCATGCAGCACCGGGATGCCGGGGTCCATCATGCTCGTGAGCACAGTGACAGCGAAAAGCAACGGCTTGGTGGTCAGCCCCATCTCCGCTACAGCCTCGTTGCGCGCAGCCACGGCCACGCGGGCCATGTCCAAACCGCCGATGGCGTGGATGTTCAGCATGTCCGCGCCGGACTTGACGGCCGAGCGCACGGCCCCGCGCACGGTGTTGGGAATGTCCAGGAATTTCAGGTCCACGAACACCAGGAAGCCCAGGGCCTTGAGCTGGCGCACGATGCCCGGCCCCTCGGCCACGAACAGCTCCAGGCCGACCTTCAGCCAGGGCGCGATGCCCTTGAGCTTCGCGGCCATGTCCAGGGCCTCGGGTCCGGTCTGGAAGTCGAGAGCGACGACAAGTTGGGGGGCACGCTCGGGCATCACTCCTCCCACTGCGCCAGGAGCGCGTCCAGCAGGCCGGGTTGGTTGCTGGTCCGGGCGCGCCCGGCCACGTAGATGGCGCGCAGCTCGTCGGCCGCCGTGTCCAGGTCGCCGTTGACGATGAGGTAGTCGAACTGCCCGGCTTGCCGGAGCTCGCCCAGGGCGTTGCCCAGGCGCCGGGCGATGGCCTCGTCGGAGTCTGTGCCGCGCCCGCGCAGGCGACGCTCCAGCTCCTCCCGCGAGGGCGGCATGATGAACACGAACAGTCCCTGCGGGAACACGCTTTTCACCTGCAACGCGCCCTGCACGTCGATGTCGAAGAGCACGTCGCGCCCGCCCGCAAGGTGTTCCTCAACCGGGGCCTTGGGCGTGCCGTAGAGATTGCCGTGGACCTCGGCCCACTCGGCGAAATACCCGGCCTCGCGGCGGGCAGTAAACTCCTCGCGCGTGAGGAAATGGTAGTCCACCCCGTTCTTTTCCTCACCCCGCGGGGCGCGGGTGGTGCAGGAGATGGAGTAGGCGAAGTGCGGGAACTCCGCGCGTAGACGTTCCACCAGGGTGCTCTTGCCCGCGCCAGAGGGCGCGGAGATCACCAGGCACAGACCCAGACGGCGTGTTGCATCGATGCTTCGTGCGCCCATGGCAGCCACTTAGTCCTCCTCGCGCCGGGCGCTTGCGTCCTCGGCCTGAAAGCGCTGGCCGATTGTCTCGGCCTGGATGGCCGAGAGGATGACGTGGTTTGAGTCCGTGACCACGATGGCGCGCGTCTTGCGGCCCTGGGTGGCGTCGATGAGCCGGTTCTCCTGGCGCGCATCTTCACGTAACCGGCGCATGGGCGCGCTGGCCGGGTCCACGATGGCGATGACCCTGGCGGCCACGACAAAGTTGCCGAAACCCAGGTTCACCAGCCGCTGGCGCTGTCTTTGCGCGGTCTTGTCCATTCCCCACCTACTCCAGATTCTGGACCTGTTCGCGGCACTTTTCCAGCTCCACCTTGAACTCCACGGTCAGGCGGCTCAGCTCCACGTCCTGGGCCTTGTTGCCGCAGGTGTTGATCTCCCGGAAGGCCTCCTGGATGAGGAAGTCCAGGCGCTTGCCCGCCTCGCCATCCGAAGACACGGCCTCTTCCAGGCGGTCCAGGTGCGCGGCCAACCGGGTGATCTCCTCGCTCACGTCCAGGCGATCGGCCAGCACGGCCACTTCCTGGGCCAGGCGCTCCTCGGTGAAGGTCATGCCTGCCTGGGCCACCAGGGCGTTCAGGCGCTCGGCCGTGGCGGCCTGCTTGTCCTTCAGCACCAGGGGCACGCGCTCGCCAACGGCAGCGGCCAGCACGCGCAGCCGGGCCAGGCGGGCCTTGAGGTCGCGGGCCAGTTCCTCACCCTCCACGCGACGGGAATTGTTCCAGTCGCCCAGCGCCTTCTTGAGACCCTGCTCCAGGCTGGCGGCCAGGCCGGGATCGGGTTCGGCGGAGTCGTCGCGCCAGAGGTGCGAGGCGGAAATGAGCCGGTTCAAATCCGGCGCGAAGTCCACGCCCTGGGTCTTGGCCAGGGCGCGCAACTGGTCGAGCATGGCCCCGGCCTGGGCCGTGTTCAAGCTGACGCCCAAAAGCGCCGCCGAGCGTGTCTCCACACTTAAGGACACGTCCACGCGGCCGCGCGCGGCGTTCTTGCGCAAGATCTTCTCAAAACGCGTCTCGAGGCTGCGCAGCACAGAGGGCATGCGCCACTTCATGTCCAGGAAGCGGTTGTTGACGCTCCGGATTTCCCAGACGTGGCTGAACTCGTCGGTGATGGTCTCATGTCGGCCAAAGCCGGTCATGCTTACGGGCATTCGTGTGCTCCTTCGGGCGCGGCCTTGGCCGCTGTCTCTACGGTTGTTTTGTACAGCGCACGCAGTTCCGTCAAGCGCCGTTTCATGTCTTCGGTGGCATAATCGGGGAAGGTCCAGGGCAGCACGACCCAGCCTGTTTTCTTGTTGTAGATGAGCGTCAGGTCGGCCCAGATGCCCTGGCCCAGGTACACCCGGTGCGTGAAATTCTTGCCCGAGGCCAGCACGAAGCGCTCCAGGGTGATCAGCCCGGGGTCCAGGTTCACCCGGCGCGAGCCGCCTGACTGGCCGCCTGAATGACCGTTGGCGGGCCGGGCCTGCGCCCGCTCGTCGGCGTTGGTGGCCAGCTTCACCGCCACGAGCCTGTCCAGGGGCACCAACCGCGCAAAGCCGAGCAGGCGCCGGGCAAGCGGCGTGCCCAATTCCTCGTCGTAGTAGGCGGTGTGGTCAAAAGGCAACAGCGGCGTCTCGTAGTCCACAGGCCCAAAGCGCTCCACGAGCTCCGCGCGGAACTCCGGCCAAGCGACGTCCCACCAGTCGGCGGCGGCCAGCACAGAGAGCACCAGCTTGCCTGGACTGGGCTCGCGCGGGGTGCTCATGCGCCCTCCTGCTGCAGGAGCGTTCCAACAATGCGCCCGCTCTCCACGCCCTCGGGCCGCATGCGCACAAGGCTGCCGGGCCTGGGGCTCTCGCCGCGCACCTGGCACGGCGCATAGAATTCGCACACGCCATTGCTCTCGCCCTCGGTCAGTTCCACGAGCACCGTCAGTTGCGGCAGTGTTATCAAGGTCTTGAGGAACGAGCGCTTGCGCGACTCGGCCAGGCCGCGCAGCCGGGCTGCCCGGGCCGTGCCCTCGGCCTTGGACAGGGCGTCGGGCCAGTCGGCCGCAGGCGTGCCGGGGCGGGGCGAATAGGGAAACACATGGGCATAGGTCAGGGGCAGCTCATGGCAAAAGG
>MGTN01000138.1:4422-5559 GCA_001799475.1 Desulfovibrionales bacterium GWA2_65_9 | reverse complement strand
CCCGCGCCCCATGCGCCGGAGCCCCTCCGGGTCGCCGCTTTGCAGGGACAGGTGCAGGTGCGGGGCCACCAGCCTCGACGCGCCCAGGGTATCGAGAGCCTTGGCGTCCAGCTGGCCGGGCTCCACGGAGCTCAGGCGCAGGCGCGCCCGTCCGGCCCACTCCGGAGCGAATTCGCCCTCGATGCGCGCCAGCAGATCCCAGAATTCCAGCGGTTCGGAGAGGTCGCGGCCATACTGGCGCAGGTTCACGCCGGAAAGGACCAGCTCGCGGTACCCGGCCTCCAGCAGGCGGCGCATCTCGGACAAAACCTCGCCGGGTTCGCGGCTGACGCTCGGCCCCCGCGTGAGCGGCACGATGCAGTAGGTGCAGCCGTGCGAGCAGCCGTCCTGCACCTTGACCACGGCGCGGGCGCGGTTGAACGCGCCGATCGCAAAGGGCGGGAAGGGCCGAGACGGGGCATCAGACGTGGCCGAAACACCCTTGAATGACCCGAAGGGTCCGGAGGGTCCGGCCAGGAGGTCGGCCTTGCGCTCCTGGGGCACTACCTCGTGCACCTCGGGCATGGCCGCCAGTTCCTCGCGCAGCACCTGGGCCGCGCAGCCCGTGACCACGATGCGCGCGCCGGGGTTGGCCTTGCGCAGGCGGCGCACCAGGGCGCGCAGGTCGCGCACGGCCCGGCTGGTGACGGCGCAGGAGTTCACCAGAAGCACCTCGGCGTCCTCCGGGGCAGTCGCCTCGACCAGGCCACGCGTGCGCCAGGCCTCGGCCAGGGCCTCGGACTCGTACTGGTTGATCTTGCAACCCATCGTGGACACATGGAATTTCAGCATGACCCCAATCTTTTCGTGGAATATTTCCGGCGTCCGGGTCACAATGCCCCAGGCCCGGTCCAGATCCGATCCAGGTCCGATCCAGGTCCGATCCAGGTCCGATCCGTGTCCGACCCGTGTCCGACCCAAGTCCGACTCAAGCCCATTTCAAGGAGGCCCCATGCGCGCCATCGCCCTTGCATTCTGTGCCTGCGCAGCACTCCTGCTCTCAGGCTGCGCCTTTGGCGTCAGCGGCGGCCTCATCCTCACCGACGCGGACCAGCGCCGGGCCATCGAGCGCTACAAAACGGCCCTGGTCAAAGAGCC
>MGTN01000138.1:0-4414 GCA_001799475.1 Desulfovibrionales bacterium GWA2_65_9 | reverse complement strand
CGCGCATTGGCAATGGCGAGCGCGAGGCCGGGCTGGACAGGCTCACGACCTTCCGCTGGCCGGGAAAGTTCTACCACCAGAAATTCGTTCAGGAGGAGGCCGCGCGCCTGCGCAAGCACCCGGAAGAACCGGCCCAGGAGGTCATGCGCGACATCCTGGACGCCCTGAAGAAGGGCCAGCGCGAGCAGTGGGAACTGGAGAACGACACGCCTGGCGGCAGGCGGCCAAACTGGTACTAGGGCCTGTTTCTAAAAGCGTCTTTTGCCCCCTGGACGTCGTCGCGAGTCGATTTTGGTCCAGGGCTGTACCGCATGAGTACACACCCTGGCCCCAAAATAGGCTCTCTCCTCGCCAGGGAACAAAATCCATCATTTGGAAACAGACCCTAGTCCACCACGGATCAGGCTGCCACCGCCCCGGCCAGCACCACGCCGCCTAAGTCGTACAGCGCGGCCACCTGCCCCGGCGCCGGCCGCAGCTGGGGCTCAAGGAAACGCACAGCCAGGCTGCCGCCGGAGAATTCCACGCGCGCGGGCTTGGCCGCCTCGCGGTAGCGCGTCTGCACCAGCACCTCTTCAGGCCAGAGCTGCGGGTCCACCAAGCTATTCACCTCATCAGCCGCAAAGGCGTCCACCAGGAGCGCCGCGCGCGGGGCAACCACCAGCAGGTTGCGGGCGATGTCCTTGTCCAGCACGTACAGCGGCTCGCGAAAGGCGATGCCCAGGCCCCGGCGCTGGCCGATGGTGCTGCGCCACAGCCCCTGGTGCCTGCCGACCACGGCGCCGTCCGGCAAGACTGCGGAGCCGCCTTCGGGCAAATTGGCGTTGCGCGCGGCCAGGAAGGCCCGGTAGTCGTCGCCGGGCACGAAGCAGATCTCCTGGCTCTCCTCGGGCAGAGGTGGTGCGTAGCCGCGCCGGTCCAGCTCGGCCCGGGCCTCGGCCTTGAGCCGCAATGCCAGGGGGAACAGCGCCCGCCTCAGACGCTCGCCCGGCACCAGGGACAGGAAATAGCTCTGGTCCTTGGCCGGGTCGGCCCCGCGCGAGAGCGCCCAGCCATACACAGGATGCGGACCGCTGGCGGCGAAATGCCCGCTGGCCAGCGCCTCTGCGCCCAGATCCAGGGCGCGGTCCAGCAGCAGGCCGAACTTCAGATGCGCATTGCAGCGCGCACAGGGGTTGGGCGTGCGCCCGGCCAGATACTCAGCAGCAAAGGGCGCGGCCACAAGAGCCTCGAACTCCGCGCGCAGGTCGATCAGGTGCAGGGGCACCCCCAGCCGCGCGCAGGCCTCAGTCAGGCCCAGGACCGCTGCATCGTCGGTGTGCGGCAGGAAGAGGCCATGCAGGGCCAGAACCTCGTCTCCGTCAGCGCGACCGGCATCACGCAAGGCCAGGAGTGCGGCCAGGCTGTCGCCGCCGCCACTCACGGCAACGGCGAGAGTCAAGGCTTTGGTCCCCAGTCCTCGCGCTCGCAGGCGCGCACGTACTTGAGGAAGGCGTAGAACGCGCCGTGCACGGCGTTGATGTACCCGGCGCGGCCGTCCAGCAGGCCCAGCTTGAGCAGGTACAGCTTGGCGAAGCGCGCCAGGCCGTGGAGGGTTCCGGCCAGCACGCCGCCGGGGCGGCCCTTGGCCTTGAGGGCATCCGCGCCCTGCTGGGCGTAGGAGTTGATCTTGTCCAGGTGCTCGCGGAAATTGCGGTAGGGATAGTGGATGATGTCCCCGCCAAGCCTGCCGGTGTCGCCCACGGGATGGAAGCTGTAGTGCGCGCCGCTCACGTGGACCTCCATGCGCGCGGGCCGGAACAGGCGCAGCAGACGATCCGGGTACCAGCCGCTGTGGCGCATGAAGCGGTCGAAATAGAAGGACGAACGCGGCATCCAGTAACCCGCGAGATCGTCTTCCCTAATCACGGCAGCGCGGATGTTCGCGGCCAGCTCGTCGGTCAGGTACTCGTCCTGGTCCAGGCTGACCACCCAATCGACCCCCGGCTCCAGGGCCCGGATGTATTCGAGGGCGTAACGGAACTGCGGCCCCGGCCCTTCCCAGCGGCGCTCCAGGACAATGGCCCCGGCGGCCCGGGCGATGTCGCAGGTGGCGTCCGTGCTCAGCGAGTCCACCACGATGATCGCGTCGCAGAAGGACAGGCTCGCCAGGCAGCGCGCCAGCAGGCGCTCGCCGTTGAAGGTCAGGATGAGTCCGAGGGTGCGTGGGGCCATGCGCGGACTTGTACGATGCGCACCCGCAGGGGTCAAGGTGCAGCTGTTTGTGCTTTTGCGCGGGCCGGGGTATGGTGCACGCATATGCAAAACACCCCCGAAACACAGCGCTTCGAGCGCACCTCCACGCCGGATGACGCCGGCACACGCCTGGACCAGTTCTGGGCGCGTGAAATGGCCGCCGAAGGCGTCTCCCGCGAACGGGTCAAGGAATGGATCCAGGCCGGGTTCGCCCAGATCAGCGGCAAGACCTGTTGCAAGCCCGGCCAGCGCCTGGAAGGCGACGAGAAGCTGGCCCTGACCCCCCCGGCCCTGACCTCCCTGAACGCGCCGAAGTCCGAGGACGCGCCCCTTGACGTGATTTACCGCGACGTTGATCTCGCGGTCATCAACAAGCCAGCCGGACTGACCACGCACCCCGCGCCCGGCCAGCCCGACCGCACCCTGGTCAACCGCCTGCTGCACCACTTCCCGGAGCTCCTGCCGGAGCGCTCGGGTATGGAAGGCGAGCGGCCGGGCATCGTGCACCGCCTGGACAAGGACACCACCGGGCTCATCGTTGTGGCCCTGAACGAGGGCACGCGCCTGGCGCTCTCCGCCGCCTTTGCCGCACGCAGCGTGAGCAAGACCTATCTGGCCATCGTGCACGGCCGCCCGAAGTCCGAGATCGTCGACCAGGAAGCGGGCGACGCCAACACGGGCAGGATCGACCTGCCCATGGGCCGCCACCCGACCATCCGCACCAAGATGGCCGTGCTCCCCAAGGGCGGGCGCGAGGCGCGCACCAGCTGGCGCAGGCTGTGGACAGACCGCCTGGGCCGCGCCAGCCTCATGGCCGTGCGCCTGCACACGGGACGCACGCACCAGATCCGCGTGCACTTTGCGCACATCGGCCACGCCCTGGTGGGCGACCCGGTCTACGGCCCGGCCCAGCACGCGAACTGGCTGGCTCAGGGCGGAATGCTGGCCGCGCTGGCGTCGCGGCAGATGCTGCACGCCTTCCGGCTGGCGCTCAGGCACCCGCAGACCGGCCAGGTGCTGGACCTGCGCAGCGACCCGCCAGGCGATTTCTTCGCCCTGCTCGCGGCCCTGGAGGCCGACTGCCAGCGCGTGGTCATCACCGGCATGCCCGGCAGCGGCAAGTCCGCCCTGCTGCGCGCCCTGGCCCGGCAACCGGACGCCCCGGCGGTCTTCAGCGCCGATGCCAGCGTGGCCGCGCTCTACGCCCCTGGCGGCGACGGCGCGGCGCTCATCGCCCGCAGCTTCGGCCGCAGCTTGCTGGATGCAGACGGCGGCGTGGACCGCCCGCGCCTGCTGGCCCTGCTGTTGGACAAGCCCGCCCTGCGCCGCGAGCTGGAGGACATCATCCACCCGCTGGTGGAGCACGCGCTGAAGGCGTTCTGGGCCGAGCACGCGAGCGAGCCCGTCTGCGTGGCCGAGGTCCCGCTGTTCCTTGAGGCTGGCTGGCGCTCCGGCGCAGGCAACGCCAAGGGCTCCCCGACCGAAGGCCTGGCCGATGTTCTCGTGGGCCTGCGCTGCCCGGAAGACAAGCGCCAGGGCGCCATGCGCTTAAGCCGGGGCCTGGCCCCGGAGGCGCTGGCGGCCTTTGACTCCTGGCAGTGGCCCGCCGGGCGCAAGCTGGCTGCCTGCGACATCGTGGTGGACAACGACGGGGGCCTGGACGGCCCAGACGGCCTGGATCGGCGCGCCAGGGAGCTGCTGGACGCCCTGAAAAAGCTCCGCCAGGAACGCTCCGAGCGCTTCCAATCGCGCCTGGACGCGCTGCTGAACGCGGTGGCCGGAGAGGCCCTGGAACTGCCCGAAGACGACACCCCGGACGCCGAGCTGGACTGGGAGGAGGACGAGACGTGATCCCACTGCGCGACGACATCCCGCGCGTGCACACGCCCTTTGCTGTCATCCTGGTCATCCTGGCCAACGTGGCCCTGCAACTGTTCCTGGTCCGGCTGCACCCGGCGGCCCAGGAGCATCTGTACTACCTGTTCGGGGTGGTGCCCGCGCGCTACCTGTTCCCGGACTGGGCAGCCTTTGTCGGCTTCCCGGCCACGGGCGTGCTGCCGTTCTTCACCTACATGTTCCTGCACGGCGGCTGGTGGCACCTGATCATGAACATGTGGATGCTCTGGATCTTCGCCGACAACATCGAGGACGTCATGGGGCCGGGCCGGTTCCTGGCGTT
>MGTN01000137.1:5400-8598 GCA_001799475.1 Desulfovibrionales bacterium GWA2_65_9 | reverse complement strand
ACCAAGCGCGAACGCTTCCGCAGGCCGCCTGGCCCAGCCCGCAATTTCCACAGCGTCGCCGCACGTTCCCCTTTTCTTCGGAGTTCTCCACAGGCTGTCTCCCCGTGTTGAGAACCCCCGGGCTGCCCCTTGACTGACGCCTCTGCGGGATTATCATTTCGGGACAAAACCAAGAAGGAGGCTCGCATCATGGTGCTCGACTTCAACACGATGTACTACCCCGGCCGCTTCGAGCGGCTCATTGAGGACTTCTTCAAGCCCCAGCCCGGCGAGGGCCGCAGGATGGCCTTTCCCCCGCTCAACGTCAGCGAGGACGAGGCCAACTACTACGTGCGCTCGGAAGTGCCGGGCCTGGCCATGGACGCCGTGGAGCTGACCCTGACGGAGAAGAGCCTGGTCATCCGGGGCGAGCGGCCCACCGAGCAGGGCAAGTACTACCGCCAGGAGCGCCCGGCCGGGTTCTTCCAGCGCGTGGTGGCCCTGAACGTGCCCGTGGACCGCGACAAGGTGCGCGCCACCCTCACCGACGGCGTGCTCACCGTGGTTCTGCCCAAGTGCGAGGGCTGTATTCCCAGGAAGATCAGCATCGACGTGGCCTAGGGCCTGTTTCAAAAAGCGTCTATTGCCCCCTGGACGTTGTCGCGAGCCGATTTTGGTCCAGGGCTGTACCGCATGAGTACACCACCTGGCCCCAAAATAGACTCTCTCCTCGCCAGGGAACAAAATCCATCTATTTGAAACAGACCCTAAGGCGCCATGCCAGCAGGAGGAGCGTATATGAGCGAGAACAGCAACGAGAACAAGGCCCTGCCGCGCGTGAGCCCGGCCACGGACATCCTGGAGCGCGAGGACGGCTTCTACGTGTACATGGACCTCCCCGGCGTGAAGCGCGAGGATTTGAGCATCGACATCAACGAGAATGAGCTCACCGTCACCGGCCGGGCGCTGCAAGGTGCGTCCGAGAAGGAGTCCTTCCTTGAGGTGCAGTTCGGACCCGGCGAGTACATGCGCGCAGTGTCCCTCTCCGACCGTGTGGACCGCGAACGCATCAAGGCCAGCCTCAAGGACGGGGTGCTCACCGTGCACCTGCCGCGACTGGAAAAGCTGGCCCCGCGCCGCATCCCCGTGCAGACCGCCTAGGGCCTGTCTCTAAAAGGGTCTTTTGCCCCCTGGACGTCGTCGTGCGCCGATTTTGGTCCAGGGCGGTACCGCATGGGTGCACTCCCTGGCCCCAAATTGGCTCGCTCCTCGCCAGGGAATAAAATCCACCTTTTGGAAACAGGCCCCTTGACGCGCGGCCCAATCAAGGGCGCGAGACGAACAGGGCTCCCCTGGCCGCACAAGGCCGGGGGAGCCCCTCGTGCTTGGGGCCAGGCCGTGTCAGAGCTTGAGGGAACGCGACTCGCCGTAGGCGGCGGGCTCCTCGGCGGCCATGGCGGTTTGGCAGTGCCCAGCCGGGGCGTCACCCGCAGCCCGGGGCAGGCTTGGCGGTCCAACCGCCGCAGAAATGGCAAATCCCAGCTGCCGCAATTCCTGGGCCGTGGCCACACGCCCTGCGGCGTCAGGAAGCAGAATGATGCAATGCATGATGTTCCTCCGTGCTCTCGGGACTGCAACAGCAGTCCCCGTGGAATAGTTGGCATGATATCTATTCCCCGGCCCAAGGCGGAGTCCAGTATTTTTTGAATCTTCTTTGTATAGAATCACCTGTTTGCGTTCCAAGGGCATTGTTTCTACGTTTAAAGATTTCGTTTTGCTCGTGTATTGCAGTCCTCCACGGGCCTGACACCATCCTCCGCCGTCCACGAGTCGGGGGCTGGCGTACGCGCACAGATGTGGACATCCGCCTCGGGCGGGCCTACAGTCCCACTGCTGCCAGGTGCCAGCCCTGCGACACCCGGCCCATGCCCCCAGGAGGTTTTTCGTTCGTGACCTGCTTCCCCCCCCGCCCCACCAGAATCGTGCGCACAGCCTGCAAGGCCCTGGCCACAGCCCTCGCCTGCCTCTCCCTGGCCTTGTCCCTGACCTTGGGCCTGACCTTGGGCCTGACCCCGGCCCTGGCCAGCAAGGCCACCCCGGCCCAGCCCTCGGTGCTTGAGCCAGACGAGGCCTCGTTCTCCCCGAAGGTGCGCGCACTGCTGACCAAGGCCCAGAACGGCGATGCCCACGCCCAGAACGCGTTGGCCCTGGCCCTGGCCACAGGGGACGGCGCGCCCAAATCCCCGGCCGAGGCCGTGCGCTGGTGGACCCTGGCCGCAGACAAGGGCCTGGCTGCCGCCCAGTTCAACCTCGGCCTGGCCTACGACCAGGGCAACCTGACACCGCAAAACGCCACCCTGGCCGCCTCCTGGTACGAAAAGGCCGCGAACGGCGGCAACGTGGGGGCCATGTACAACTTGGCCGGACTCTTGGGCAGCGGCCACGGCGTGCCCATGAATCTGGCCCAGGCCGCCACGCGTTACGAGAGCGCAGCCAGGCACGGCCATGTCAAATCCATGTATAACCTTGCCCTGGCCTACTCGCGCGGGCAGGGGCTGGAACGCGACGACGCCAAGGCCGCCCACTGGATGCTCAAGGCCGCCGAGGCCGGACACCAGCGCGCGCAGTACCTCATGGCCCAGATCTACGCCCAGGGCCTGGGGGTGCACAAAGACACCGCCAAGAGCGTCCACTGGCTGGAACACGCCGCCAAGGCCGGGCATGTCAACGCCCAATACTCCTACGCCCGGCACTGCCAGCAGGGCCAGGGCACACCGCAGAACCCCGCCGCCGCCCTGCACTGGTACCGCGAGGCAGCAGCCAAAAACCACACCGGAGCCATGTGCAACCTCGCCCTGATCATGCTCGAAGGCAAAGACGTTGCCAAAAATCCTGCCGAAGCCGAGCGGCTGCTCATGCGCGCCGCCGAACTGGGCGACCCCAAAGCCCAGCACAACCTGGGCGTGCTGTTGCTCGAAGGCCAGGAGCTGACCAAAAACCCCGAACAGGCCTACTACTGGCTGTCCGTGGCCGCGCGCCACGGACAGGCCGAAGCCCACGCCCTGCGCGACAAGGCCGCCAAGGAGCTGTCCCGCAGCCAGATCGAGGCCCAAAATACCCGCGTGGCCGCCTTCAAGGCCAGAAAACCAGCCAACTAGCCCACAAGGCCGGGCGCTGCCTCCGGCGGCCAGGGGCGCTGCCCCTGGACCCTGCCAAGGG
>MGTN01000137.1:1717-5327 GCA_001799475.1 Desulfovibrionales bacterium GWA2_65_9 | reverse complement strand
TCGCCTGCTCCTCGCCTTACAACTCCATGACGGCGTCCATGTTGCCAGCGCTTTGGGCGATGGCGTCGCCGATGCCATTGGGGGGGCCTTCGAGGTTCTGGCCCACGAGCTTGGTCAGCACGCTCTTGGGGCCGAGCTCGATGAAGCGGCGCGCGCCAGCGGCGTAGAGCGACTGCATGGTCGTGGTCCAGAGCACGGAGGAGGTCATCTGCGCGGTGAGCAGGGTCTTCAGGATGCCGGGGTCGCGCTCAGGCAGGCCGGTGACGTTCATGCACACCGGGAACTGGGCGCTCTGCCAGCGCAAGGACTCCAGGATGGTGGCGAAGACGTTGGCCGGCTCGCTCATGAGCGGGCTGTGGAACGCGCCGGAAACGGCCAGGGGCACGGCGCGGCCGCGGGCCTCCTTGACCAGCGCGCTCGCCAGGTCCAGGGCGGGCTTTTCGCCGGAGAGCACGTACTGGGCCGGGGAATTGTGGTTGGCGATGCGCAGGAAGGCGCCGGTCTGCTTCGCAGCTTTATCGACAATGCCCTCCACGACCTCCAGCGGGAGCTTGACCACGGCGGCCATGCCGTGGCCGGACGACCCCGAAGGGGGGCCAGCGCTGGCCATGAGCTTGCCGCGCTCAGCCACGGCCTTGATGGTGTCCTCGACGGACAAGACGCCTGCTGCGGTCAGGGCGGCAAACTCGCCCAGGCTGTGGCCTGCGGTCCCGATGACCTGCATCGTTTCGGCCTTGGGTTTGGTGGCCAGCCAGAGGCTGATGTTCACAACCGTGAGCGCGGGCTGGAGCGCCTTGGTGTCGCTCATCTCCGGGGCAGGGGTAGCGCCGTCGTCACCCCAAT
Source organism: Desulfovibrionales bacterium GWA2_65_9 (assembly GCA_001799475.1). Taxonomy (GTDB): domain Bacteria; phylum Desulfobacterota; class Desulfovibrionia; order Desulfovibrionales; family Desulfovibrionaceae; genus Humidesulfovibrio. The sequence goes on along the minus strand of MGTN01000137.1, from coordinate 4,484 downwards.
AGATTTCCCGCAGCTTGATGCCGGAGAGCTTCTCGGCGAGTTTCCAGAGGTCCATGGCGGCGCTTTGGGCCTCGGCCACGTCGCGGCCCATGTTCAGCTCCTGGGAGCCCTGGCCGGGGAACAGAAAGGCAATGGGAAGCGCGGTCAGAAGCATCATCGTCTCCTTGCGAATGGGGCCGTTTTTTTTGGGTGTGGTCAGCTCTGGGCCTTGCCGAAAAGCGTTCGGCGCAGGTCTTCCAAGGTCTTGCAGGTGCCGGAGTGCAAGAGCGGGCCGTAGCCCAGGCGCGCGGCCTGCTTGAGGCGCGTGTCGTGGTTGGTCACGGGCCGCACGTGGCCGTTCAGGTCCAGCTCGCCCCAGAAGGCCGCGCCCTCGGGCAGCGGGGCGTCGTAGAACGAGGACAGGACCGCCGCGGCCAGGCCCAGGTCCAGGCCGGGATCGCGCAAGCAAAGGCCGCCGCCCTGCTTCACGTAGATGTCGTTTGACCCCAGCGGCAGGCGCAGGCGCTTTTCCAGCACGGCCAAAAGCAGGTGCAGGCGGTTGTTGTCGAAGCCCAGCGCCGCCCGGCGCGGGATGGACAGGAAGCTCTTGGTGGCCAGGGCCTGGATCTCCACGGCAAAGGGCCTGCGCCCGTCCATGGCCACGGACACCGCAGCGCCGGAGAGCGTGGCATCGCGCGCGCCGAGGAAGAAGGTCGAGGGGTCGTCCACCACGGCCAGGCCCTTCTCCTCCATGGTGAACACAAGCAGCTCGTCCGACGGGCCGAAGCGGTTTTTGAGCACGCGCAGCACGCGCGAGTAGTCGCGGCGGTCGCCCTCCAGGTACAGCACGGTATCGACCATGTGTTCCAGCAGCTTGGGTCCGGCGATCTGGCCGTCCTTGGTCACGTGGCCCACCAGCACGAGCGTGGCCTGGGAACGTTTGACCGCCTCCACCAGCTCGCCGCTGACCGTGCGCACCTGGCTGACGCTGCCGGGGATGCCCTCGGCGCGGGGGCTGGCCAGCGTCTGCACGCTGTCGGCGATGATCAGCCCTGGCGCATTTCCCATATCGTTCAGGGCAGCCAGGGCCTCGTCGGCGTTGTTGGTGGCCAGGGCCATGAGGCCCGGCCCGAGCAGGCCCAGGCGCTCGGCCCGGCCGCGCAGCTGCGGCAGGGATTCCTCGCCCGAAATGTAGACCACGCGGTTGCCCAGGGACGCCTGGAGCGCGGCCAATTGCAGCAACAGCGTGCTCTTGCCCACGCCGGGCTCGCCGCCGAGCAGCAGCGCCGCACCCGGCACCAGGCCGGAGCCCAGCAGGCCGTCCAGGGCCGGGATGCCCGTGGGCCGGGCCTTGGCCGTGCCCCCGCGCAGGTTCTCCAGGGCCTCGGGTCCGGCCAGGGACGCCGCGCGTGAGCGTGAGCCCGTGCCGCGTGCGCTGAAGCCGCCCACCGGGGCGGCGGCCTGCACGGTGTTCCACTCGCCGCAGCCCAGGCACTGACCGGTCCAGCGCGGGCTCTTGGCCCCGCAGGCCGTGCAGACAAACTCCTCGCGTTGTTTCGCCATGGGCAGCCTTATGCCCGCTTTGCGGCGCGATGACAATGTTTGGGGGAAGCGGGAAGCCGAGCCGAGGCCTTTGCCCAAGTCGCCTTGGCCCAGGCTCTATGGGGAGTTCAGAGGGCCTTAAGGCTCTTTGGCCGCCGGAGGCATATTTGCCGCCTGGGCTGCCGGTGGCTCTACAGCCTGCGGTAGGCCTGGGGCACAAGCGGGGCCTGGCCGGTAAGCGCGGCCTGGACGAGCGCCAGCCCGGCCTGTTTGTCGCGCGGCAGGCGCAGCTTGAGCCGCAGGGGATTGGAGGCGTGGTTGGAGAAGAACAGGCCGCCCGTGAGGTCGGTGGCCTCGAGCAGCCAGTAGAGTTCCTGCAACAACCCCTGGTCGTCCTGGGGGTCGAACTCGCCGCGCTTCAGGCGTTCGAAGAGCGGGGTGCCGGGCACGATCATCAGCGCCAGGGCGGCGGCCTGCTCGGGGTCCATGCGCGACAGGGTGCGGCCCGTGGCCTGGGCGTGCTGGCGGGCGCGGCCCCGGCCGCCCAGGCCCAGCAGCACGGTGACGGAGAGCTTCATGTCCGCAGCCTTGGCCTTGGCGGCCTGGCGCAGGTGCTCGTCCACATCGCCCCACTTGTGCATGTCCGTGAGTACGCCGTCGTCGCCGGACTCCAGGCCCAGATACAGGGTGGACAGGCCGAGGCCGCGCAGGCGGCCGAGTTCGGCCCCGGTCTTGCGCGAGAGCGCCTTGGCGTTGGCGTAGGCGCTGATGCGCGTGACCTGCGGCAGGCGCCCCTTGATGCCGATGAGCAGGGCTTCCAGGCGTTCCTGGGGCAGGATGAGCGCATCGCCGTCGCACAAAAACAGGCGGCGCACGTGGGCCAAGTGCTCTGCTGCGTGGTCCAGAGCTGCGGCGATGCGCTCCGGCGTTTTGATGGCAAAGCGCTTGCCCTTGTAGGCCGGGCAGAAATCGCATTTGTTGTGCGAGCAGCCGAGGCTGACCTGGAGCAGGATGCTCTCGGCCTCGGCCGGGGGCCGGATCACCTGCCCTTGCAAATCGTGTCCTTGAAGCGTCATGGGCCCAAGTGTGCCTTCTGGCCGGGCAGGCCGTCAAGACGTGGGGCCGGGACGGGAGATGCCCCCTGGCGGGTCTTTTGTTGCGGCGAGAAAGATGGTAGGGGGGGGCATATTTTTCGAGGGGAATGCATGAAAGCCAAGCAATATCTTGAGGACATTTTGCGCGCAGT
>MGTN01000137.1:0-1655 GCA_001799475.1 Desulfovibrionales bacterium GWA2_65_9 | reverse complement strand
AGCCAGTGCGAGCGTGTGGAGGTGGCCGGGCCGGGCTTTTTGAACGTGACCTTTGCGCCGGGCTTCTGGCACGGCATTTTGGCGGACGTGCAGGCGGCTGGCGCGGCCTATGGCGCGTCAAACGTCGGGCAAGGGCAGAAGGTCCAGGTGGAGTATGTCTCGGCCAACCCCACCGGCCCGCTGCACATCGGCCATGGCCGTGGCGCGGCCCTGGGCGACAGCTTGGCGCGGCTGCTGAAGAAGACCGGGCATCAGGTCGAGTGCGAGTATTACGTCAACGATGCGGGCCGGCAGATGCGCATCCTGGGCGACTCGGTGTGGCTGCGCCTGCGCCAGCTGGCCGGGCAGGACGTGCCGGACCTGGAAGACTTTTATCGCGGCGACTACATCAAGGACATCGCCGCGCGGGTGCATGGGCAGTACCCGGACATCCTGGAAATGCCGGAAGACCAGGCCCTGGACATCTGCTTTGGCGAGGCTGTGGACGAGATCCTGGCGGGCATCAAGAAGGACCTGGCGGACTTCCGCGTGGGCCACGACGTCTGGTTTTCGGAGAAGAGCCTGGTGGAAGCCGGGCGCATCGACGAGACCTTTGCGGATCTCAAGGCGCGCGACCTGGCCTTTGAGCAGGATGGGGCGCTGTGGTTCCGCAGCACGAATTTCGGCGACGACAAGGACCGCGTTCTGCGCAAGTCCTCGGGTGAGCTGACCTATTTCGCCTCGGACATCGCCTACCACCACGACAAGTTCAAGCGCGGCTTTGCGCGCGTCATCGACATCTGGGGCGCGGACCACCACGGCTACGTGGCGCGCATGCAGGGCGCTGTGGAGGCTCTGGGCCGCAAGGGCGCGCTCCAGGTGATATTGGTGCAGCTGGTGAGCCTGCTGAAAGACGGCGAGCAGGTGGCCATGAGCACCCGCGCCGGAAAGTTCGAGACCCTCTCCGACGTGGTGGCCTACGTTGGCGCGGACGCCGCGCGTTTCCTGTTCCTCTCGCGCAAGAGCGACTCCCAGCTGGAGTTCGACCTGGAGCTGGTGCGCAAAAAGAGCATGGACAACCCGGTGTTCTACGTGCAGTACGCCCATGCGCGCATCCACTCCATGCTGCGCAAGGCTGCCGAGGCTGGCATCACCCCCGCAGCCCCGGGCGTGGACGCCTACGCGCACCTCGCGGGCGAAGACGACCTGGAGCTCTGCCGGACGCTTGAGCGCTTCCCGGACGTGGTGGCCCAGGCGGCGGAGCTCTTGGCCCCGCATCAGGTGAGCGCGTACCTTTCGGAGCTGGCGAGCGCGCTGCACCGCTACTACTCCAAGCATCACGTGCTCTCGGCCGGGCCGCAGATCGCTGCCGCGCGCCTGCTGCTCCTGTCCTGCGTGGCCCAGACCCTGGCCGCCGGGCTGGACCTGCTCGGCGTGGACGCGCCGGAGCGCATGGATCAGACACCTGAGCAGGCGCCTGAGCAGACGCCAGATGCGGCGGGCGACGGCACACCGGCCGAACCAGCCTCCTGAAGCCCTTTCCGCAGCATCCCCAAGGAGCACAGGCATGAACTCGCCCATCAAGATCAAGGACCCCGGCGCTTCGGGCCGCACCTATACCTTCAATTGCAGCTTTGGCGGGCTGGCGGCCATGGCCACGGCGGTCACGCTGGCCC
>MGTN01000136.1:17884-21427 GCA_001799475.1 Desulfovibrionales bacterium GWA2_65_9 | reverse complement strand
GGACTACATCAACGCCGACCGCGGCCAGGTGCTCTTCGAGGGCCGCCTGTGCTGCGAGGCCCGGCCCCGCGACATCCTGGAGCACATCCGCAGCTTCGGCTACCAGGAATGCATCAAGTGCCTGAACGAGCCGAACGGGCTCACGCCCCTCGACGTGACAAGGACCGCATCATGAAAGACGTGAATCTGGCCGATTTTTCCTTCACCGGCATTGAGCGCGGCGAGATTGCCGACCTGCGCACCCTGGATGCCAATGACAAGAACCGCATCCTGCACGCGGGCGTGGATGTGGAATCAAGCGCCTCCAGCGCCGTGTTCATGCACATGGACCAAAGCACCGTGCACTGCGAGTCCCGCGACCCCGGCCTGGAGCTGCTTGATTTCAACGTGGCCATGAAGCGCTTTGATGGCCTGCCGGAATACGCCTGGAAGCTCATTGCCAAAGACAAGGACGCATTCACCAAGAACGTGGCCGGGAACACCCACGGCGGCTATTTCATCCGCACCAAGCCGGGCGTGAAGATCGACAAGCCCGTGCAGTCCTGCCTGTTCCTCAAGGCCGACAATGCGGGCCAGAACGTGCACAACATCGTCATCGTGGAGGAGGGCAGCGAGCTGCACATCCTCACGGGCTGCTCCACGGCCCACAGCACGACCCACGCCGCGCACCTGGGTATCACCGAATTCTACGTCAAGAAGGGCGGCAAGCTCACCTTCACCATGGTCCACAACTGGGGCGAGAACGCCACCGTGCGCCCGCGCTCGGTTGGCGTGGTGGAAGAGGGCGGCGTGTTCCAGAGCAACTATGTGCTCATGAACGCCGTGGGCACCCTGCAGATGTACCCGGCCATTTCCCTGAACGGGCGCGGGGCCGTGGCCCGGTTCAACTCCATCATCGTCACGCCCGAGGGCTCGCACGTGGACACCGGCAGCCGCGTCATCATGAACGCGCCGGACACCCGTTGCGAGATCATCGCGCGCACCATCACCACCGGCGGCGTGAACATCTCGCGTGGGCACATCGCGGGCCACGCCGTGCCCTGCCGGGGCCACCTGGAGTGCAAGGGCTTGATCCTGGGCGGCGGGCAGATGCTGGCCGTCCCGGAGCTCGACGCCACGGTGGAGGGCGTGGACCTCTCGCACGAGGCCGCGGTGGGCAAGATCGCCCAGGACGAGATCGAGTACCTCATGGCGCGCGGCATGGACGAGGCCGAGGCCACCTCGACCATCGTGCGCGGCTTCCTCAACGTGGACATCATGGGCCTGGACGGGCCTCTTGCCAAAGCCATCCAGGAGCAGGTGGAGCAGATCGACGCAGGGGCCATGTAGGGCGTGCCGTCTTGGGTGTGCAGGATTAGTTTTGGGCTGACTGACTTAGATTACGGCTAAATGAAGGCCCGTCGCGCAAGCGGCGGGCCTTTTTTGTATTTGATATTGCCGCTACAGCGTGACACTGTCTGTAATTATTGGTTTCATGGAGGGATGAATATGCCAGCGGTGTACACGCCAGATGATGAGCCATATCTAGGGCGAAAACTCCTCTTCCATTTCGATCAGCTGATTTGTTCAGCGATGGAATCAAACGCGATAAATGCTCCCTTGACTCACGACTGCGAACTCTCTGATGCTCAGCGTATGGCTTGCCTTGTAATCCCTCAGTCACTTAGCATTGCCCTTTCAATTCGGGAACTCGTTCGCCAAGGATACTTGTTTGGTGCACACGTGCTTAAACGTGCATTTGTTGAACGTGCAGTCGTATTGTATTATTTGACTCTGTGTCCAGATGATGTTCGTTTGTGGCATGACGGATGGCACGCTAAGGGTGGTGCTCCGTCTCTAGGGAAAATGATGGAGGAGATTAGCGTCAGGCAGACCCCTGATGCAAAAATATGCGGTCGTGATCTCACCGCGTCGATGAACAGCTTGCTGCACGCTAAACCTGACTCAGCATATTGGAATATTATCTCATTAAATGATAAGAGACTGGGGTTTGCGGCTTCAAAGATTCTTGACCGCCCTGATCTCTGCGACGGACTCTGTGCGGATGTGATCCCATGGCTAGCAGTCGTCGTGGGCATGATAGCAGCATATTTTCCTGGGGAGATGAAGTCCACCACACATAAGGATATGTAGGACGAAGTTATCCCCTTCTACTCCCTGATCTGCTCCCACTCCACACAACAGCGCCCCCGCGAGTCCTGGTGACTGGCGGGGGCGCTTTTGCGTTTTCGTTGCGGCGGGGATTACCCTTGGAAGTCCCGAAGGGACCGGCAGATGTACTCGACCTCGGTGTCCGTGAGCTCCGGGTAGATGGGCAGGGAGAGCAGGCGCTCGGTGGCGCGCTTGACCACGCTCATGTCGCCCACGGTCTCGTGGTTGCCCGCAAAGCAGGGCTGCTCATTGAGCGGCAGGCTGTAGTGCACTGAGCTGCCGATGCCCCGGTTCTTCAGGTGCAGGGCCAGCGCGTCGCGCCCGGACTTCACGGTCATGGCGTACTTGTGGAAGATGTGCGTGTTGCCCTCGCGCACCTTGGGCGGGCGGATGTTCGGCATCCGCTGCAGGGTTTCTGTGAAGGCGCTTGCGATGGCCAGACGGCGCAGCCGCCACTCTTCCTCGTGCCCCAGCTTGGCAGTGATGATGGCCGCCTGCACCGTGGGCAGCTGGCTGTTGTGGCCGATCTCGGTGTACACGCGCCCTCCGGCGTGGCCGTGGTAGCGCAGGCGGCGCAGGTGCTCGGCGATGTGATGCTCACGCGCCAGGGCCAAGCCGCCGCTGCCTTGCGCGCCGATGACCTTGGTCGGGTCGAAGCTGACGCAGGTGACGTCGGAGTGCTTGCCTGGGGCCTCGCCGTGGCGGGTGGCGCCCAGAGCCTGGGCCGCATCCTCGATGACGAACACGCCGCGCTTCTTGGCCTCGGCGTAGATTTCGGACAGCTCGGTCATCTGGCCGTAGAGGTGCACGGCCACAACGCCATCCACCCGGCCCGACTTCACCAGGTCGAGCAGCACGTCCTCGCGGGCCATGAAATAGTCGTCCTCGATGTCCACGAACACAGGAATGCCCCCGGCATGCACGATGGCCGAGGCCGAGGCCACAAAGGACAGGCTGGTAACGGCCACGCGTCCGCCGGGCTTGAGCCCCAGGGCCTTCATGGCCAGGATCAGGGCGTCCGTGCCGGAGCCCACGGCCACGGCGTGGGGCAGGGCGAAGAAATCGCCCACCAGGGCCTCCAGGTCGGCCACTTCCTGGGCCTGGAGCACTTTGCCGTGCGTGAACACGGTCTCCACGGCGTCCATGAACTCCTGGCGGTGATTGGCGAACTGGCGGTCCAGGCGCATGAAGGGGATCTGCATCTACGGCGCTCCTTGTGGTCGGGGTTGAGCGTGTGTGCCACAGGAAAGACCTGGATGCAACGGTCGGGCTGGCTGCCCGCTTGTCATGGTTTGCGACGCAGGATTCCGGACTCTTGACTTAAGTCAAGGAATCCGGCAGAAAATATAGTAAGCTGTAAATGTGTAGGCACAGTTGCTTGGTCCAATGATT
>MGTN01000136.1:0-17818 GCA_001799475.1 Desulfovibrionales bacterium GWA2_65_9 | reverse complement strand
GCCGCAGCTCCTGGCCAAATCGGAGACCCCGGACTTCTGCGCCTCCTGCCACATCCATGAGTCTCATTACGAGGCCTGGTTTCATCAGGGCGCGCACCGGCGCAAGGCCTGCGTGGACTGCCACCTGCCCAACGAGAACATGCCTGAGCACTATGTCTGGAAGTCCATCGACGGCATGAAGGACCTGGTGTTGTTCAACGCCGGACGCGTTCCGGACGACATCCGCATCACCGAGCATGGCCGTAAGATCGTGCAGGCCAACTGCATCCGCTGCCACGAGAGCACCGTGGAGATGATCAACCAGGAGCGCAGCTGTACCGACTGCCACCGCCGCATCATGCACAAGCGCAGCGGCGGGATCGAGACGCAGTAATCGAAACAGCAAGCGCCTGGACAAAGAGCACACCAAATTTCTCCGTTGCAGGGGAACAACGCACGGTACGGGAGGAGGAGCGATATGGCTTTGAGGAAGAAGGGCACCCTGTTCATCGTTACAGTGGCTTTGGCGCTGGCGTATCTGGTCATCCCGTATGGCTGCGCGCCGGGCAAACCGGAGATGGTCAAGACCGTCGCCATCCCGGACAACGAGATCGACCCGGAGCTGTGGGGCAAGGCCTATCCGGAAGAATTTGAGACCTGGAAGAAGACCAACGAGCCCGAGCCCGCTGGCAAGAGCAAGTATAAGCGCGGCTTTGACGCCGACCACCTGACCTACGACAAGTTGGCCGAGTTCCCGTACATGGCGCTGCTGTTCAACGGCTGGGGCTTTGGCGTGGAGTACAACGAGCCCAAGGGCCATTCGCGCATGCTGCGCGACCAGCTGGAGGTCGACGCTTCGCGCCTCAAGGCTGGGGCCGTGTGCCTCTCCTGCAAGACGCCCTATTCCGTGCAGCTCCAGAAGCAGTTGGGCGAGGACTACTACAAGAAGCCCTACAAGGAAATCATCGCCATGATCCCGGAGAAGAACCGGGAGCTGGGCGTGGCCTGCATCGACTGTCACGACAACAAGGACATGGGGCTGAAGATTTCGCGCGGGTTCACGCTTGGCGCGGCGCTGGACGCCATGAAGGTCGACCAGAAGACCATGACCCGCCAGGAGAAGCGCTCCGCCGTGTGCGCCCAGTGCCACGTGACCTACAATATTCCCAAGAACAAGGAGATGCAGTCGGTGGGCCTGTTCTTCCCTTGGCAGGGGAGCAAGTGGGGCGCCATCACGGTTGAGAACATCATCAAGGTCATCCGCTCGGACGACTCCTACCGCGAGTGGAAGCAGAACGTCACCGGCTACAAGATGGGCTTCATCCGCCACCCGGAATTCGAGCTGTTCAGCAACAAGAGCACCCACTGGAAGGCCGGGGCCGCCTGCGCCGACTGCCACATGCCGTATACCAAGCAGGGCGTGAAGAAGTTCAGCGACCACCGCGTGATGAGCCCGCTCAAGAACGACATGAAGGCCTGCATGCAGTGCCACACCGAGACGGCGGCCTGGCTCAAGGAGCAGGTCACGACCATCCAGGACCGCACCGCGTCGATGCAGATCCGCGCCGGGTACGCCACGGCCACGGTGGCCAAGCTCATCGAGACCGCGCACAAGGCCCAGGCCGAGGGCAAGGTCATCGACAAGGCCCTGTATGACAAGGCACGCGACTACTACGAGGAGGCCTTCTACCGCTCGCTGTTCATCGGCGCGGAGAACTCCATGGGCTTCCACAACCCGACCGAGGCCATGCGCGTGCTGGGCGACTCCACCGCCTTTGCCAGCAAGGCCGAGGGCTACCTGCGCCAGGCGTTGAGCAAGGCTGGCGTGGACGTGCCCATCAAGGTTGACCTGGAGCTGGCCAAGTACCTGGACGCTCGCGGCGACAAGAAGCTCATGTGGGACAAGGCTGTGGAGTTCAAGGACCCGCACGGCGTGCAGGACATGTTCTAGGCTGACAGATTAAACGAATGGCTAAACGAAGGCCCGTCGCGCAAGCGGCGGGCCTTTTGAGGTATTTGGTTCGAACAAACCCGGCAGGTCACTTCGCTCAGATTAGAGCAGCAAGGTCCGTAATGCTAACGCTCTTTGTTCACGCTGACTCTTTCTGCTAGTTGCCTCACGGGCAGCAAGGGAATAAGTCTCCGGTAAGGTTCTTTCAAATCCTAGAAGTTTATCTTTTACCATGGCTGTAGGAATCTGTAAGTATTGACCATCACGAGAGAACTCAGCCATTAAGGTGAAGAAGTTCGCTTTTGACCACCACATGCAATTTTCTGGAAGTTCAAGAGATGATATATATCGTGCCGAGGTGTTGAGTACGTTAACGGTTGTTTCCTTTTCAGGGAAATCATTAACGTGATCCTCAAGAAACTTGCGAACCTTGTCATTTCGATTATAGTACGCGCCCGAAATATGGGTGCACATTAGGTTTAGCGTAAACATGAGTGGGACTTTGCGGTCGAACTCAAATTTTGAAAATATTTGACGTGCTTGCAGTATTTGCTTGTAGGGACCATCGTTATTCTCTAAAAGCCATAGCCACGATTCTTCTGATATTGCAGGGTCGCGATTAAACTGACTAGTCTCCGTAGAGAATTCGAGATCATCACTGGTGTGAAGGTCATCAACATCTTCTTCTGCGATGACTGATAATTCACCGCACAAAGCTCGTGCGACTATGAGGAACTCAGAAGCGCTATACTCTGAGGCGAGTCGCTCAATAGCAGACAGTGAGTAGTATGTTCTGTTAAGGCGGTGGAATATCTCTTTGAGTCGAGCGTCGTCCGATTCGAGATCGAAGTCAATAACTGCGACCTCATATTTCAGAAATGATTCCTTTTCTCTGGGGGTAAGATCTGAAAAACGTTTGCCATTCACGTCAAGCTTGTCTTCAATATAATCCTTTATGGCATTAAGTCTTTGCTGACCATCAACGATGCACTGTTGGGCTTCCATTGTTTCAAGATTGATTGGGCCACGCGCGAGAAATATCTGAGGAAATGGGAATCCTTTTTGGATAGTTTCAATAAAATCTCTTCTGTGGGCATCTCGCCACACAAGGTTACGCTGAAAATAGGCGTGAATCACTAGTCTCGCTCTTCGCATCGCGCTATATAGATCTACGATCTCGCGCGAGCGGACTTGGTACCGAAGCTCATTTTCCATACATCACTCGTTGATTAATGTGGACAGGGCGCTGTCTTGCTTCCAGCAAAATGCATACTCATTCATATAGATGGCCAGAGTAACTTTTGAAAAATGTTTAGAATATTCCCGCGACAGCCTGTGTTGAAGTTCGCGGTACTGCACGCTTTTTGACGATCTTGGCATGTTGTCTATCAGCACCATGCCGCGTTTAACAATGCTTTCCTTTAGAATTTCTAGCGAATCTTCATCGCCAGAAAATGGGGTGACGTCAGTAAATGCTCGTGTTGTCTTTATTATGTCCTTCCATGTGTTGTTAAATAATTCTAGATCGATACAGGCAATATCTAAATCAGACGTGTTTTGATCAAAAAGTGTGTCTTTATGGATACTAAACCCAATTTGGGCTGAACCAGTAAAAGCAACTGAAGAGTATTCAATTGAAAAATATTTTGCTACTTTATTCTTAATATCGTACTCAATATCTCTATTGTCTTTAAGTGCATATGCTCTGTTTTCAATGTATATTCTTTTTGCTCTGTCAATACGCTCTTTGTATAGCCTACATGTGTTCAGTAGGTCTGATTTTAATGTTGATAATTCCTCGCCTGACATTGGGATGCTCCCCACAATTTTGATCTTTCCTGTAGACACTCGAAATAACGATGATTTGACTTGTCCGCGACAACATTAGGTTAAAACAAGCCTAACAGGAGTGATCATTGCCTTTGAGTTAACTAATACGCGTTTATTTTATGGCTGTATATAATGACTTGGTGTACAGAACTAGTATTCATCTGGCACTGCCACCCCTGGCAACTCTCACCCCCTGATCTGCTCCTCCGGTTGACAAACCCCGGCCCAGGGGCGATGTGTCGCCATCCCGTCCACCCCTGTCACGTAACAGCCCCAAGGTGCCCGCATGGCCATGACCAAGACAGACAATACCGAGTCCCTCAAGCTGCGGCGCAAGGAACTGGGCACCCGGATTCAGGACTTTGAGAAGAAGATCAAGCCCCTGACCCGAGAGATCGCCGACGAGAAAGCCAAGCCCGCCTTCAAGACCAGCCAAGACCCTCGGCACAGCAAGTTTCAGGATATCGCCCGGCGCAATGTGGCCAAGCTGCAGGACAAGCTCGACGAAGTCACGGAGCTGCGCGCCAAGGCCCTCAAAGAGCTGAACAAGTGCAACGCGGTACTCAAGGGCCAGGTGTTGTAGCACTCGGCCGACGCTCCCCTGTCCGGCCCGTCAGCCCACCTTCTTCACGTCACCTTTTTTACGTCAATCACCGGCGTGCCGTCGATGGCCTCCAGCGGATACACCCGCAGCCGCGCCGGTTCCGCGATCTCGCGGATCGTGACCTCATGCAGCCCCAGCGGGTTGGGCCGGTCCGGCGAGCGCGTGGCGAAGACTCCGCGCAGGGGTCTGCTTTTGAAGGCCCGCGGATGGCATTGCAGCACGCTGCGGTCGCCCTGGTGCAGCCAGGTGATGACCAGGATGCGGCTCCCGACCTCAAGGCCGAGCAGCGCCGGGGCGTAGGCCGGGTCCAGCTCCAGCCAGGCCTCGGGCGCGCCCTCGGCGCCGGACTTGGGCGCGGTTTCGCGGTCCGTGAGCTTTGAGCGCACGTAGCCCAGAACGGTCAGGGTCATGTCGATTTTGTTGGCAGAGGGCAGAGTGGCGGCAGGCATGGGTGTCAGTCCTTGCCGAAGTGGTCAAAGCCGACCTTGATGAAGGCCGCGCCATTGACGCGCAGGCCAGGCAAGGCCGTGACCGTCCCGATGTGCCGCGCAGCGGGCAATGCCGCCAACACCCTTGAAAGGCCCGAAGGGTCCACGCCCGCCAGCAGCGCGTAGTCCTCGCCGCCGAGCACATAGGCCTCCACAGCGGGTTCCCCGCGCTCGGCAAAGAACGCCAGCGCTTCCGGGTGCAGCAGGCCCTCGTGGATGCGCAAATCCGCGCCCAGATTCATGTGGATGTGTTTGGCATTGGCCGTGCCCAGGCCGAGCAGGCGCGGGATGTCGCGGGCCAGGCCGTCGGATACGTCCATGAGCGCGCGCACGCCCGGCAAGCCCGCCAAGAGCAGGCCGTCGTCCAGGCGCGGCTCGGGCCGCAAATGCGCGTTCGTCGCGGCTGGCCAGCGCTCACAGGCGGCTCGACCATCACGCTCCAGCGCGCACAATCCGGCCCTGGCCAGCCCGGCCTCACCGATCATCACCAGCTCATCTCCAGGGCGCACGGTGCCCCGGCGCAGGAGCCTTCCGGCCGGGCCGGGCCGCCCGAACACGACGAGGTCCAGGATCAGCGCCGGGCCACGACTCAGGTCGCCGCCAGCCAGCGGCAGGCCCAGGCGCGTGGACAGCGCGGCCATGCCCGCCAGCATGGTGTCCAGGAAGGCGTCGTCAACGTCATCCGGCAAGACCAGCGACAGCGCGCAGGCCACCGGGGCCGCGCCCATGGCCGCGAGGTCGCTGGCGGCGGCGGCGAGCGCCTTGTGCCCGATGTCGGTCGGGGAGAAATACGCGCGCCGGAAGTGCGCGCCCTCGACAAACAGGTCCGTGCTCACGCACAGCGGCCCCAGGGCGTCGAGGATGGCGCAGTCGTCGCCCCGGCCAAGGAGTACGCCCTCGGCCTGGGCAGGGAAGTGGCGGTCGATGGCTGCGAGGAAGTCCTGCTCTGAGGTCGGCATGTGTGTCCTTCTCAAGTGAGCTTGCCAGAATCCGCCCGGCCCGTCGAGGCCCGGTGTGGCCTCTGCTGTGCTGTCGCAGTCCTGTTGTTCTCTTGTCGACTGTCCGGAGGGTTTCAGTCGCCGCCCTGGCGGAAGTCCGGGGTGAAGCTGGCGCTGGAACCCACCTGCTGCACGAAGCCGTTCTTGAAGCCGAGGCGCTCCATGTGGCGGCGCACGGCGGCGTATTCGATGGGCTTCAGGCTGCGGTTGATCTCCGGGAATTCCCCGGCCCGGTGCGCGGGGTAGTATTGGCCCATGAGGCTGATGGCCGTGCCTGTGCCGAGGTTTGCTTTGATCCAGTCCAGGGCGAGGTCCGTGCGGCCCACGTTGCCCGGCAGCACCAGCAAACGGATGATGAGCCCGCGCCTGGCTATTCCGTCCTCAACCACCAACTGGCCCACCTGCCGGTGCATCTCGGCGATGGCCGCGGTGGCGGCTTTGGGGTAGTCCGGCGCGCCGGAGTAGCGGGCGGCGGCCTGGCTGTCCATGTAGCGCAGGTCGGGTAGAAAGATGTCCACCAGGCCTTCCAGCGTGCGCAGGGTCTCCACGGTTTCAAAGGCGCTGGAGTTCCAGACCACGGGCAGGCACAGTCCGTTGGCCTTGGCCTGGATGATGGCCTGGCGCACCAGGGGCGTGAAGTGCGTGGGCGTGACGAGGTTTATGTTGTGCGCGCCCGCCAGTTGCAACTCGAGCATCAGGGCCGTGAGGTCGTCCACGCTCAGCTCATGCCCGAGCCCGCCGAAACTGATGTCGTGGTTCTGGCAGTAGACGCAGCGCAGGGAGCAGCCGGAGAAGAAGATGGTGCCGCTGCCCCGGGCTTCGCCCGTTTCAAGGGGGGACGTGCCGCTGAGAACGGGTTCCTCGCCGTAATGCAGCTGGGCCAGGGCCACGCGCAGGGTCGCGCCCATGGCGCACAGGCCGGGCGTTTGCGCGCGATTTACGCCGCAGGCGCGCGGGCAGAGCGTGCAGCGGGCAAAGGGGTCAACGGGCGTGCTGGTCACGAGGATATTCCTCTGTCCGAAGTTTCCGCCTGCTGGGCTCCGGCCAGTTCCGCGCCAGGTTGTTCCAGCAGAAAGGCCAGCTTGGCCGCTCGGGGTCGCTTTTTCACCGCGATTTCCAGGCGCAGCGCCGCGCCTTTGTCCTGGCTTGGGGCGCTGGCCACGAGCGCCACGGGCAGACGCGCGCGGGTGTACTTGGAGGCTGTGCCGGCATTGTGCTCGGCCACGCGGCGGGCCAGGTCCGTGGTCACGCCGCAGTACAGCGTGCCATCGGCGCAGGAGAGCAGGTAGACGCACCAGTGGGACATGGCGGGAGCATAGCCCGTGCCGGGGCGCTTGCCAAGGCGGGTCTGGCCGCGCCAACACTTGGCCAAGCCAATGTCTTGCCAAGGGGGCCGCTGCCGATATATCTGCACCACGCCGCCAGCTTAAATGGGCGGACAACCGGAGGCCCACGCTTTGTCCAAGATCACCGTCCAGAACATCGAGAAATCCTACGGGGGCGAAGAGCTCTTCAGCGCCCTGTCCTTTGAGGCCCTGCCGGGCATGCGCCTGGCTGTGGCCGGACCCAACGGCTCGGGCAAGAGTACGCTGCTCAAGATCCTGGCGGGCCGCGCCGAGCCCGACAAGGGCAGCGTGGTGCTGACCAAGGCCGCGCGCATCGGCTACGTGGCCCAGGAGCTCTCCGGGGCCGACCTGGTGGAGCCGCTGCTCGGCTGGGTGCTGGCCGCGCTGCCCAACTGGGGCGATTTCTGGCGCGAGTGGGAGCACGCAGTAGCGGCCAAGGACGAGGTCAAGCTGCGCCGCTTAAGCGAACGCCAGGCCCGGCTGGAGTCGCAGTTCGGCTACCACCCGGAGCACAAGGCCCGCGCCATCCTCTCCGGCCTGGGCTTCTCCGACGACGACCTCTCGCGCAAGCTGGAGTGGCTCTCCGGCGGCTGGCGCGAGCGCGCCAAGCTGGCCCGGGTGCTGCTGCAGGGCGCGGATATCCTGCTGCTCGACGAGCCCACCAACCACCTCGACCTGGAGGCCGTGGAGTGGCTGGAGGACTATCTCCTGAACTTCAAGGGCACGCTCATCTATGTGGCCCACGACCGCATCTTTCTGGAGCGCGTGGGCACGCACGTTTTGGTGCTCGGCAGTTCCAAGCCCGTGCTGCGCGCCGGGTCCTTCAGCGAATTTCTGGCCTGGCTGGCCGAGAACGCCGAACAGCGCCAGCGCGAGGCCGCCAACCTGTCCACGCGCATCGAGCACGAGCAGGAGTTCATCCGCCGCTTCCGGGTCAAGGCGAGGAAAGCCGCCCAGGCCCAGAGCAAGATCAAGCGCGTGGAGAAGATGCAGGACGAGCTCTCGCGCCTGAAGGGCGACCAGCTGGCCGCCCGGCCCGGGCGCAGGCTGGCCTTCCGCCTGCCCGAACCCCTGCGCGGCGACAAGGTTCCGGTGAACGTGGTCGATCTGGAGTTCGCCTACGCCGAGCGCCCAGGCAAGCGCATCTGGCCGCGCTTAAGCTTCCAGGTCTTCCGCGGCCGCAAGATCGCGTTGGTGGCGCCCAACGGCGCGGGCAAGTCCACGCTGCTCAAGGTGCTCACCGGCGAGCTGGCGCCCAGCCACGGCTACGCCAAGCTCGGCAACAGCACCCAGCTGGGCTACTTCAGCCAGCACCAGACCGAGATCCTGCGGCCCACGGGCACGGTCATTGCCGAGATGCGCCGCCTCTCCGACCCCAAGTGCACGGAGGAGCAGCTCATGGGCGTGCTCGGCCTGTTCCTCCTGGGCGAGGGCTATTTCGAGCGGCCCGTGGCCGCGCTCTCCGGCGGCGAGAAGTCGCGCCTGGTGCTGGCCAGCCTGTTTCTGGGCCGGGCCAACCTGCTCATCCTGGACGAGCCCACCAACCACCTGGACCTGGAGAGCCGCGAGGGCCTGGTGGCAGCGCTCAAGGACTTCGAGGGCACCATCCTCATGGTCGCCCACGACCGCTACCTCATGGGCGAGGTGGCCGAGGAGATCTGGACCCTGGGGCCCGACGGCATCACCCAGCACCACGAAAGCTTTGAGGAGTATGACGCCAAGCGCCGCGCCGCCCTTGTGGAAGCGCGTCAGGAGTCCCGCCGCGACGCACGCAAGCCCGACTGCGCCCCGGCTGTCGCTGCTGGCGGGGAATCCGAGGACGGGCAGGGCGGCAAGCGTCTCTCCAAGGAGGACAAGCGCAGGCAGGCCGAGCTGCGCAACGCCTTTTCGCGCAAGCTCAAACCCCTGCGCGAGGAATACGCCAAGTGCGAGCACGACCTCACGCGCGTGCTGCTGGAGCAGGGCGAGCTGGAGGCCAAGATGAATGATCCGGCCACCTACGGGAGCGGCGGCGAGGCCATCGCGGTGAACAACCAGTACCGCGAGGTCAGCGACTGGGCCGAGACGCTCATGGAGCGCATGGGCGTGCTTGAGGCCGCAATGGCCGCGCTCCAGGCCGAGATGGAGGCCTGCCTTGAGTAGCGCGCCCGGAACGCTGCCGGATCTCGAAGTCGTGGCGGGCGTGGTCTGGCGCGCGGGCCGGTTCCTGGCGGTCGAACGCCCGGAAGGCAAGGCGCACGCTGGCTGGTGGGAGTTTCCCGGCGGCAAGGTCGAGCCGGGCGAGGGCTTGGCGAGTGCGCTCATCCGCGAACTGCAGGAGGAGCTGTCCTTCACCTCCACACAGCTCATCTTCTGGCGCGAGAAGCGCTTCGTCTACCCGCAGGGGCCGGTGCGCCTGCATTTCTTCCATGTCACGGCCTTTACCGGCGAGGTCGTGCCGTTGGAAGGCCAGCGCTTCGCCTGGTTCACCCCGGGTGAGGCCGACGTCTCCATCTTTCTGCCCGCCAACGCGGACATCGTGCCCGCCCTGGCCTGGCCCCTGCCGGTCGAGTAGGTCGCCGCCGCATCCTTCCAACATCGGTCATCCCGCCCGGACCGGCAGAACGCGCGCCGCGCAGCCTTGTTAGGGGGCAACGACGAACGCAGTGGAAGGCGATGTCGGTTATGGATTTGCGAATGCTGCGGGATGGCTCTGACGCCTTTGAGTATTTACTTTCGGAAATGATCCTGTATGAGTGCAACAAAAAAGCCCGGCTTTGACCCCGGGCTTTTTGCGTTGGCGTGTGGCGCAGGCTAGAACTTGTAGCCGAGGGAGAACCCGGCCATGTAGGCCCGGCTTTTCGAGATTTCAGTAGCGCCAACGAGATTGATCGTGTTGGCGTCCCAAGTGTTGTGGTTGTTCACCAGGTACATGAGCGACACGTCGTAGGTGAAGGCCCCCTGAGTGATGCCAAAGCCGGTGCTGTATATCTTGCGGTCACTGGTCGGCAGCATGTAGTCTTCGTAGCCCCTGCGCACAGGGTCCTGGTCCCAGACGAAACCGGCGCGAAGGGCAAGCCAGTCCAGAGCCTGATACTCGCCTCCGAGCTGGAACCGCCACACATTGCGCCAATTCTTGTCCCGCACGACATCCCCTGGAGGTGTGCCTGCGGCGATGGTCTTCTCATAGCTGTAGACCAGCTTCTCATAGTCCTGCCATTGGGTGTAGATGGCGTCGGCCTCAACCTTCCATTTGGAGTTCGGCTTGTAGGCGATTCCAAGGCTGTAGGAGGCGGGAAGGGTCAGGCTCATCGCGATGTTGCCATCCTGCATGAGCGCATTCTCGGTGAATTTGACTTTTCCTTTGTCCGTGTGCTTCTGGCTGGTGTGGTAGGTGAAGCCTGCGCTCCACTGGTCATCGAACTTATAGTGCACCGCAAACTGTCCGCCGAATCCGAATCCATCAACGTTGATCATCTGATCCGTGGTGCTGGTGGGGCGTGTGCGGAGGTCTGCGCTGCTGTACATCAGCTCCGGACCAAAGGCGATGGAAAGGGAATCCGTCAGCTTCAAAGCCAAGTTGGGTGCAAGGGAAAACGTTTGGAGTTCCGAGCGGTACACTTTGGTCCGGCCAGCCCACTCGTAGCCATACTGTGTGCCCACGCCAAAACGCGAGAAGATGCCGATCCCGAGCCAGGCCCGTTCTCCGGCCTGGTGCACCAGATAGGCGTGCGGCGGGGTGTAGATGTTGGCCTGGGTCGTGGTTTTGGAGTCTGCCCCCGCGCGGACGTCAGCCGTGGGGGCAATGGCCGTGGCGCCGAGCATAATCCGGGTGCCGGGCATCTGCGTGATGCCGGCCGGGTTGTAGGCAACGGCCGAGGCGTCGTCGGCCAGGGCGATGGTGGCGCCGCCCATGGCATTGGCCCGGGCACCATACTCGTACAGCGCAAAACCGCCTGCCAGGGCGACGCCGGGCAGGCAGAGCAGAGAGAGCAGGGTGGCAACGCAGAGTGAGAGGCGGGCTTTTGCTCGGACGGTGTTCATTTCTGTTCCTCTTGGGGGGGTAGAGTAACACCTCAGCAAGCCTTTATTTTAAACAACTCGCTGCGGGTGCACGTAGTTACCTAGCAGTAGCCGAAAAGTAAACAGCAATCCGGACCGAGGACGGCAGCTCGCCGGGCATGGGCAACAAAAAAGGGCGCATTGCTGCGCCCTTCTTTCAGGGAAACCGGACACCCGGGCTCGGACCGTTACCGCTGCTCCCTTTCGGGCCTGACGGGGTTCACGGCGAACCCGCCGTCCGGCTTCCCCGGGGTATCTTTTAAAAATGGCGGAGAGGAGAGGATTTGAACCTCCGGTACCCTTCCGGGTACACACACTTTCCAGGCGTGCTCCTTAGGCCGGTCTCGGACACCTCTCCGCGAGGTCGAAACGATTAATACGAAACATCTGGGCTGGCAAGCAAAATATGCGCTTGCCCTCAGGGCAATTTCAGGCTCCCGCGCAGCTCGCCCAGGCTGTCGCTGTGCGCCTTGATCATGGCCCTGGGCAGGTCGTCGATGATGCGGAAGGACTGGTCAGGCCTGAGGAAATTGGCCGTGCCCACCTGCACCGCAGCGGCCCCCAACAGGATGAACTCCAGGGCGTCCTCGGCGCTGACGATGCCGCCGATGCCGATGACCGGAATCGAAACCTTGCGGCAGACCTGGTGCACGCAGCGCAGAGCCACGGGCTTGATGGCCGGGCCGGACAGGCCGCCCAGCACATTGGCCAGGGTGGGCTTGCGGGTGCGGATGTCCACAGCCATGCCGAGCAGGGTGTTGATGAGCGACACGGCGTCGGCCCCGCCATCCTCTGCGGCCTGGGCGCACAGGGCGATGTCC
This sequence comes from Desulfovibrionales bacterium GWA2_65_9, assembly GCA_001799475.1. GTDB lineage: Bacteria > Desulfobacterota > Desulfovibrionia > Desulfovibrionales > Desulfovibrionaceae > Humidesulfovibrio. The sequence continues at coordinate 5,760 of MGTN01000136.1, read as the reverse complement.
GTGACGTTGGGCGAAAGCTTGACGATGACCGGCTTGCCTTTGGCGCGCTTCTTGACCTCCTCGGTCACCTTGCGGATCTGCGTGGGGTCCTGGCCAAAGACCGCGCCGCCGTGGGTGACGTTGGGGCAGGACACGTTGACCTCGAGCGCGGCCACGCCTTCCTCGCCGGACAGGACGCCTGCCAGTTCGCCGAACTCCGGCACGGTGCAGGCGTACATGTTGGCGATGATGGCTGTCTCGCGCCAGGGCAAAAGCGGCAGCTTGTCGCGCAGGAAGGCCTCCACGCCGGGGTTCTGGATGCCGATGGCGTTGAGCATGCCGCAGGGCGTCTCGGCCACGCGCGGCATGGGGTTGCCCTCGCGCGGTTTGAGCGACAGGCCTTTGACCACAATGCCGCCGAGGCGCTTCAGGTCGCCGAAGGACGAAAACTCCAGGCCGAAGCCGAAGGTGCCCGACGCGGTGATGATGGGGTTTTTCAGCACCAGCCCGGCGAATTCCACACGCAGGTCAATCACGGGTCCTCCTAGATCTGGACGTCGGCTGTGGCGAACACCGGCCCGCGCGCGCAGACCTGCACATGTTTGCCCTGGCCGTCCTTGCACACGCAGCCCAGGCAGGCGCCCACGCCGCAGGCCATGGTCTTCTCAAGGGAGACCTCGGCGCGGATGTTCTTCTTCAGCGCGTGGGCCTGCACGGTGCGCAGGAAGGGCGTCGGCCCGCAGGCCAGCACGAGGCCGCCTTCATATTCGTCCATGGCGGCCTCAAGGCGCGCGATGATCAGTGGCAGGTCGTCCGGGGAGCGCTCCTGGATGGATTCGGCGCGCACCTTCTCGGACATGTTCAGGTAGGGATAGAAATCAATGGATGCGCGGTGGGCGAAGAGCAGGTGCAGGAACTCCGGGCTCGGATGGTTCTCGATGTAGCCCCGGAAGGGCGCGATGCCCATGCCCCCGGCCAGGAGCAGGGTCGGGGTCGCGGGCGGGGCGCTGAAGCCGTTGCCCAGCGGCCCCCAGATGATGACCACGTCGTCCGGCCGCAACCGGGCCAGGCGGCTGGTGCCCCGGCCCACCACCTGGACGAAGAAGGTCACGCTCTCGGCATCCACGCGGGAGATGGAGAAAGGGCGTCCCCAGGGCAGCTCCAGGCCCCAGTGCTTGGCCCGCAGCATGGCGAACTGGCCGGGCCGGTACGATTCCCAGCCGGGGTTGTCCAGGGTCAGCTCCACAAAGTCGCTGGGCTCGTCCCAGGTGCCCAGGAAGCGGACCTCCCTGACCTTGACTTCACGGCAATTTCTCTCCACCATACTCTCCCTTTGTCCCGCTGGATTGTGCGGGGCTCCCCATCCACCTTTCGAGGACTTCTTTGAACAGCACTGAAATATTCCGACCCGAAATAATGGCCCCTGCGGGCGACCGTGCGAGCTTCCTGGCCGCCGTGGCCGCTGGCGCGGATGCCGTGTACCTGGGGCTCAAGCATTTCTCCGCGCGCATGCAGGCAAAAAATTTCGGCCTGGGCGAACTCGCCATGCTGGTGGACTTCGCCCACGAGCGCGGGGTGCGCGTGTACGTGGCCATGAACGTATTGCTCAAGCCCGAAGACGCACGGGCCGCTGGCGGCCTCATCGAACGCCTGGCGCGCATGGTCAAGCCCGACGCGCTCATCGTGCAGGACCTGGGGCTCATCAGCCTGGCCCGGCAGGCCGGATTCACGGGCGAGATCCACATCTCCACCCTGGCCAACGCCACCCACCCGGCGGCCTTGCAGGTGGCCAGGGACCTGGGCGCCACCCGCGTGGTGCTCCCGCGCGAGCTGGACCTGGAAGAGGTCAAGCTCATGGCCGAGTCCTGCCCCGAGGGCCTGGAGCTGGAGCTTTTCGTGCATGGCGCGCTCTGCCATTGCGTGTCCGGGCGCTGCTGGTGGAGCAGCTTCTTCGGCGGCAAGAGCGGCCTGCGTGGCCGTTGCGTTCAGCCCTGCCGCCGCTTGTACAGGCAAGGGGGTGCCAAAAGCAAGCCCGAACGGCTGTTCTCGTGCCAGGACCTGTCCCTGGACGTGGTCACCAAGCCCTTGCTGAATCTGCCCCAGGTCAGCTCCTGGAAGATCGAAGGCCGCAAGAAAGGCCCGCACTACGTCTATTATGTGGTCACGGCCTACCGCATGCTGCGCGACAACCCGAACGATGCCGCGGCGCGCAAGTCGGCTTTCTCGCTCATTGAGCAGGCCCTGGGGCGGCCCGTGACGCATGGCCGCTTCCTGCCGCAGCGCCCGTTTCCGCCGGTCAAGCCCAGCGAGGAGACGGCCTCCGGCTGCCTGGTCGGGCAGGTGAAGAAGGAGCCCGGCGGCAAGTCCTACATCCAGTCGCGCCTGGACCTTTTGCCCGGCGATCTGCTGCGCCTGGGCTGCGAGGATGACGCCTGGCACCAGACCATGCCCCTGCGCCGGCGCGTGCCCAAGGGCGGCCGCCTGGACTTCCCCCGGCCCCAGAGCGGGCATCTGCCGCCGGCCAAGGCCCCGGTGTTCCTCATCGACCGCCGCGAGCCCGAGCTCATGCGCATCCTGGCCGACCTGGAAAAGGAGCTGGCCGCGCGGCCCGTGCCACCGGAAAAGGAGGCCTCGTCCTTCGCGCCCCGGCACTTCTCGCCGCCCACCCGGACCCTGCGCCTGGACATGGGCGTGTTCCGCGCCATGCCGCGCGGCGCGGGCAAAGGCCGGGCAGGGGACGTCGGCGTGTGGCTGGAGCGCTCGGCCCTGCTTGATGTGCCCAGGCCCGTCACGGCGCGCACCTGGTGGTGGCTGCCCCCGGTCATCTGGCCCGCCGAGGAGGAGCGCTACCGCGCTCTGCTGGCCGAGGCCCGTGAGCGCGGGGCCAAGATGTTCGTGCTGAACGCGCCCTGGCAGGCCGGGCTGTTCGAGTCCCGCGAGGGCGTGCGCGAGGGCCTTCGTTTGATCGGCGGTCCCTTCTGCAACCTGGCCAGCGTTGAGACCGCCGCGCAGTACGCCGACCTGGGCATGGAGGCGGCCTTTGTCAGCCCGGAGCTTTCCGGCGCGGAACTCTTGTCCCTGCCGCGCAACAGCCCAATCCCGCTGGGCATTGTGGTGGGCGGGTTCTGGCCGCTGGGCATCACGCGCATCCTGGCCGAGGAGGTGCGCCTGGAGGAACCCATCCTGAGCCCGCGCGGGGAGATCGCCTGGGTGCGCAAGTTCGGCTCCAACCGTCCGTAAGGACAAGAAGCCCCTAGGAACTCTGAGTTCCTGGGGGCGTTTTTTTATATTTCAGAAGTGCTATAATTTAAGTGTTGATAATTAACATCAACTTTTATGCTAATAGCAAAAATTGTTCAAAATGTTTTATCGCTTCGCTTGCCTGCCGTGCATCTAAAGGGAACACTTTATGGTGCATGGTTCAAGTTGTTTGTTTTTACATTTGTTCTAGTGATTGTAGTTTCAGGATGCACCAAGTACGAGCCGGTGAAAACTAGTTCCAACGTCGAAGGACAACAATCAGTTCTTGAAGTTCCGGCGGACTTAGATTCTTGGCCGGCAGAAAGAAAAGTTTTGTACGAGACTGCCAACCAAACCGGAATTCCATTTTCAGCAACTTTACCGCAAAAGATGGAATGGCGTTTTGACCAAAATGGCACTATTGAACTTATGACGATTGATGGTTATTTGATGGTGGCAGAAGCAACTAACAAAAGTTCAACTTTAGTTAATCAGTATCTTGAAAGCCAAAGTTTTGTCCAAGATGATAATAATTTGGCTGATGGTATTATGGGTGGGCAGGTTGGTTATCAAAAAGATTCTGTGGTTTGCACAGTTTCGAGTTCATATTCTGCTAATTCTCAGAATAAGGATGCGAAAACTTTAAGTGATATTACTGTTCGTTGTGGGGTTTATAATCGAATTATCGGTGGAGATAAAGATGCTGGAGGTTGTTTGGTCGGGGCAGGGTATAGTTGGTGTGAACCGAAACAAAAATGTTTAAGAGTCTGGGAAGAAGAATGTAAATAAGATACAAAGATATGTGGCCATTTAAAAAAGAAAAAATTTCCTCAGTTATTGTTGGCTTAATTCAAGCCGGAGCTGTTGTTGTATATTGCTCCTTGATTAGCAGTTTTTTTTGGTTCTTATCTCGCAGTGGTGAGGGACTCCAGCCAGAGGCTTTTTGGGGACCACTCATAATGCTTACTCTTTTGGTTTTTTCGGCTTCTGTTATGGCAATAATTGTTTTTGGTTATGCAGTTGTTTTAGCATTAGATAATAAATTGAAGATTGCAGGTAAGGTTTTACTTTGGACTTTAATCTTTTTGATTGCGCTTGGCGCGTGTTTGATTGCAATCGCTTTACTTGTATAAAAAACGTACGAACATAAATAAAAAAAGTACGGACAGGTCGCGACCTGTCCGTACTTTTTTTATTTGTAGTTTAATTTGAGAAGTCCGTCGTTGATGCTTACGTCAATGCTGGAATATTTTGGATACGTGTACAGGAAGGCACTGAGGTCGGGAAAGTATTTTTCTATGGCGCTATTTGCATAGCTTTTGGGAACAGGGAAGCCTTTGAATCGTATTTTTTCTATGACCGGGTTAAGTGTTTTTCCGTTGGAATTAATTTTTGCCGTGATCTCAAATTTACCTTTGATCATGGCATTTAGCTGACCTTCGATGTTTGTTTTATTATCTTTAAAAGCCACAATAACACTTTCTACTGGTGAATTAGTTTGTTTTTTAATAGCTTCCTTGATCAAAAAATTTAATTCAGTATCAGAAATTTGAAAATTGTTTTGGTCTTTAATTAGTTTGTCCCATTTTTTTTGAGTAAAAGCTTCTTGCCAAAGTGCAGATTTTTTTAGACTTTCCTTTTGTGCTACTGCGTCAAAGATTTTGGGTTCTTTGATTTGAGTTACTTCTTTTTGTTTGTCCCAGAAAGCTAGATTGCGCCAAGAGAAAGCTTGAGTCGCAAAGGGCAGAATTAGTAATGCTAGGACTATAGCAACGATTTTTGATTTGTTCATAAATATTTTGTTTATAACTATAGAATAACAGAATTTTATCGCGTTGACAAAAAGCGTTGTTCTTGGTAAAACAAAAGCAACTTTGCGTTTGGAGGCAGAATGAAAACACGCCTGTCAACATTTCCGTTTCCTCAGAGTGACACAGCCGAGCTCGTGCATATTTGGTCTGAACTTCAGACTTTGCTCAAGGGTATCAAGCGTTGGAAGCGCTTCAAGGGCTTGGGGATGAAAGTGCGTCAGCAGGATCTGGTTCAGCACAGTCTGTCCATGACTCTGCTCGGTGCGAGCCTGGTAGAGAAAGCTCAATCTGATTTGCCGGCCATTTTCGACATGCGACTCTTGACGACCACCTTGGTTATTCACGATGTGGGTGAAGCCATCCTTGGACGTGATGTGTCGGTGACCTTGAAAGGTGTGGCCCATGACGTAGCTGAGTATGAAGCGTTTCGCAGGTTCACCAGGAAGCTTCCGATGGACCTGTGTCTTTTCTACAGAAAAGCGTTTTTGCTCCAGTTCGCTTTGGACGAAGAAAAGTGGCCTCATTTCGACAGTTCTGCTCAGGATCTTCTTCGGCATCTTTCGGCAGAACGCCACTATGAGGCAGTGATGTTTATGGTTACCGAGCACTACGACTACCTCATGTTCATGCTCGAACACCACAAGGCTGGAAACGCGTATCTGTTGTATGAAGCAATGCAGACTGAGGTTCCGGTCTGGCCGAGGTTGAAGCAGTTGCTTCCGGCCTTTGG
>MGTN01000135.1:18019-20673 GCA_001799475.1 Desulfovibrionales bacterium GWA2_65_9 | reverse complement strand
GGCGAGGTAGTACATGTTGGGCTTGGTGTCCTTCTGCCTGGCAATGACGCGCACCACCCGGCCCTGATTGGCGGCCAGCAGCTTGGCCGCGTCGCTGTTCGGGTCATTGATGTCGCCGAACACGCGCGCCTTGGTCGGGCAGGTGTCGACACAGGCGGGAGCCAGGCCCGCAGCCCTGCGCTCCGGGCAGTAGTTGCACTTGTCGGCGATGCGCCGCACCGGGTCGCGGAAACGCGCGCCGTAGGGGCAGGCGGCAAGGCAGTTGCCGCAGCCGATGCACAGCTTGGGGTCGATGACCACGGTGCCGTCGCTGGCGTTCTTGTACGTCGCCCCGGTTGGGCAGGCCTTGATGCAGGAGGGCTCATCGCAGTGCATGCACGCGCCGGGCTGAAAATGGCCCCGGCCCAGCTTCTTGGACCCGTCAGGGCCGTTCACAACAGGCGGCACGGCCTCCTTGATCCAGTTGCGCCAGGCCCCGCGCGAGACCCCGTTGGCCTGCTTGCAGGCGGCCAGGCAGCCCTTGCAGTCGATGCACCTGGCCGAGTCGATGACCATGGCAAGCTTCTGGCTCATGCCGCCCCCTTCTTGCGCACGCTGAGGAAGGTCTCGTGGATGGCCGAATTGCCGCAGATGGTGTCGAAGCGGCTTTCGATGAGTTCCACGATGCTCGCGCCCACGCCCTTGGTGCGCGACAACCCGCCGGAAATGCTGCCGAAACCGCTGAGCATGTACACAGTATCCTTGCGGATCTTCGGCGTGACCAGGGCTTTGAGTTCGCCCTTGCCAGCCGGGCTCTCCACCTGGACCACATCGCCCTGGCGGATGCCGAGCTCCTTGGCCGCCTCCTCGTTCAGCCAGAGGGTGTTCTCCGGCTCGAACTCGGTGAGCAGCGCGTTGTTGGTGCTGCTGCCCTGGGTGACGCAGGCGCTGCGGCCCACCACCAGCCGGAACCTTCGGTTCGCTTCCGGGGAAGGCTTCGGCGGCGTGTAGACCGGCAGCGGGTCCAGGCCCAGGTCCGCGTAGCGCGTGGAAAACAGCTCGATCTTCTGGCTCGGGGTCTTGAAGGGCTGGCCGTCGGTGCTGCCCAGAGGCGGGTTCGGCGGGTAGAACACGCCGTCGCGCTTGAGGATCTCTTCGGCCTCGGAGAAGGCGGCCAGCTGCTGCTTGCGGTAGCCCGCGATGTCGAAGTCGAAGAACTCGCCCAGGCCGAGCTTGCCAGCCAGGGCTTTCAGAATGTCGAACACCGGGCGCGACTCATACATGGCCGGGATGACCGGGTCGCGCCAGACCAGGCAGGCGCCCTCGGCCCCGGCCTGGAGGGCCTGCACCGGGTCCTGGCGCTCCATGGCGCTGGGCGCTGGCAGCACCAGGTCGGCCATCCAGGCCGTGTCGCTCATGGTGATGTCCACCACGACCATGAAGTCCAGCTTGTCGATCATCTCGCGGGTCTTCCTGCGCTCCGGGGCGGTGGCCATGGGGTTGGTCTTGTACACGAACCAGCCCTTGATGGGGTACGGCGCGCCCTTGATGACCGCCTCGCGGGTGAGCACAAAGGAGCCCTCGTCGTCAAAGAGCAGGGGCACGCTCTTGGCATCCACGCGGCCAGGGGGGGTGTCGTCGTACCAGGGCGGCTCAAAGGCGACCTTCTTCAGCCCCGCCGGGCGCGCCGGAACCAGCCCGCCGGGCCGGTCGTAGTTGCCGAGCAGCGCGTTGACGATGGCGAAGCTGCGGCGGATCTGGGTGGCGTTCTCGTAGTCCGAACTGCGCCGGCCCGGATAGACCATGGACGCCGGGGCCGCAGCGGCCAGCTCGCGGGCGATGCGCGCGATGTCAGCGGCCGGGATGCCGGTCTGCTTCTCGGCCCACTCCGGGGTCATTTCGGCCACGTGCGCCGCAAGCTTGTCGAACCCGCTGGTGCGCTCGGCCATGTACGCGGCGTCGTAGAGCTTTTCGGAAATGATGACATTGGCCAGGGCCAGCATGAAGGCCATGTCCGTGCCCGGGCGGATGGGGTGCCATTCCGAGGCCAGGGCCGCGCTCTTGGTGTAGCGCGGGTCCAGCACCACCACCTTGGCCCCGTCGCGCATGATGGCGACGAGGTCCATGCTGTCGGGCGTGATGAGCGCCTCCAGGCGGTTGGCCCCGGCCAGGATGACGTACCTGCTGTGCTTCACGTCGGGCACGGGCACGTCGCCGAAGGTGTCCACAAAGGCCCGGTTGCCGGAGAGCAGGCACAACGACTCGTGGCTGGTGACGTTGAAGGAGCCGAAGGCCTCGGCAAAGCGGCTGACAAAGCCGCTCTGCATGTCCGCCCCGGCGCTGAAGAGCATGCCGCAGCGGGTGTGCTTGGCGGCGATGTCCTTCATCCTGGAGGCGGCCAGTTCAATGGCTTCGTCCCAGGAGATGGCCTTCCACTTGCCCTCGCCCCGCGCGCCCACGCGCAGCATGGGCGTCTTCAGGCGGTCCGGGTCGTAGACCTGGGCCACGCCCGCGTTGCCGCGCGCACAGAGCATCCCGCGCGACTTGGTGAACTTGGGGTTGGGGTCGAGCTTGGTGACGATGCCCTGCTCCACCCGGGCAATGAGTCCGCAACGGTTGAAGCACATATCGCAGACGCTCAGCTTCGACTCCCACTTGGGCGCCTTGGCGGCTGG
>MGTN01000135.1:3093-17965 GCA_001799475.1 Desulfovibrionales bacterium GWA2_65_9 | reverse complement strand
GCCTCGCGGTCAGGCCGTTGCCTGCGGCTAAGGCCTGTTTCCCAAAAATGGATTTTGTTCCCTGGCGAGGAGAGAGCCTATTTGGTGCCAGGGAGTGTACTCATGCGGTACAGCCCTGGACCCAAATCGGCTCACGGCGACGTCCAGGGGGCAAAAGACGCTTTTAGCGACAGGCCCTAGTTGCACTTGGCCGGAGAAGGGGAGTCCTTGGCGTAGTCGTGCAGGTAGGCGAAGATGTCGGCACGGTCCTCGGCGGAAACGCCCTTCCAGTCCTTGTAGCACTTGATGGACTCGACCTTGGCGAAGGTCTTCTTCCAGTCGGCCTGGGTCTTGGAATTGGGGGACAGGTCAGAGGCGGCGGCTCCGTGGCAGGTGCGGCACTTGGAGCGGTACAGGAACTTGCCCTTGCGGGCGTTGGCCTCGGCAAAAGCCAAGCTGGCGACGGCCAGGGCCAGGATCAGGGCGGCGATGATGGTGATGCTGCGGCGCTTCATGGGATTCTCCTTTGTTTTCATTCCGGTCTGCGCGGCCAGCCCGGCTGGCTTCCACGCTTGTCGAACACTGTACAGCCCACACATACCCATACGGGGTACCAGTGTCAAGCACCGGAACGCAACATTCTCGCAAAGGAGTGCACAGGCCAGCCGCACGCGGATGGCCGGAACAGCTCCCGGCTGCGGCGTGTAATGCCTTGACGAAACGGACAAAAATACGTATATGGTTGGACACTGAACCAGGAGGACGGCATGCCCGAATCCGTGCGAGCACTTGTCGAGCGCTTCAAGCCCGCTGTGAGCGTGCGCCCCTATGGCGCGGTGTTCACAAACACCTCGGAGTTCATGAACATCGGTTACGGCGACGTCATCGACCTGGGGGGGAAGCACTACCTCGTCCTGGGCGATGAGAGCGAGCGGCGCTTCGGCATGGAGGACCCCAAGTTCTGGGTCAAGCGCTGCATCGAGATGGAGTGCGGCCAGTACCGCATCCTGAAGCTGGAGTTCCAGGAGAGCTTCGACCAGCACATCGGGCCGCTAACCATCACCTGCCACCGCAGCGCCGCCAAGGAAGCCAGAATCCTGAGGCTTGTCGCGGGCGACCCGCGCTTCATGCAGGGCCAAGGCGTCAAGGACTCGGGCGGCAACATGGTGCGCGTGCTGGAGCGCGTGGCCGGGCGCAGGCTGGACCTGAACATCGAGGACATCCACACCAGCCACCGCGAATATTTCTTTGATGTCTATCCCGGCATCCTGGAGCGTTACATGGCCGCCTGCCAGGCCATCCACCACCTGCACCAGCACGGCGAGACCCACGGCGACATCCGCCGCGACCATCTCTACGTGGACCACAAGACCGGCGACTACTGCTGGATCGACTTCGACTACGGCTACGACTCCGTGGAGAACCCCTTCGGCCTGGACCTCTTCGGCCTGGGCAACATCTTGAGCTTCATCAGCGGCAAGGGCGTGCACGCCATCCAGGATGTGGACACGGCCGCCCTCTCCATCACCGAGGACGACTGCGCCCTGTTCTTCCGGCACCGCGTGGTCAACCTGAAGAAGATCTTCCCCTACATCCCCGAAGACCTGAACCGCGTGTTCATGCACTACTCGGCCGCGTCCGAGGTCTTCTACGAGACTGTGCCGGAGCTTCTGGCCGACCTTGAACCCTGCCTCGACCACCTGCGCCGGGCCTGAGGCCCGGGCTCACGAGCACGAACGGAGGGACCCATGGACTTCAAGAACATCCTCATCAGCGTCGACGCCTCGGACAACGCCCTGCGCGCCGTCGATTACGCCGCCACCATCCTCGCAGGCGCCCAGGGCGTGCGCGTGACGCTTCTGTTCATCGAACGCGCGCCGAACCGCGACAAGTTCGAGAACGAGGACGCCTGGCTGAACCAGTGCAGGCTGGACCATGACCGCGTCTTCGACTTCCTGACCAAGGCCCGCAGCGTGCTCGTGGCCGCAGGCCTGCCAGCGGAGGCCGTGTCCGAACGCACGGTCCTGTGCAGCGCGGAGCCGAGCATCGCCCAGACCATCCTCGATGTGCAGCAGGAGGGCGGCTACGGCACGCTCGTGGTGGGCCGCCGGGGGCTGACCAAGGGCGAGGAGTTCCTCTTCGGCAGCGTGTCCAGCAAGCTGGTGCACAACGCCAAGAACTGCGCGGTGTGGGTGGTGCAGTAGGCCGGACGCCTGCATCACGAATGCGTTGCAATCCCATAGGGTTCTGCTAGCATCCAGGCAAAGACAGTCTGCGAGGTGCCTGCATGCTCCAGCGCGCGTTGCGCCCCATTCTCTTGACGCTCCTGGCCCTGGGCCTGCTGGCGGCGCCCGTCCAGGCCGCGGAGCGCCGCACGGCCCTGGTCATCGGCAACAGCGCCTACAAATCCGCTCCGCTGAAGAACCCCGTCAACGACGCCCGCGACATGGCCGCGGCCCTGAAGGGCCTGGGCTTTGAGGTGCGGCTGCTGACCGACGCCTCGCACCAGAGCATGGAGGCAGCGGTGCGCGAATTCGGCCTGAGCCTGCGCCAGGGCGGGGTGGGCCTGTTCTACTACGCCGGGCACGGCATCCAGGCGGCGGGCGAGAACTACCTCGTGCCCGTGGACGCCGTGATCCAGACCGAGAGCGACGTGAAGTTCGGCTGCCTGAACGCCGGACTGGTGCTGGGCAAGATGGAGGACGCAGGCAACGGCCTGAACGTGGTCATCCTGGACGCCTGCCGCAACAACCCCTTTGCCCGCAGCTTCCGCAGCGCGGAGCAGGGCCTGGCCAAGATGGACGCGCCCACAGGTTCGCTCATCGCCTATGCCACGGCACCGGGCTCCGTTGCTGCGGACGGCGCGGGCAAGAACGGTGTCTACACCGAGCATCTGCTGCGCAACATGCGCACCCCCGGCCTCTCCATCACCGACGTGTTCATGCGCGTGCGCATGGGCGTGGTCACGGCAACCGCAAAGAAGCAGGTGCCCTGGGAGTCCAGCTCGCTCACCGGGTATTTCTACTTCAACGGCAACGCGGCCCCTGGCCAGCCCGTGGCGCCCATGGCGGTCGCAACGCCTCCTCCTGCCGCGGCTGCGCCTGCTCCTGTTCCCGCTCCGGCTCCGGCAATCGACCTCAAGGCCGAAAAGAAGCGCCTGGCCGAGGAGGCGGCGCGGCTCAAGCGCGAGAAGCAGGAACTGGCGCAGATCCAGGCCCTCAGGGCTGAGAAGGACCGCCTGGAGGCCGAGCGCCAGAGGTTGGAGCAGTCCAAGCTCCTGGCCCTGGGCGGCAAGCCCCAGCAAAAACCCGCCCCCCTTGTCCCTGTGGTCGGCCCTGCGGCCGTCCCTGCGGCCAGCCACACGGCGCAGTTCGCACTGCTCGCCCGCGCGGGCCTGCCCGACGCCCGCGCCTATTTCGAGCAGGCCGTGCAGGCGCATCCCGAGGACGCCGACGCCCGGGCCGGGCTGGCCATCGCGCTCGTCTTCTCCGGCCGCGCGGCCGACGCCAAATACCACGTCCAGCGCCTGAACGAGTCCTCCAGCCAGACTGCAGCCGCGCAGACGCCGGGCGTGCGCCTGACCAGGGGGCTCATGCTCGGGTTGGAAGGCAACGCGGACAGCGAGTACCAGTTCAACCGGGCGCAGGAGGACGGCGCAGACCGGGCGCTGCTCGCCCTCTGCCGGGCCACGGTGGCCCTCCACAAAAAGGACTTCCAGGGCGGCCAACGCTTCATGGAGGCCTACGCCGGCCAGACGCCAGAGTCGGAGCAAGGCCCGTACGCCAGGCAGTTGGCGGAACGGCTGAACCCCATCAACAGCGTGGCGGGCACGTTCTTCTGGGGCACGGCGGACGGCAACGTCACTTCGACCTACCTGATCATCGAACGTAGCGGCGACGGGCTCAAGGGCACGGACGGCGGCGGAGAGTACAAGTCAAACATCACGAACATGGCGCTTCAAGGCCTGCGCCTCTCCTTCCGCATGGCCTACGACCTGGGCTTCTTCCTCGGCGGCGCAGGCGCCAGCGATTGCGTGGCCGACTTCGGCCAGGACCTGAACCGCGTGCCCATCACCTGCCGGGACTCGAACTATGGCAGCATGAGCTCCTATCTCTTCCGCAGAAACACCCAGAGGCCGTAGGGGGAAGGCGTTGTCACCAGGGCATAAGGCCCTTTGGAAGCCTCATTGCGCCGGAAGGGCTGTTTCAGGAGGAACCTGGGCCAGCCCTTTCGGCTTGTGCGGGCCATGGGTCATCATGAGGGAGTGGCTGAAGAGGCTGTGCAACCTGACACCTGGGCACATCGCCCTTTACGCCCCCCGAGGGGGGGCCAATCGCGCGCGGGGCATTTCGGGTCGAACCACAGCCAATCGTCCCACCACGACACCCCTGAAACCCCGAAGGGGGCGCGCGCATTGCCAGGGCCAAGCCCAGCCAACGCACCCGCCAGGCCACCCCGGCTCAGGCCAGATGAGGGGGTCCGGGGGGCATCATGCCACCCGGCCGCCGGAGGCTCTTGCCGCTTTGGCCGCCGGAGGCTCTTGCCACCTTGGCCGCTGGGCATCTGCCCCAGAACAGCCCAAGGCCGCCAACAGAAGCCTATCTTCCGCCAGCGGCCTTGTGCCAAAGGGTATGTCTTTCGAGAGGTCAGTCTCGCCAGTTGCCATCTCTTCGGACGGCGGGGCCGGAAGCTTTAGGTCCTGTCCCCTACTTCGCGGCCGCCGGGGCAGGCTTGGCGGCGCCAGCCGGAACACCCTCGGTCTTGCGCATGAAGGTCATCTTGGTGATGATACCGGTCTTGGCCTTGTAGGAGACGAGCACGTTGTAGTCCTTGGCGGGCGCGTAGATGAGCTTCTCCTCGGCGACCTCGAAGGCCTTGATGAAGATGGAGAAGATCTCCGTGATCAGTCCGCGGCCCGGTTCCGGCTCGGCCTGGATCTCCACCTTGCCGCCGAACTTCTCCACCTTGGACAGCCACTTGTCTATGCGCTCGGGGATGTTGTTCAGCGTGATCACGGCCGGGAAGAGCACGTCCACGCTCTGCTGCCTGGCCTCCAGGGAGGCTGAGAGCTTGTAGTCAAAGCCAGTGGTGTCCATGAACTGGACTTCCTTCTGGGCGGCTGTCCCAGCGGCCGGGTTCTGGGGCGCGCAGGCGGAGAGCACCAGACACGCCAGGCAGGCGGCCAGCAAGGCCAGGATTGATTTTTCTCGCGCCATGGTTCCTCCCAACTCGGATTGGATGTTACGCCATGTAAATGGCCTAGGATATCTAGGCAATCCTGTCAACACCGAAACACTGTCGCCGCCGCCCGTCCCAGGGTCCGCCGGGGCCTTGCCCCTTGCCTGCTGGCGGCGAATGTCGTACATCACTCCCGTTTCAACGCCCGGCCAAGAACCACTCAAACCTCACAAGCGGCGGAATCAATGCCCAAGCGCACAGACATCAAGAAGATCATGCTCATCGGCTCCGGACCCATCGTCATCGGTCAGGCCTGCGAGTTCGACTACTCCGGCACCCAGGCCCTCAAGGCCCTGAAAGAGGAAGGCTACGAGGTCATCCTGGTCAACTCCAATCCGGCCACCATCATGACCGACCCGGAGCTGGCCGACCGCACCTATATCGAACCCATCGAGCCCGGCACCGTGGCCAAGATCATCGAGAAGGAACGCCCGGACGCGCTCTTGCCCACGCTCGGCGGCCAGACCGCGCTGAACACGGCGTTGGCCCTGGCCGAGATGGGCGTGCTGGAAAAGTTCAATGTTGAGCTCATCGGCGCGACCATACCGGCCATCAAGAAGGCCGAGAGCCGCGAGCTCTTCCGCGCCGCCATGGAGGCCATCGGCCTCAAGGTGCCCAAGAGCGGCATCGCCCGCACCATGGACGAGGTGCGCGAGATCGGCCGCAGCCTGCCCTTCCCGCTGATCATCCGCCCGGCCTTCACCATGGGCGGCACCGGTGGCGGCGTGGCCTACAACATGGAGGACCTCGAAGCCATCTCCTCCCAGGGCCTGGCCGCCAGCATGAAGAGCGAGATCATGATCGAGGAGAGCGTGCTCGGCTGGAAGGAATTCGAGCTGGAGGTCATGCGCGACAAGAAGGACAACTGCGTCATCATCTGCTCCATCGAGAACATGGACGCCATGGGCGTGCACACCGGCGACTCCATCACCGTGGCCCCGGCCCAGACCCTGACCGACGACGAATACCAGAAGATGCGCGACGCGGCCCTGGCCATCATGCGCGAGATCGGCGTGGAGACCGGCGGCTCAAACGTCCAGTTCGCCATCAACCCGAAAAACGGCGACATGATCATCGTGGAGATGAACCCGCGCGTGTCGCGCTCCTCGGCCCTGGCCAGCAAGGCCACGGGCTTTCCCATCGCCAAGATCGCGGCCAAGCTGGCCGTGGGCTACACGCTGGACGAGATCCCCAACGACATCACGCGCGAGACCATGGCCAGCTTTGAGCCGTCCATCGACTACTGCGTCGTCAAGATCCCGCGCTTCACCTTCGAGAAATTCCCCGGCAGCGAGGACTACCTGACCACGAGCATGAAGAGCGTGGGTGAGACCATGGCCATTGGCCGCACCTTCAAGGAGGCGCTGCAGAAGGGCCTGCGCTCGCTCGAAGTGGGCATGCCCGGCCTGGGCAAGAAGTTCGAGACCTGCACCGTCGAGCGCGGCGAGATCATGCGTCTGTTGCGCAAGCCCAACTCCGAGCGGCTCTTCGCCATCAGAAACGCCATGCGCTGCGGCATCTCCCTTGAGGATATCCATACGGCCTCGTTCATCGACCCCTGGTTCCTGCGCCAGATCCGCGACATCCTGATCCTGGAGGACGAGCTGCAGGCCTTCGGACACAAGCAGCAGGTCTCGGCCGACAACCAGGCCGTGAAGCCCCTGCTCCAAAGAGCCAAGGAATACGGCTACTCCGACCGGCAGCTGGGGGTGCTCTGGAACACCAGCGAGGACAGCGTCCGGACCATGCGCAAGTCGCTCGGCATCATCCCCACCTACTACCTGGTGGACACCTGTGCGGCGGAGTTCGAGGCCTACACCCCATACTACTATTCCACCTACGAGACCGGCAGCGAGATCGAGTGCAAGGACGTGAAGAAGGTGGTCATCCTGGGCGGCGGACCCAACCGCATCGGCCAGGGCATCGAGTTCGACTACTGCTGCTGCCACTCCTCCTTCGCCCTGAAGGAGATGGGCGTGCAGTCGATCATGGTCAACTCCAACCCCGAGACCGTGAGCACGGACTACGACACCAGCGACCGCCTGTATTTCGAGCCCGTGACCTATGAGGACGTGCTGAACATCGTGGAGTTCGAGAAGCCGCTGGGCGTCATCGTGCAGTTCGGCGGCCAGACCCCGCTCAATCTCGCCGTGGCCCTCAAAAAGGCCGGCGTGCCCCTGCTTGGCACCCCGCCGGAGAGCATCGACCGCGCCGAGGACCGTGAGCTGTTCTGCGCGCTCATCCGCAAGCTGCACCTGAAGCAACCCGCCAGCGGCACGGCCATGACCCTGACCCAGGCGGCCGAGATCAAGGACGGCCTGGGCTACCCGCTGGTGCTCCGGCCCTCCTACGTTCTGGGCGGCCGCGGCATGGAGATCGTCTACGACGACGAGGAGTTCAACAACTACTTCCGCAAGGCGTCGATCATCTCGCCCGAGCACCCCATCCTCATCGACAAGTTCCTGGAGAACGCCATCGAGGTGGACGCCGACGCCCTTTCCGACGGCGAGGACACGTATATCGGCGGCATCATGGAGCACATCGAGGAGGCCGGGATACACTCGGGCGACTCGGCCTGCGTCTTGCCCCCGCACACCATCGCGCCGGAGATCGTGGCCGAGATCGAGCGCCAGACCAAGGAGCTCGCCAAGGAACTCGGCGTCATCGGCCTGATGAACATCCAGTACGCCATCAAGGACGGCGAGGTGTACATCCTTGAGGTCAACCCGCGCGCCTCGCGCACGGTGCCCTTCGTCTCCAAGGCCACGGGCGTGCCCCTGGCCAAGCTGGCCACCCGCGTCATGCTGGGCGAGAAATTGAAGGACCTGCGGCCTTGGGAAATGCGCAAGTCCGGCTACGTCTCGGTGAAGGAGTCGGTGTTCCCCTTCAACCGCTTCCCCGGCGTGGACGTGCTGCTGGGGCCGGAGATGCGCTCCACCGGCGAGGTCATGGGCATCGACCAGAGCTTCGGCCTGGCCTTCATGAAGGGCCAGCTTGCTGCAGGCCAGCGCTTGCCAGGTTCGGGCACCGTGTTTATCTCCGTCAACGACCGCGACAAGGCGCTCATCACCCCCGTGGCCAAGGCCTTCGCCGACCTGGGCTTCAAGATCGTGGCCACCGGCGGCACGGCCGACCACCTGGCCGAGGGCGGCGTGGCCGTGACGCGCGTGTTCAAGGTGCAGGAAGGCCGCCCCAACGTGGTGGACCTCATCAAGAACAAGGTTATCGACCTGCTCGTGAACACACCGTCCGGCAAGCGCACGGTGAACGATTCCAAGGAGATCAGGCAGACCGCCCTGCTCTACGGCGTGCCCTACACCACCACGGTGGCCGGGGCAGCGGCCATGGCCCAGGCCATCCTTGAGGAGCGCGGGGCGGGACTCGGAGTCACCTGCCTGCAGGATTACTACGGCAGGCAGTAACGGTCCGCGTGCGGGCCGCCATAGGACCGTGGCGAAAACCGGAGGGCGCTCCTGCGCTCCGGCAGATATTGTATTTGCTCAACCGGCGGACAAAAGCCCCGGACAGGACACACCCATGAAGCGTGACTATTGCGGCCTCTTCGGCATCTACGGACATCCCGAGGCCGCGCGCATGGCCTACTTCGGGCTCTACGCCCTGCAGCACCGGGGGCAGGAATCTGCCGGCATCGTCACCTGGGACGGCATGGGCATCCGCGAGCAGCGCGGCATGGGCCTGGTCAACGAGGTCTTCAACGAGCGGCACCTGGCCAAGGAGCTCAAAGGCACCGTGGCCCTGGGCCACGTCCGCTACTCCACCACCGGGGTCTCGCTGATCCGAAACGCCCAGCCCTTCCTGGTGCGCTTCAAGGACTGGCACATCGGCGTGGGCCACAACGGCAACCTGGTGAACACGCTGGAGCTGCGGCAGGAACTGGAGAACGAAGGCTCCATCTTCCAGACCACCATGGACACCGAGGTCTTCGTCCACCTCATCGCCAAGCACATGAACGGCGGCAGCATCGAGGAGGCCATCCTCAAGGCTTGCGCGCGGGTCAAGGGCGCGTATTCGCTGCTGATCCTGGCCAACAACAAGCTCATCGCGGTGCGCGACCCCCACGGGCTGCGGCCCCTGTGCCTGGGCCGGCTCAACGACAACTACGTCTTCGCCTCCGAGACCTGCGCCTTTGACCTGATCGAGGCCGAGTACATCCGCCAGGTGGAGCCCGGCGAGATGATCGTCATCGAGAACGGACGCCTGACCAGCCACCGCCTGCTGGAAAAGGCCCCCAAGCGCCAGTGCATCTTCGAGCTGATCTATTTCGCCCGGCCCGACTCCCTGGTCTTTGACGAGGGCGTGTACGAGCGCCGCAAGACCATGGGCGCCGCCCTGGCCAAAGAGGCACCCGTGGACGCGGACTTCGTCATGCCCTTCCCGGACTCCGGCAACTACGCCGCCGTGGGCTATTCCCAGGCCTCCGGGCTGCCGCTGGAGCTGGCCATGATCCGCAACCACTACGTGGGCCGCACCTTCATCCAGCCCAGCCAAGACATGCGCAACTTCAGCGTGCGCGTGAAGCTGAACCCCGTGCGCAGCATGATCGAAGGCAAGCGCATCCTCATCGTCGAGGACTCCATCGTGCGCGGCACCACCATCCGCACCCGAGTGAAGAAGCTGCGCGAGATGGGCGCACGCGAGATCCACATGCGCGTGTCCTGCCCGGCCATCCGCTTCCCCTGCTTCTACGGCATCGACTTCTCCAGCAAGGGCGAACTCATCGCCGCCACCACCCCGGTGAACGACATCGCCCGGTTCATCGGCCTGGACAGCCTGCACTACCTGTCCATCCCCGGCCTGCTGGACTCTGTGGTGGAAAAAGACGCCCACTGCCTGGCCTGCTTCGACGGCAACTACCCCATTGCGCCCTGCGCGCACCAGGGCAAGATGTGCCTGGAGGCCGAGTCCAAGGTGGTGGGCTAGGAGACGCCATGAGCGATTGCCTGGGCAACGGCATGCCTCCGTCCGCCTTCTCAGGCGACGGCTGGCTTGAGCTGGCCCGCGAGGTCCTGGACATCGAGATGGAGGGCCTGGCGGCCGTGCGCGGACAGCTTGGCAGCGGCTTCCTGGCGACCCTGGAGCTTTTGTCCGCCTGCACCGGCCGCGTGGTGGTCACGGGCATCGGCAAGTCCGGGCTCGTGGCCCGCAAGATCGCGGCCACCTTCTCCAGCACCGGCACCCCGGCCTTTTTCCTGCACCCGGTGGAAGGCGCCCACGGCGACCTGGGCATGATCCGCAAGGACGATGTGGTGCTGGCCCTGTCCAACAGCGGCGAGACCGACGAGCTGAACAACCTGCTGCCGGCCCTGCGCGCCCTCGGCGTATCCGTGGTGGGCATCACCTCCGGGGCGGACTCCACCCTGGCGCGCCTGTCCGACGTCACCATCGAGGCCCGCGTTCCGCGCGAGGCCTGCCCCATGAACCTGGCCCCCACAGCCAGCACCACTGCGGCCCTGGCCGTGGGCGACGCGCTGGCCGTGTGCCTCATGCGCATCAAGGACTTCAGCACCAAGGACTTCAAGCGCGTGCATCCCGCCGGGGCCCTGGGCGCGCGCCTGTCGCAGCCGGTTGCCTGCCTCATGCACACAGATAATCTGCCCGTGACGCCGCAGACGGCCCCTGTGTCCCAGGCGCTGGCCGCGCTGAACACCGGGGGCTTCGGCCTGGTGGCCGTGACGGACATGGCCGGGCGGCTTGCGGGCGTGCTCACCGACGGCGATGTGCGGCGCATGCTGTTCCACGAAAACGGCTACAACCCCACTTGGCCGGTCTCCGCCTTCATGACGGTCAATCCGCGCAGCGTGGAGGCCACCGCCAGCTCGGGCCAGGTGCTGGACCTCATGGAGGCCCAACAGATCACCGTACTCCCGGTGCTGGCCGCAGACGGCACCCTGGCCGGGCTCGTGCATGTGCACGACCTGCTGGGCAAGGGCCGCGTCCGCTTCGCCCCTGAGTAGCCGCTGAACATGCAATCCGCCGCACCTGCCCCTGACACGGACGCCTGCAGCCGCTGCGCCGAGGCCTCCGGCACCTGCTGTTCGCTTGTCCCCGGCCAGGAGGAGTTCTGCTTCCCGCTCTCGGGCTGCGAACGCGCAGACATGCAGGCCGCAGGGGCCGGGCCGGAGATGTTCTTCTGCCAGGCCAACACCCCGGCCTTTGTCGACAACCTGTGCCGCCTGTTCCCCGGCGAGACCGAAAAGCTGCGCCAACTGTTCCCCGCCGAAGGCGTACATGACCGCCTGGCCGTGAGCCCGGACGGTGCCTGCCAACTGCTGGGATCCCAGGGCTGCCGCCTCCCGCGCGAGGCCCGGCCCTACTACTGCCGCCTGTTCCCCTTCTGGATCCGCGCAGGCCGACAGATGTATTTCGAGTTCAAGGACTGCCAGGCCCTGCGCGAAAGTCGCGGCGGGGCCGGGCTGCTGAAGCGCCTGGGTATGACCGAAACGGGCGTCTTCGACCTGTACCACCGGTTGCGCGAGGCCTGGGGCCTCACGGAGCGCAAATAGATGCCCCCGAAAAGCACAAGCAGGAACACCAAAAAGCAGCCCAGAAGGGACGCCCCCATGAGACGGAGCAGACGATTCAAACGCAAGGTGCTCTGGGTCCTTCTGGCCCTGCCCGCCGTCGGCCTCGCCCTGGTGGCCCTGGCCTTCTGGTGGCTGTCCCACGACCTTCCGGGCTTCCGGTCCATCACCGACTACAAGCCGCCCCTGGTGACCACGGTGCTGGCGCGCGACAACCAGGTGCTCGGCTATTTCTACAAGGAGAAGCGCTTCCTGGTGCGCCTGCAGGACATGCCCGCGCACCTGCCCAAGGCCTTCCTGGCCGCCGAGGACTCGAGCTTCTACAAGCATGACGGCATCGACCCCTGGGCCATTGTCCGGGCCATGCTCATGAACCTCAAGGCCGGGGGCATCAAGCAGGGCGGCAGCACCATCACCCAGCAGGTGGTAAAAAGGCTGCTCCTGACCCCGGAGAAGAGCTTCGAGCGCAAGATCAAGGAGGCCATGCTGGCCTACCAACTGGAAAATTACCTGACCAAAGACGAGATCCTGACCATTTACCTGAACCAGATCTTCCTGGGCTCCAAGTCCTACGGGGTCGAGGCGGCGGCGCGGGAGTACTTCGGCAAGCACGTGCAGGACCTGACCCTGGCCGAGAGCGCCATCCTGGCCGGTCTGCCCCAGGCCCCCAGCCGCTACAGCCCCTATTCCGACCCGACGGCGGCCAAGACCCGCCAGAAGTACGTGCTCGACCAGATGCTCTCCCAGGGCTTCATCACGAGCGCCCAGCACGACCAGGCCCTGGCCCAGAAGCTGGTGTACAAGAGCATGGCCGACCACTCCTGGAAGGTCGGCGCGTACTACCTGGAAGAGGTGCGCCGTTTCCTCATCGACAAGTACGGCGAGGACGAGGTGTACCAGGGCGGGCTCACGGTGGAGACCGCCTGCGAGCTGCCGCACCAGATCGCCGCCGACAACGCCATGCACCGTGGCCTGGCCGACATCGCCAAGCGCAAGGGCTGGGAAGGCCCGGCCGGACGCCTCAAGCCCGAGGAGTACGCCCGCTTCCTGGAAGAAAGCCGCTCCGGCGAGATCCCGAAGCCCGGCACCTGGCTGCGCGCCCTGGTGGTGGAGACCGCCAAGGACAAGGCCACCGTGCGCTTCGGCCAGCACACCGGCGACATTCTTGCCAGCAGCACCACCTGGTGCCGCAACGCGGTCAAGGGCCTCACCGGCCCGGAGGCCCCCGTGCCCGGCGACCCCTCGCGCATCCTGCACAAGGGCGACCTCGTCTGGGCCACCGTGCGCGAGAACAAGGGCGGCCGCGTCACGCTGAACCTGGAGCGCGAGCCCGGCCCCGAGGGCGCGCTGGTGTCCATGATGCCCGCCACCGGCGAGGTCGTGGCGCTCAGCGGCGGCTTCAGCTTCGAGAAGAGCCAGTTCAACCGCGCCACCCAAGCCAAGCGCCAGCCCGGCTCGTCCTTCAAGCCCATCGTCTACAGCGCGGCCCTGGACCATGGATTCACCCCGGCCTCGGTGATCATGGACGCGCCCATCGTCTTCGCCAACGTGGAGCAGGGCACCATCTGGCGGCCGGAAAACTACGAGGACATCTTCTACGGCCCCACCCTGCTCTCCACCGCCCTGGCCAGATCGCGCAACCTCGTGACCATCCGCGTGGCCCAGAAGGTCGGCATACGAAACGTCATCGAGCGCGCCCGGGCCATGGGCATCGAGAGCGAACTGCCCGAAAACCTGTCCATCGCGCTCGGCTCCTCGGCGGTGACCCTCATTAACCTCTGCCAGGCCTATACGACATTCCCGAACGGCGGCTCCTACGTGAAGCCGCGCATGGTGCTCTCGGTGCGCAGCGCCTGGGGCGAGACCCTATACAAGTCCGAGCCGGAGTTTGTGGAGGCCATGAGCCCGCAAACCGCCTTCCTCATGGTGGCCATGCTGAAAGAAGTCATCAACGTGGGCACCGGCGGCGCGGCCAAGGTTTTGGGACGCCCCCTGGCGGGCAAGACCGGCACCACCAACAACGAGCAGGACGCCTGGTTCATGGGCTTCACCCCATACCTGCTCACCGGCGTGTACGTGGGCTACGACCAACTGCAGAGCATGGGCCGGGGCGGCACCGGCGCATCATCGGCCCTGCCCATCTGGCTGGACTACCGCAAGGCCGTGGAGGACCGCTACCCGCCCGAGGACTTCGCCCCGCCCGAGGGCATCGTCTGGTCGCGCGTGGAGAACAGCCAGGCCGTGAGCTCCAAGGGCGAACGCGCACCGGAAAGCTACTTCCTGCCCTTTGTCGAGGGCACGCAGCCCACCGTCACCGATGTGGGCGCAGCAGCAGGCAGCGCCACCACTTCGGACTCGGACCTGATGAAGCAGGCGTTCTAGGATAAAAAGAATATGCTCCGCAGGCCGGGGGGACTCGTCCCCCCGGTCCCCCCGATAGGGGGGGGGCTGGGGGCCGCTGCCCCCAGCGGGGTTCCAAGGGGCTGAGCCCCTTGGCGGCGGTGCATGCATACGGGAGGTCGGCCATGCCGCAGTCGTTTCCGCTCTTCCAGGTCGATGCCTTTGCCGAGGGCGTGTTCTCGGGCAACCCGGCCGCAGTGGTGCCGCTCGATTCCTGGCTGCCCGACGCCACGCTCCTGGCCATCGCGGCGGAGAACAACCTCTCGGAGACGGCCTTCTTTGTTCCGTTGCCCGCCTCGCAGGGCGGCGGCTACCACCTGCGCTGGTTCACGCCCACCTTTGAGATCGACCTCTGCGGCCACGCCACCCTGGCCGCCGCCTTTGTGCTCTTTACGGAGCTGGGCTTCAAGGGCCAGCGCCTGCGCTTCGAGTCCAAGAGCGGGCCGCTGTTTGTCGAAAGAGGCGGTGATCAGAACGACGGGCTGCTGGCCCTGGACTTCCCGTCCTGGCCGCCAGGGCCGGTGGCCGTCACCGAAACCATGACCCGGGCCTTTGGCGCAGAGCCGCTCGAAGCGTATGCCGGGCGCGACCTGTTGTGCATCTTCGCCAACGAGGACGTGGTGCGCGGCCTCAGGCCCAACCTGGCAGCCTTCCATGATTTGCCGTACGTCTGCAACATTGCCAGCGCGCCGGGCCGTCCTGGCGGCGGCTAT
>MGTN01000135.1:0-3086 GCA_001799475.1 Desulfovibrionales bacterium GWA2_65_9 | reverse complement strand
TGTCGCGGGTGTTCTGCCCGGAGGTGGGCATCCCCGAGGACCCGGTGACGGGCTCGGCGCACAGCCTGCTCACCCCCTTCTGGGCCGCGCGCCTGGGCAAGACAAGGCTCGACGCCTTCCAAGCCTCCTCACGAGGAGGACGTTTGTTCTGCGAACTGAGGGGCGACCGGGTACGCATCGCGGGCCGGGCCGCGCTGTACCTGCGCGGGACGATCTTCGTCTAGGGTCCGCAAACCATCTGCGCCAGACTGTGCGCCAGGCCAAAGGCTGCCCGTCCAGGCCGCTTCCCTGGTGGCCGCCTGCGCGACCCGATCCTGCCCGTTGGCTAATGCTTCTCGCCTGCCCCTTTCGCGTAGCCCTGCTTTGACACCGCCGGAGCCGGGAGATAGTTGAAGGCAGCGGCAACGCATCTCGCGCTCCCGCACCCTCAACCCCAAAGACACCCCGTGGACAGCATCTTCGTCGCCGCCGCTAGCCTTTTCGCCGGCATCCTCCTGCGCCTGCTCGGGCGGCTTCCGGAAGGTTCCAACCGCATCATGGCTGGGGTGGTCATCCAGTTCTGCGTGCCGCCCGTGGCCTTCCTGGCCGCGCGCACCATGCCCCTCACGGCCGAGGTCTTTTTGCCCGGCAGCATGGCCTGGATTCTCTTCGCCGGGGGATTCTTGTTCTTCGGGCTGGCGGCGCGCCTGCTCGGCCTGTCGCGCCAGACCTTCGGCTGCCTGATGCTGGCCGGGGGCATGAGCAACACCATCTTCATCGGCCTGCCCATGATCGAGGCCTTCTACGGGCCAAAGCTGGCCTACGTGGCCTTCCTCTGCGACAACCCCGGCACCAGCATCGTCCTGGCCGTGCCGGGCGTGCTCCTGGCCTCGCACCTCTCGAGCCAAGGCGAGGGCCGGAGCAAGGGCGGACGCGATGCGATCGTAAGCGCGCTCAAGCGGATGCTGCTCTTCCCGCCCTTCCAGGCGCTCATGCTGGGCCTGCTGCTGCGGCCCGTGGCCCTGCCGGACTGGGTCATCCTGGGTCTGACGCGCATCGGCGCGACCCTGGTGCCGCTGTCGCTCTTGACCGTGGGCTTCGGGCTGTCCCTGCGCCTGCCCGGAGCCAAGGCCAAGCCGCTGGCCGTGGGCCTCATCTACAAGCTCGTGCTGGCCCCGGCGCTGATCTGGCTGGTTGCGGCCAGGGGCTTCGGCAACACCGGGCTGGTGGCCCAGGTGACGGTGTTCGAGGCGGCCATGCCGCCCATGGTCCTGGGAGCGATCCTGGCGACAGACAGCGGGCTCGACCCGGACCTGGCCGCGCTCATGGTGGGCATCGGCACGGCGCTCTCGTTTTTGACCCTGCCGCTGTGGCACGGACTCTTGGCCGGGATGTAGAAGGGAGGGCTGAAAGGATTTGGACTCTAGACTTCTTGGTTAAGCGCCTTGCCGCCACCGGCTTGTACCCGCTTCAGCACATCCAGAATGCGTGCGTAATTCGCCGCGTTCTGCGTCTCTCCCAATGTTTCCGCACGGGCCTTCTGCTGCTCGTATTCCGAGATCCAGTCCCGGCGGCCCTGGGCGTCGGCCTTGGTCAGACGGATGCTGTCCTCTAAGAGCCGCTGCCCGCCCACGGGTATGCGCGTCGGGTCAAAGCTCATGATGCCGCTGTCTAACAGGCTGATGGCCCCGTCCTGGTAGAGCTGCATGGCCATCTTATCCATTTCAGCCAGATTCATGTTGCGCACATCGAAGCGCTGGCCCACCGCACGCCAAATGGTGGCACCATCCGCCTGGTCGCAAGTGCGGGCTGAAGCGTCTTGAACGCGGGCCTGCGCTTTGCTGCGTGACGCCTTGGCGGCGGGTGCAATGGCAGGTGGGGTGAGGGATGCGGCGGAAATGCCGTCTGTATTCATGGATGCCTCCGGAAGAAATTTCCGCATTGATGAACCTCCCGGCATCATGCAAGAAATAGTCCTTCCAGAAAGGCGCTTCAGGCCAAGCGCAGGAGGATGAAGAACCAGGCGATGCCGCAAGCCAGGAGCAGCGCGCAGGGCATGAGCAGCCGGTGCCAGGCCTGGGCCAGGTCGACCCCGAAGAACTGGCAGGACAGGATGAAGCAGACGTGCAACGGCGAGACCATGACCCCGGTGAACCCGGCGAACAGACCGAGCACCAGGTGGGGCATAAGCTGGGCGCCAGCTCCCGTCGCGCTGATTATACCAAGGATAATGGGGAAGGTGGAGCCCACAAAGGCCACGGAGATGCCGGAGATAAGCCCGACCAGGAAGGGCAGGCAGAGCGTCAAAGCGAAGAGCGCCCACGGCCCCGAGGCCACGCGCGAGAGCTGCTGCACCGCGCCGGACGCCTGGAGCACGTCCTTGAACATCAGGATGCTCACCACCAGCCCCACCAGCTGATACAGCTCGGCCTTGCGCAGCACCCCGGCCACGAACTGCGGGCCCACGCGGTTCTGGATCAGGGCGCAGAGGATGGCCAGAGTGAGCGCGGCCATGATGCCCAGCTCAAACGGCCAGCCCGGCGCCAGAAGCGTCATGCCCACCTCCAGCCCCAGCCCGCCGACGATGGCCACCAGCATGGGCAGGCCGCTCCAAATTGCGGCGCCCAGGTCGCGCGGGGCGTCCTCCTCCCTGGCCGCGCCGCGCAGGTGCGCCACGGCCGGGCGCATGATGAACACCCAGCCCAGGACAATGCACAGGCCGATGCACGGCAGGGTGTACACGATGAGCCGTGCCAGGGGCACACCGGCCAGGGACGAGGTCAGGATGATGCCCGGATACAGCGGCCAGCAGAGCTCCCAGAGATGCCGGAACCAGTAGTTGACCAGGGCCGTGTCGCGCCGGGCCAGGCCCAGGTCGTCGGCCATGTCGCGCACCAGGGGCGCGGAGAACACGGCCCCGCCGGGCATGGGCAAGAGGCCCACCAGGGCCGGGAAAAAGGCCAGGCGCAGGCGGGGGTCGCGCAGGAAGCCCGAGGCCGCCTGCATGAGCCGCGCGGTCTGGCCGCTCTTGTCCAGCACCTCGCTTAAGAACAGGATCAGGGCCAGGATGATGACCAGATAGCAGGTCTCGCGCTGGATGATGGAGG
>MGTN01000134.1:7891-9101 GCA_001799475.1 Desulfovibrionales bacterium GWA2_65_9 | reverse complement strand
GCCGAAACCGTGGACGAAATCACCATCAGCTTCGAAGAAGAAGGCCTGCTCGTACGCGAGGAACTGGACAAGGTCATCCTCTCGCGCGGGGCCTGGACCACCATCCTCTTCAAGTACCGGGAGATGGACCGCGCCCGCACCGACTACGGCCCGGTGGCCTTTAGTGTGCGCCGTTACAAGAAGACCGGCGGCGAGTACAAGCAGCAGAGCAAGTTCAACATCTCCAACGGCGAGCAGGGCCGCAAGATCGCCGAGGCGCTGCTGGGCTGGATCGGCGACCAGCCTGCTGAGGCTCCCGCCGCTCCGGTCAAGGCCGCAGTGAAGAAGCCTGCCGCCAAGAAGGCGAAGTAGCCAGGGGTTCCACCCCTGGACCCCGCCAAAGGGCCTGAGGCCCTCTGGACTCCCCATTGCGCCGAAAGGGCTGTTTCAGGAGGAACCTGAAACAGCCCTTTCGGCTTGTGTGAGTCATGGAAAGTCATGGGTGGGTGTTTGGGAAAGCTGTAGTACGGGCTGGCACCTGGGCACGACACCCTTTACGCCCCCCCAGGGGGGGGCAACCGCGCGCGGGGCTTTTCGGAGTCTTCGACGAAAAACCAGCGCGCATTGTTTGCGGCCAGCCCAGCCAGCGCCCATGCCCAGGGCACCCCGGCCCGAGGCCCATGATGGGGGTCCGGGGGCCGCTGCCCCCGGCGGAGCCCCTGGCTTGGCCTCAGGGGCAGAGCCCTGGCTTGGCCTACAGCTTCGACTTGAGCACGATGTCGGTGATGGGGCCGCGCGATTTCTCGCCTTTGAGCACCATGTGCGCGTAGTTCCGGTAGCCTTTCAGCTTCTTCACCACCCAGTTGAGCCCATTGTTGCTCTCGTTCAGGTACGGGTTGTCCACCTGCCGGGTGTCGCCCAGGCAGAAGCACTTGACGTTTTCGCCCATGCGCGTGAGCAGCGCCCGGGTTTCCCCGCGCGAGAGGTTTTGCATCTCGTCCACGATGACGATGCAGTTTTCCAGGTTCATGCCCCGGATGAAGGCGATGGGCTGGATGATGAAGCGTTTGGAGTTGAGCTTCAGCGTGTCGGCCTGGGGGTCCTGGAAGATGCGGTTGGCTGGGCGTATCTCGTGCAGCTTGAGCAGCAGGTCCATGATGTAGCGCACGTAGGGCGCCATTTTCTCCTCGATGTCGCCGGGCAAAAAGCCCATCTTGGCCCCGATCTCCAC
>MGTN01000134.1:3921-7844 GCA_001799475.1 Desulfovibrionales bacterium GWA2_65_9 | reverse complement strand
CACGGTGCGCGGGCGGGTGCCCCAGATCTCGTGGTTGTAGCCGATGGGCTTGGGGCCGTCCGGACCATTGAACACCGGCACGCCGTTCTCCCAGCGGAAGGAGTTGGGCACGCTCTCCTCGTCGTCCTCCACAAAGCCGGTGTAGATCTGCGACTCGCTCTGGAAGGGCACGGAGTCGCGGTAGCCTTAGCTCGGAATGCCGAAGACGCGCGCCTTGAGCTGGAGGATGCGGTCGTTGGTGACCAGGATGGGCTCGCCCAGACCGTTCTGGTGCCCGATCTCGCGCAGGATGCGGTCGTCGGCCGTCATGTCCGGCGTGAAGTTGTGGCCGTTGGGCGGGAAGATGAGGACCTTGGGGTCCTCCATGATGGAGGTGACGGCCTGGGCCACCACATGCCCGATGCGGGCATCGCGTTTGAGCCCATCAAGTTCGGTGAGCACCGTGTACGGGATGTGGATCACGTTTTCGTTGCCGTTGCGAAGTGCCGCAATGCACTTGGGATTCTCAATGAGCACGTTGGTGTCGAGCACGAAGTTTTTTGATGCCATGGGTTCCCTTGGTGTTGGGGTTCGGTCCCAGAGGACCGGCAGGGCCACCGCGCGTCGTGCCTAATCGGTTGATTTCTTTTGACTCACCCCCCGCTTGAATGGGCTTTGCGCCCGCAGAGTGTCGATGGTTGTAGAAATTCTCTAAACAGTTCCCTGGGGGAAATCCAGCACAAAAGTCGGACGGGAGAGTGACGCTTCGGTGACGAGCCGCAAAGGGCCGGGCAGTGCCTGTCTGCGGACAAACGGCGAAGGGGCGCAGGGTGATGGGGCTGGGAAGTGACGGCCCGGTTGAGGACCGTACGGGTGTAATGAGAGCCGCGCGAGGAGCGGCCCGGAAAAGCAGAGGAAGCGCGGATGGAGTTGTGCGCGTGGAGGGATTTGTGAGTGCGGAGGAGGACTTTGAGTGCGCCGGGGAGTTTGCTGCGGAGGGGACCGGCCAGCCGCCAGCCCCCTCCGCTTGTGGTCTAGTGCTTGGTCGGCAGGTATTTGGTCATGATGTTGTACAGGATCATGGCCTCGCCCTGGGTGCGGGCGGGCAAAAGCTTCTTCATCTCTGCGGCCAGCGCGGCGGCGTCCTTGGGGCCGCTGGTCGTGACGGCCGCCGCCAGTTCCTTGGCCTTGGCGTCGAAGAGCAGGAGGTAGTCGCGCATCTCGGCCACGTCCTTTTTGGTCGACAGCGGGCCGTGGCCGGGGACGATGCTCGTCACGTCCAGGTCCTGGATGAAGTCGAGCGTCTTGACCCAGCCGGGGATGTCGCCCTCGCCCAGGAAGGGGTGGAAGTCGGTGAAGAGCACGTCGCCCGCGAAGAGCACCTTCTGCTTGGGCAGGTAGACCAGCGTGCTGCCGGGCGAGTGCGAGGGCGTCAGGTGGATGAGTTCGATGGTCTCGCCGCCCAGGCGGATGGTCAGGCGTTCGGTGAAGGTCAGGCTGGGCAGCACGATGCGGGTGCCTTTCAGGTCCGCCGGGGTCAGGCCGACGGCCTCGGGCTTCTTCAGCAGCGCCTCGCCCTTCTTGGCCAGGGTCTCGCGGTCCAACTCATGCCCCGCCAGGGTCGCGCCCAGGTCCGTGAACACGCAGGACCCGAAGGCGTGGTCGAAGTGCCCGTGGGTGGTGACCACGTACTTGATGGGCTTCTTGGTGACGGCCCGGATGTCCTTGAGCAGGCGCTGGCCCTCCTTGGCCGAGGTGAGCGTGTCGATGACCAGCACGCCGTCCGTGCCGACCACGATGCCCGCGTTGGCGGCGTAGCTGTTTTTGGGCGAAGCGTCTTTGACACCGGCGTAGGCATAGACGTTCTCGGCAATCTTGGTCAGGCCCTGGGCCTGGGCCGTGGCGGCGCTGACGAGGGCCAGGACCAGGGCCAGGACGAGGGCCTGAGTCGAGGCGATGATGCTTTTGCGCATGGACGATCCTTTGTTGTGCGTTGCGGGTGTGCGTTGAGTGCGTGCAGGCTGGTTACCGCGAGAACCCGGAGGACGCCAATCAGAATATTCGATGGCGCCCATCCGGGATGGCGAAGGGTGCGGCCTGGTCTCGGGCGACGCGGGGGCCGGGCCTAGCCGCAGCCGCAGCCGCAACCAGAGGGCTTGGCCGCCGCCGTTGTCGCAGTTGTTGTCGCAGTTGTTGTCGCCGCCTGCCGGGCCGTGCAGCCGCAGGCCGCAGCAGCCCCGGTGCTGGCCGGATTGTTCAGGGCGTCGTGGAACAGGCTGGCGGTGTTGGCCGCCAGGCGGATGCACTTGTCCATGCCCTCCTGGGGGCCAAGGCGCTCCAGCACCTCGCCGCACGTGGTGCAGCCGTAGCCCGCCTCAAAGCGCGAGCGCACGGCCTCGGCCGCTACGGCCACGGCGTCCCACTTTTCGTCCGGGGTGTCGCGGCCCTGGAGCAGGCCCAGGGCGATGAGCCCGCCGGACAGCGCCCCGCAGAGCGCCTTCTTGCTGCGGCCCACGCCGCCGCCAAAGGCCGAGGCCGCGCGCGGCGAGACGCCCGTCACGTTCTGGCCTTGACCCTGGCCCTCCAGCACGGCGGCCAGCACGGCCTCGGCGCAGTGCAGCCCGCCCTGAAACAGTTCCTCGGCCCGTTGCTCCACCTGTTCTCTGTTCATGTCAGTGCTCCTTGTGTGTTGTTGCGGATTGAAAACGTTGCCTGCGCTCAGTTTTGGGGCTGCCCGCCACGCGCGGCCTGCTTGACGCGCTGCACCTCGTCGGTGCGGATGACCAGCTGGGTGTCCTTGACCTTGTCGATGCCCAGGTCCGTGACCACGAGGTAGTCCTGCAGGGGCAGCCCGGCGTTGTTCATGATGGCCTTGGCGCAGCCCACGGCGCAGCCGTCGAGCACCAGCACGCCGCCGTCAGCCTGCCCGGCCTCGCGTGCGGCCTGCACCAGCCCCTTGAGCCCGCCGCCCAGGCCCGCCAGGCAGAACATTGTGCCGAAGCCCTCGCGGGTCAGCTCCACTGCGGCCTGGTTCGTCAGCTGGCCCACGTTGGAGCCCCCGGAACAGGCCAGGATCATGCGCGGCTGGCCCGCGCTGCAACAGTTCTTGGACATGGCGCCCTCCTGTGTTTTGGCCTCGCCGAAAACCGTTGGAGAGGCCGTTGTTGATGTCGTCGTAAATGTCGTTGGTGAAGCCGTGGCCGAAATCCCCGCTGATGCGCTGCCGCTGTGCTTTGCTGGGCTTTGCCCGTCGTTGATGTTGTCGTTGATGTTGTCGTCGCAGTTGTCGTCGCAGAAGTCGTTGCCGTCGCCATCGCCGTTGTCGTTGCCGTGAGCCTCGTGGTGACCGTTTTGTGACCCCTGCGTTGACATGCGTTTAGTATCTGGATACCTGAATATGCACATGCATTGATCGAGTCCAACGATTCATTTCGATGCGGACAATCGGGTCTGGCGATTGGACTTGCGGGCAGCCTGCGCGCTCGACATTGGCGCTTCAGGAAGGGTGAAGGGGGAGGGGGCATGGAACTGCGGGATCTGCGGACCTTTGTGGCTGTGGCCAGGCTGTTGAGCTTCCACCGGGCCGGGGAGGAGGTGCACGCGGCCCAGTCCACGGTGTCGGCGCGCATTGCGGCCCTGGAGGCCGACCTCGGGGTGCGGCTCTTTGAGCGCCTGGGGCGACGGGTGGCCCTGACCAATGCCGGGGAACGCCTGCGCGACTGCGCCGCCAAGATGCTCGACCTGGAGGACGAGACCCGGGCCTGGATGACGGGCGAGAGCGAGGTGCGCGGTTCACTCACGGTGCGCGTGCCGGAGTCGCTCTGCGCCTGGCGGCTGGGCGGCATCATCCGCGCCTTCCGCGAGCGCTACCCGCTGGTGAAGCTGCGCTTCACGGCCTGCACCCTGGAGGGCCTGGAAAAGGACCTGCGCCAGGGGGTGACGGA
>MGTN01000134.1:867-3907 GCA_001799475.1 Desulfovibrionales bacterium GWA2_65_9 | reverse complement strand
GCTCTCGGCGGCGGACTGCTCCTACCGCAAGATGTTCGAGCACCTGCTGGGTGAGGCCGGGGTGGGCCTGGCCGCCGGGGTGGAGTTTTCCAGCGCGGCGGCCCTGCGCGGCTGCATCATGAACGGGCTGGGGGTGAGCATCCTGCCGGAGCTGGCCGTGCGCGCCGACGTGGCCGCCGGGCGGCTTGTGGTGCTGCCCTGGTCGACCGGTGAGGGAGGCGGCGACGGCAGCGCGCTTGAAACCGCAGTGCTCATGCTGCGGCACAAGGACAAGTGGCTGTCCCCGCCGCTGGCCGCCTTCATGGACCTGGTGCGGGCGGGGTTGATGAGCGGCTCAAGTCCAGAGCGCGGGCCGTTGCGCGCGCCAGCGCAGAAGTCGGTGCGCGAAATGGTGCCGCTGCTGCCGGAGGCACCGGAAGGCGGCGGCTCCGGGCGGTGTTGTTAGGGGAGCGGCTTCATTGTTTTTGGCTTCCAGTCCCGGGCCAGCTGTTGGCCCTCGGTGATTTGGGCAGGCGTCATTTTCCCCGCAGCACTGTCCCGTGCCTTCATCGCATCGGCATCCCCCTGAGCGTCTGCGAGAAGAAGCCACATGTATGCTTGAACCTTATCTATTTTCACGCCTTGACCATTAAAAAGCATCACGCCAAGCCTGCGTTGTGCCTTTGCATACCCTTGGTCCGCTGCCTTGTAGTACCACTTTACCGCCTCGGTATGGTCTTGGCGAACACCAGCGCCCGTTGCATACATGAAGCCAAGCGCGCCTTGGGCAAACGCGAACCCTTGGTCAGCAGCCTTGCGGTACCACTTAGCTGCCTCAGCATAATCCTGTGAAACACTTCTGCCATTGGCATATAAATCTCCAAGGGCACATTGGGCCGCAGGAAGTCCCTGGTCGGCAGCTAACCTCCACCATTTCGCTGCCTCGGTATGGTCTTGGCGAACACCATCACCATTCTGATACATGCCGCCGATGGTATATTGAGCCAGGGAGAACCCTTGCTCAGCGGCCAGTAAAAGCAATTTCGCAGCCTTGGGTTTGTCTTTTGAGACACCCCGGCCAAGGAGGTAGGCCATTCCAAGGTTATAATTGGCCTGGGGTAGTTTTTGGGCAGCCGCCATATCCCACCATTTTACAGCCTCAGCATGGTCTTGGCGCACGCCTTCACCCTTGGCATACATGACGCCAAGGACGTCTTGGGCAAACGCTTCCCCTTGGTCAGCAGCCTTGCGGTACCACTTGGCGGCCTCGACAAAGTCCTGTTGAACACCATCCCCGTGCGCGTACCAGTCTGCAAGCATGGTTTGGGCCTGTGGAAACCCCTGGTCCGCCGCTTTACGAAACCACATGGCAGCCTCGGCACGGTCCTGAGGCACGCCTGTACCCTTGGCGTACATGTGGCCAAGATGAAATTGGGCCGCAGGCAGTTTCTGGTTGGCAGCCAATCTCCACCATTTCGCTGCCTCGGCATGGTTCTGCGGCACGCCCTTGCCCTCGGCGTACAGGCGGCCAAGTTCATACTGGGCCGCAGGTAGTTTCTGGTCGGCAGCCAATCTCCACCAATTCGCTGCCTCGGCAAAGTCTTGGCGAACACCATCACCCCTGGCATACATCAGGCCAAGCGTGCCTTGGGCATTCGCTTCCCCTTGGTCAGCAGCCTTGCGAAACCACTTGGCGGCCTCGGCATAGCTCTGGGCCACGCCTTTGCCCTCGGCGTACAGGCGGCCAAGATAAAATTGGGCTCGTGCGTCCCCATGGTTTGTGGGCTTGGGCAGCGGCCTGCCGAGGAGTTCCAGGCCCCAGCGGTAGGATTTCCGGGTAAAGCCCATGGGCACGGTATCATCCTCGCCAGCCGCCCTGTGCCACCACTTGGCGGCCTCGGCATAGTCCTGCGGCACACCTTTGCCTTCTGAGTACATGCCCCCAAGTAGAGTTTGGGCCTCGGGAAACCCTTGGCCTGCCGCTTTACGAAACCACATGACGGCCTCGGCAAAGTCCTGTGGTACGCCTTCGCCTTTAGCATACAAAAGGCCGAGGCCACATTGAGCCGTTGCCTGGCCTTGATTTGCAGCCAAGCGGAACCAACGTGCGGCCTCAGCAAAGTCCTGTTGAACACCAGTCCCGTGCGCGTACATGCTGGCAATGTTTTGTTGCGCTTGACTTAACCCCAGTTCCGCCGCCTTGCGGAAGTACTTGACAGCCTCGGCGTAGTCCTGCGTTGCACCGTGGCCAGGCCCATACATAATTCCAAGGTTGTAGTAGGCCAGCGGGAAGTTCTGCTCTGCAGCCAAGCGCCACAATTTTGTGGCCTCAGCATAGTTCTGCGGAATCCCCTCGCCACGCGCGTACAATAATCCGAGGTAGAATTGACCTCCCGCATCGCCTTGCTCAGCAAGAGGTTGCAGTATTTTGAGAGCGGCTGCGTAGTCACCACGGTTATGGGCTGCCTGGGCATCATCAATAGGCCCGGCCAGAACAGGGTGGGCAGACAGGCAGAGCAGGCAGGCGAGGGCGAGCAGGAGCGGGGTGCGGCGCATGGGTGAGTCCTCCGTCGATACGTCTATATCAACGGAAGCGAAGCGGCAAGGGGTTGGCCCTTTCATCATGCCGCCCTTGTTGAGCTTCCTCAGCCCTGCGCCGGGGCGTCCTGGCTTGGACTCAGCTCCCGGTTGGGGTCCAGGTACGGGTTGAAGTAGCCGAAGTTCAGCCACGGGTTGGTCTTCTTCAGGCGCTTGAGGAAGTTCGCCAGGCCCATGCACGGCCCGAACTCCACGCCCTGCATCAGGCCCAGGTACAGGTCCGGGTCCAGGTTCAGGTTGCGCAGCTGGATGAAGTCGAGCCTGGTCTCGGCCACTAGGTCCGAGAGCGCGTCCCACTCGGCCTCGCAGTCCGTGAGGCCGGGGAAATACAGCAGGTTGAGCGACACGAAGAGTCCCAGGCCCTTGGCCGTGCGGATGGACTCCAGCACGTCGGCAAAGGCGTAGCCATTGGGCCGGTGGTAGATGTCGTAGGGGACCTGGCGCGCGCTGTTCAGGCTCACGC
>MGTN01000134.1:329-852 GCA_001799475.1 Desulfovibrionales bacterium GWA2_65_9 | reverse complement strand
CCTCGGTCAGCGGCTCGCCATCGCAGCCCTGGCCAAAGGACAGGATGGCGCGCTTCTCCTTGCCCTGGTGGCGCAGCATGACCTCGCAGATCTCCTTCTCCG
Source organism: Desulfovibrionales bacterium GWA2_65_9 (assembly GCA_001799475.1). Taxonomy (GTDB): domain Bacteria; phylum Desulfobacterota; class Desulfovibrionia; order Desulfovibrionales; family Desulfovibrionaceae; genus Humidesulfovibrio. Next base: position 750 of record MGTN01000134.1, on the reverse strand, counting down.
TGGGTGCAAAGGCGATGCGGTTCTGGGTCGAGGGGAAACCGGATTCCTCGGGCTGGAGCGAGATGCAGCCCACGCAGCGGGCGTTGCACACACGCGAGGTCGGCAGCGGGGCCTCGAAGCGCCCGAGGGCAAGATTTTTTGCGGCCGGGCAGCCGTAGGTCAGGGCGCAGCCGGTGAGGTGGCGCACCAGCCGGTTGCCGGGCAGCTCTGTGAGCAGCTTGCGCGCCCCGTTCTCGATGCGCTCGCGGGGGATGCCCTCAAAGACCTGCCTGCGGTCCTGGTCCACCTTCTTGGCGCAGACCCAGAAGCGGCCCTCGGCAAAGCCCACGGCCCCGTAAGCGAAGAGCGGCAGCACCGGGGCGTCGGGGCGCTTGGCGTAGGCGGCCAGGGACGAGAGGGTGTGCGCGGGGCTGGCGAACAC
>MGTN01000134.1:0-294 GCA_001799475.1 Desulfovibrionales bacterium GWA2_65_9 | reverse complement strand
CCGTCTCCGGGTCGAAGCCGAGCGCGCTGCGGCCCGGCAGCAGGAAGAATTCGCTGCCCTCGGGCAGGGGCATCAGCTCGTCCGGGCGGGGCAGGGTGAGCTCCTGGCCCCGGCGGCAGAGCATGAGCAGGTCCGGGTGGTCGTAGATGTTGCCGGACTCGTCGGCAAAGACGAGGGTCGGCTGGATGTGTTTGTTGGTGGCCATGGGGGACCATACCCGGCGGCGGGATTGTCTGCAAGTCAGAGGGCAAGTAAGGGTCGCAAGCTAGGGCTGCAAGTAAGGGCCGCAAGCCG
>MGTN01000133.1:22214-22662 GCA_001799475.1 Desulfovibrionales bacterium GWA2_65_9 | reverse complement strand
CGGGCCTGGGGCCTATTTCCAAAAGATGGATTGTGCTCCCTGGCGGTGAGGGAGCCGCTTTGGGCCAGGGAGTGTAGGCATGCGGCACAGCCCTGGACCGAAATCGGCTCACGACGATGCAAAGGGGGCAAAAGACGCTTTGAAAGACAGGCCCTGGCCTACTGGCCTTCCCGGTCGTGGAGCAGCAGCAGGCACTCGGCGCAGACGTACCCGCCGTACTCGCCCGCGCGCACCAGCATCCTGGCCTTGGTCAGGCACATGTACTGCTCCACCCCGGTGGTCGTGGCGGTCATGGCCCGCTGGCACAGGGACTTGGGCTGGCAGATGCAGCCCTTGCCCGCGCCGGGCTTGGCCTCGAAGATATGCGACTCCACGAGCCCGCTGGCCTGTTTCGGCATGCGCAGGGTGTAGATGGTCATGGTTCCTCTTGATGTTGTGTCCGTTCGCC
>MGTN01000133.1:4021-22208 GCA_001799475.1 Desulfovibrionales bacterium GWA2_65_9 | reverse complement strand
TACAGGGGCCAGACTATCTTAGCATAGACCGCAGGCCTCCCTTCCGTCCAGCCTCACGCCTGTTGTCCTCCGGCCATATTCCGGCCGAATTACGTCTGCGGCAGGTTGGCCTGGGGTGCGCAGGCGGAGAGGAGGACGAGGACAACAGCGAAAAGGGGGAGGCGTTTCATGCGAGTCTCGTGGTTGCGCAGTTAAAATCTGGGATCTGCTATGCTGGAATTTGGCCTGTATTTAAGGATAAGAGTATCCCCATCTGTTTTGTCGGAACTGATAAATATCAGGTCAATAACAAGGCATGTGGTTGCCCATTTGTATGTTCTGGAAACGAGGTCTTTGTTGTCCTGAAACAGAACGGGCTGACCATACTTTTCAGCTAACCGATCTATGAGGTATATGAATGCGGCATCGTTCGTTGAGCCCTTGCCTTGGCGTGAATATAACGTGATGCTGTCCAAGGCCTTCCCTTCCGCAAAAGTGAATGTCCCTTCAAAAGAATACGTGAAGATATCGACCTTTGGCGCAACATATTGGAGCGCCGGTTTGTCGCCGGACGCAGGTACAACCCGCAGGCCTGTGGCCTTGATCACTTCGTTCACGTTCATGCCCCATCGAGTCTGGGCCCACCCGCAGTTTTCCACAAATGCAAGGTTCGCGAGGGTTGCGACGAGAATAAGGGCAAAGACACCGATGGAGAGGCTGTTACGTTTCATGCTTTCCACATTTGTCCTTGGTTGTTGTTCTGGTCGCGTTTTGATCACAACCCCTGCACCACCCACACTGCCCGGCCCACACTGAACCCGGCGCGGGTGCTCGGAGTTTATGCCCTACAATACCAGCCTCTCGGCCTTCGGGTCAACAAATACGCACAGGGCGATTGCGCCCGCTCGCGGCAGGCCTCAAGCTTCCGGCAGCTCCGGGAACCCCGGCCAGGCCTCGGCCGCGCCCTCGTTGATGAGTTTCAGCGCCTCGGCCTCGCTTATGGCCGGGGCAAAGAGGTAGCCCTGGGCGTACTGGCAGCCCAGGCCGGAGAGGTAGGCCAGTTGCTCCAGCGTCTCCACGCCCTCGCCCACGACCTTGAGGTGCAGGCCCGCGCCCAGGGTCACCAGGGTCTTGACGATGGCCTCGCTGCCGCCCTCGGCCTCGGCCCGGCCAAGCCCGGCCACGAAGTCCCGGTCGATCTTGATGGCGTCCACGCTGAAGCGCCGGATGTAGGAGAGCGAGGAGTAGCCGGTGCCGAAGTCGTCGATGCACAGGCCCAGGCCCATCTCGCGGATGCTGGCCGCCACCTCGGTGGCGCTGCCCATGTTGTCCAGAAGCACGCTCTCGGTGATCTCCAGCGCAATGCCCCTGGGGTCCACCCCGCAGGTGCGCAGGGTCTGCTCCAGGTGGCCCAGCAGCATGGGGCTGCGGAAATGCTTGGCCGAGATGTTGATGTTCGTGGCGAAGCCCGCGTGGCTGAAGGGCGGCCGGGCGTCCAGGGCCTGCTCGAAGTTGCGGATGGCGCAGCAGGCCTGGGCAAAGACCCAGTAGTCCAGGGGGTAGATGATGCCGGTCTCCTCGGCCAGGGGGATGAACTCGCCGGGCAGCATCTCGCGCCCGCCCTCGCGCCGCCAGCGCAGCAGCACCTCGAACCCGGCCAGGCAGCCCTGGCGGATGTCCAGAATGGGCTGGTAGAGCAGGGTCAGCTCGTCCAGCTCCTGGGTCATGTCCAGCGCCCGGCGCAGGGCCGCCTCGGTCTCCATGGTCTCCAGGGCCTTGGTGTGCATCTTCTTGTTGAAGACCTTGAAGCGGCTCTTGCCCATGGCCTTGGCGTGGTACATGGCCGTGTCCGCGTCGCGCAGGAGCGCCTCGGGCCGCTCGTAGCGCTCGGTGCGCAGCACGATGCCCAGGCTGCCGGAGGTCATGACCTCGCGGCCGTCCAGGTCCAGCGGCTTGGCGATGTCTTCCAGGATGCGCCGGGAGAAGAGGATGGTGTCGCGCGGGGCGGTGATGTCCTCGAGCAGGATGGCGAACTCGTCGCCGCCGAAGCGGGCCACGGTGTCCGTGCTGCGCGCGCAATTGAGCAGCGCCCTGGACACGTGGCGCAGCAGCTGGTCGCCGATGTCGTGGCCCAGGCTGTCGTTGATGACCTTGAAGCGGTCCAGGTCCATGTACAGGACGGCGAAGCGGAAGTCCGGGCGGCGGCGCGCGCGCTCCATGGCCATGCGCAGGTGGTCCATGAACAGCAGGCGGTTGGGCAGGCCGGTGAGCGAGTCGTGGAAGGCCTGGTGCATCAGGCGGTCCTCGGCCTTTTTCCGCAGGGTGATGTCGCTGACAAAGCCCTCGTAGCAAAGGGTCTGGCCTGCGGCGTCGACAACCCGGCGCGCATTCTCGGAGATCCAGATCACCAAACCGTCGCGCTGGCGCACCTGGGACTCGAAGTCCCGCACCTGGCCGATCTCCTCCATGGTTGCCAGGAAAAGCTCGCGCCGGGAATCCTCCACATAGGGGCTCAAGTCCGAGAGGACGGCGATGAGCTCATCGGGCGAGGAGTAGCCGAAGATGTGGGCCATGGCCGGGTTGGCCGAGAGGTAGCGCCCCTCGGGCGACATCTGGAAGATGCCCTCGACCGCGTTCTCGAAGATGCCCCGGAACTTGGCCTCGGCCCGGCGCAGGGCGTCGCCCACCACCTTGCGCTCAGCCACCTCGATCTTGAGCTGGGTATTGGTGCGCGAGAGGTCGCGGGTGCGCTCGGCGACCATGCGCTCCAGCAGCGCGCGCGACTGCTCGCGCTCCTGCTCGGCCTTCTTGGCCACGCTGATGTCGCGCAGGATGCAGACCTGGACCGCCCCGCCCGAGAGCGCCACGCGCGACACCGTGATCTCCGCCGGGAAGCGCGTGCCGTCGGACCGGGTGGCCAGCACCTCGTGCAGCACCACCTGCGTCCTCAGGGTGTCCTCGCGCGACCGGGTGACCACCTCGCCGGCCTCTGCGCCGAAGACCTCGGCGCAGACGCGCCCGGTGAGGCCCTGGCCGTCCACGCCGAACATGCCCTCCAGGCCGAACATGCGCAAGAGCGCCGGGTTGTGCCGCACGATGAGCCCGGCCTCGTCCACCACCAGGAGGCCGTCGGCGATGTTGCCCACGATGGCCGAGAGCGAGCCCAGGGCGTCCTGAAGCCCGCTGGTGGCCGCAGACACGCTCTGCTCCAGCTGGGTCACGTGGCCGGAGATCTGCCCGGCCATGCTGCGCATGGCCTCGGCCAGGGAGCCGATCTCGTCCTTGGTGCGCACCTCGCAGGTGGCCGAAAAGTCGTGCCCGGCCACACGCTGGGCATAGGCCGCGAGTTCGCGCAGGGGTCCGGTGATGCCCCGGATGAAGAAGACGGCCAGGACCACGAAGGCCAGAAACACGCCCAGGGTCAGCATCTGCTGGCGCAGGATGGCCTGGCTGATGGCCTTGCGGATGGGCTCCTTGTCCAGGCCGATGTGCACGCAGCCGCCCTTGCCGCCCAGGATGGGCTGGGCCACGTGGATGACCTCCATGTCCGGGGGCAGGATCAGGGTGCGGGTCTCGTGCCCGGCGCCGAAGTGGGCCTTGCCCGGGGCCTCGCGCACGATGGCCATGACCGCCTCGGGCACGCTGGGGATGAAGGTGTGCGCCACCACATCGCCACGGGCGTCGACCACGAGGATGTAGGACAGATCGCCCATCTCCTGGTGCAGGTCGATGGCCGCCTGGATGGCCCCGGCGTTCTGGCTGAGCAGAATCTCGGCGTTGCCGTCGGCGATGCTCCGGGCCAGGGCCACGGCCCGGCCCTCGTACTCGCGGACCATGGAGTTGTGCAGCTCCCGGCCGGACAAGAGCGACGTGGCCACGGCCATGACGCCGAAGGCCGCGACCATGAACACCAAGAGGCGCAGGAACAGTCCCCGGAGCCTCATGGCCGCACCCCCGGCAGGGCTGCCACGGTCTGAAAGCCCCCGTCGCGGTAGACCACGAGTGCGGTCCGGTGCAGGCCCTGGTTGTGCCCCGGCCCGAAGCTGACCTTCTCGCCGATGCCGATGTCCAGGGCCTTCATGCCCAGGAGCACGTTGATGAGGCGCGGGCGCGTGGGCGCGTCGGCCATGCGGCGCACGGCCTCGGCCAGCACCTGCCCGGCCAGGAAGCCCTCGAAGCTGACGAAGCTGTGGCGGCTCGGGAGGTACTCCTCGCGCAGGAGCTGGGCGGGCAGGGCCACGCGGACCTGGTCCATGACCTGGCGGTACAGCCGCACGGCAGGCAGGGCGGCGTCATCATAGCTGGGCACCACCTGGGAGAAGAGGACCCCGGAGGTGTAGTCGCGGCTGGCGACGCGGCCCTGGGCCAACAGGAACTTCACCAGGTTGTCGGCGTCGGCAAAGGACAGGGTGGCAATGGGCGCGCGCAGGCCCGCGTCGCGGGCGTCGCGGATGAAGGCCGCGCAGGCCGGGGCCGTGCCCACTGTTATAATCGCGTCCGGCCTTGCGGCCTCCAGCAGGCCCACCTCACGGCGGAAGTCCTGGGTATAGGCCGCGCCCCGGCGGTAGGTGGCATCGGCCACGATGGACAGGCCGTGGACCTTGAGCGCCCGGCGCACGCCGTCCCAGCCGTTGCGGCCGTAGACATCGGCCTGGTGGAATACGGCGATGCGGCGCTTGCCTGCGGCAAAGAGGGCCTCCACCAGGCTGCGGGTCTCATCGAAATAGGAGGGCCGCAGGTTGAACACAAAGGGGTCATAGGGGCGCTCGCGCAGGAGGTCCGCGCCGGTGAAAGGGAAGAGCAGGACCATGCGCTCGGCCTCGTAGTGCTTGAGCAGCGGCAGCACGCGGGCCGTGGTGGGCGTGCCCACGTAGCCCAGCAGCGCGAACACGCGCTCCTGCTCCACAAAGCCGATGGTGTTGGAAAGCGCGGGCAGCGGGTCGTAGCCGTCATCGCGCAGGGAGAGCACCAGCCGCCAGCCCCCGGCCCCGCCCTGGGCGTTGGTGTGCTCGAAGCTGGCCATGAGCCCCCGGTAATACTCCATGCCCAGGCCGCGCGCCGGACCGCTGAAGGCCGCCGACATACCGAAGACCAGTTCGCGGGTCTCGGCCCGCGCCGGCAGGGGCCAGGCCAGGAGCAGGCCCAGCGCCAGCCCCAGGACTAGGCGCAGGCCCGGACGCAGGGCCTCAAGGCAGACGCAGGGCGTCTTGCCGAAAGTCTTGGCAGTGCTGGTGCGTCGGGCCATAATGCTCCGGGGCCGCATGCGGACAGACGCCCGCCGGTTACACATAGAACTGCTCTTGTCACCCTATTTTTTGGAAAAATCAACAGGCGCGGCCTGCCTTTCCCCCCGGCACCGCTCCAACGTATCCGGCATGGGCTGATTCGGCATGGACTGATCCGGCATGGGCTGATCCGGCTCTGGCCCGCCCGCCGCGTGCCCGGCCCGCGAGGCCACCCAGCGCACCTGCCGGCACACGCCCATGAGCAGGTTGAACTCATTGCGCCGCAGACGAAAACGCCCGAAGAAGCGGCGCACCGGCAGCATCCAGTAGTCCGGGTTCTGGTCCTTCAGAAAGCCGATGGCCGCAAGCGCCACCTGCATGCTGGCAAACAGGGCGTCGCGCTCCTCAAAGGAGGCGTCGCGCTCCGTCGGCGGGCCCTTGGGCGCAAAGGGCGCGCCCAGCGAGCGCTGGAAGCACTCGTAGAGCAGGATGAGCACGGCCTGCGACAGGTTCAGCGAGGTGCAGTCCGGGTGCGCCGGGATCATCACCAGGTGGTCGCACAGGCTGGTCTCCTCGTTGGTCAGGCCCCGGTCCTCCGGCCCAAAAACCAGGGCCACGCGGCCGCCCTCGGCCAGGCGCGGGAGCACATGCTCTTGGGCCATGCCCGCCGGGGAAAGCAGGCCCTTGCGCCAGCCGCCGGTGCGCGCCGTGGTGCCGATGACCAGGGCCGTGCCGAGAAGCGCCTGGCGCAGGCTGGGCACGATGCGCGCGGCGTCCAGAATATGCCGGGCGTGGAACGTGGCGAGCGGCGCGGCCTTTTCCAGGTCAAAGCCCTGGGGCTCCACCAGCACCAGGTTTTTCGCCCCCATGTTGAGCATGGCCCGGGCCACGGAGCCGATGTTCTCCGGGTACTTGGGCCGGAACAGGACAATGTCGAGGTTCACAAGAGGCATGGGCACTCCAATAGCTGGTGTCGCTTCCTGGCGTCACCCTTGACGAGGCTCTCCGGGCCAACTAAAGTCCGCGCCAGTGTCGCCTTCGGCACAACCCCGGAATCCACCTTTAACAGGAGAACCCGCAATGGCGCTGTATACCAAGGAAGAGGCCCTCAAGTATCATTCGATGAAGCGCAAGGGCAAGCTTGAGGTCGTGTCCATCAAACCCTGCGAGACGCAGCGGGACCTGTCCATGGCCTACACCCCCGGCGTGGCCGACGCCTGCCGGGCCATCCACGCCGACGTGGAGAAGGTCTACGAATACACCAACAAGGGCAACCTCGTGGCCGTGGTCAGTAACGGCACCGCCGTGCTCGGCCTGGGCAACATCGGGCCTGAGGCCGGCAAGCCGGTCATGGAAGGCAAGGGCGTGCTCTTCAAGATCTTCGCCGACATCGACGTCTATGACCTGAACATCCGCCAGATGGACCCGGACAAGGTCATCGAGTTCTGCAAGATGCTTGAGCCGACCTTTGGCGGCATCAACCTTGAGGACATCAAGGCCCCGGAATGCTTCAAGATCGAGCAGACGCTGATCAAGGAGATGGGCATCCCCGTTTTCCACGACGACCAGCACGGCACGGCCATCATCTCCGGCGCGGGCCTCATGAACGTGCTCGAAATCAGCGGCAAGAACATCAAGGACATCAAGGTCGTGGTCTCCGGCGCCGGCGCGGCGGCCATCTCCTGCTCGCGCTTCTACGAGGCCATGGGCCTGGACAAGAGCCAGATCTGGATGTTCGACTCCAAGGGCCTGCTGCACACCGGCCGCACGGACATGAACGCCGAGAAGACCTACTACGCGCAAAGCAAGGCCTGCACCATGGCCGAGGCCATGACCGGCGCGGACATGTTCCTGGGCCTGTCCGGCAAGGACGTCATCAACGCCGAGAACGTCAAGGCCATGGCCAAGAACCCCGTGATCTTCGCCTGCGCCAACCCGGACCCGGAGATCGCCTACTCCGTGGCCAAGGGCGCCCGCACCGACCTGATCATGGCCACCGGCCGCTCGGACACGCCCAACCAGATCAACAACGTGCTGGGCTTCCCGTTCATCTTCCGTGGCGCGCTCGACGTCCGCTCCAAGGTCATCAACGAGCAGATGAAGCTGGCCGCGGCCAAGGCCCTGGCCGCCCTGGCCAAGGAGCCGGTTTCGCCCGAGGTCTGCGCCATCTACGGCGTCAAGGAACTCAAGTTCGGCATTGACTACATCATCCCCAAGGCGCTGGACCCGCGCGTGCTCGAGTGGGTGTCCCCGGCCGTGGCCCAGGCGGCCATGGATTCCGGCGTGGCCACCATCCAGCTGGACATCAAGCAGTACAAGAAGGACCTCGCCACGCGCATGACCGCCTCCAAGGCCCGCACCAAGATGATGGTCGACTCCTTCGGCTACGACCTGTAAGACGCCTGGCTTAGGCCAGAGACCACAAGGCCCGGGGGAGACTCCGGGCCTTTTTTCCACCCCCCGGAGCTGGAGGAGATCATGACCCCGGCAGCCCCCCAGACAAAGCTCCTGGCGGCGGACATCATGGCCGCCAACTTGGCCGACGCCGAAGCCATCCTGGCCCTCCAGCGCCTGGCCTACCAGTCCGAGGCGAGGCTGTATGGCAACGGGAGCATCCCGCCGCTTACCCAAACCCTGATTGAGCTGCGGGCGGAGTTCGCCACGCTGCTGGTCCTCAAGGCCGTGTCCGGCGAAAGCATCATCGGCTCCGTGCGGGCGGGCCTGGGGCCGGAGGCGGGCCTCTGCCGCATCGGCAGGCTCATCGTCCACCCCGACCACCAGCGCCAGGGTCTCGGCTCCGCACTTTTGCGCGCCGCAGAAGCCAGCTTCCCCGCCGCCCGGCGCTTCCAGCTGTTCACCGGGCACAAGAGCGCAGGCAACCTGCGCCTGTACCAGCGCCTGGGCTATCTTCCCGTGCGTAGCGAGGCCGTCAGCCCAGAACTCAGCCTCGTCTTTCTGGAGCGCAACGCCGAACGGGGCGGGGAAGAGATTGAAAAACAAACGTAGCTGTGCTTATACGTAACCAGGCACGGCCCGGTGTTTCGTCACTGTTCGCGCGGGCCAGAAGGGGCGGCATGGGCTGCCCCTTTTCCGTGGGCGAACCCGCTGTTCCTGGAGATGCTGATGGGGTGGCCACTCGGCTGGACCGACAGCGCCTCGCCGGTAACGGGGTTTTCAGCCTGGCTGCGGCGCTCGCGTGGCGCACTCTCTCGGCGGTGCTGATGGGCTGATCCGGCCCTGTTGAGAACCGTCAAACCTGCTGCAAAGCGTGCTACTGAATAAAAAGGGCTCCGAGGCGGAATGTCTCGGAGCCCTACTGATTGGCTGGTCGGGGCGACATGATTCGAACATGCGACATCCTGCTCCCAAAGCAGGCGCGCTACCGAGCTGCGCTACGCCCCGATTGTCTTGAGTGCACTCCCCTACGGGAATTCCGCCGCAGTATCAAGGCTCCAAATCCTCCGTCGGCCTGGCGGCCAGGGCCGAATGCTCAGGACCATGCGCTCAGCGTCTACGCCGCCGCAGGCTGGCTGCCGGTCCACTTGGCCAGCGCGCAGGCCTCGTCCACCAGCATCACCGGGATGCCGCCGCGCACGGGGTAGACCACGGCGCAGGCCGCGCAGAAAAGCCCATCCTGGGCGGGCAAAACGCTCAGGCCGCCCAGGCATTTGGGGCAGGCCAGCAGACGCGTAAGTTCCGTGTTCAGGGCCATGAGACACCTCCTGGTGCAATGTGCCGGAAGCATACCCGAGCAAGGGCCCAGGCACAAGGCTGGAATGCCCGCCAGCGCCCGCCCTTGACGCCAGCGCCGGAAACGTGTCTATGCTGGAGCAGTTGCATCAGCCTTTCGCTATTCTGTTCCACTTGGCGCTTCTCCCGACGCCCGTTCTGGCATCCAGCCGGAGCAACCCCCAACCGGAGCCCAACCGTGCAGCCACGCATCGACCTGCATACCCACTCCACCACCTCGGACGGGACGTTCAGCCCTGCGGAGCTCATGCGCGCCGCAGCGGAGGCCGGTCTGTCGGCCATCGCCCTGACCGACCACGACACCCTGGCCGGCCTGCCCGAGGCGCGCGCCGAGGCGGACAAGCTCGGCCTCGAGCTGGTGCCCGGCTGCGAGCTGTCCCTGGAATACGCCGGGCTGCCCACGCACATGCTGGCCCTGTTCGTGGAAGATCCCGCCGGGGCCGTGGCCGGCGAGCTTGAGCGCGTCCAACTGGCGCGCGGCCGCCGCAACGAGCGCATGGTCGAGAAGCTGCGCACCGTGGGCGTGCACCTGCACATGGAGGACGTGGCCCGGCACGCGAACGGGGTGGTGGGCCGCCCGCACATCGCCCAGGCCATGCTGGCCGCCGGGGTGGTCAAGACCTTTGACGAGGCCTTCGGGCGCTTTCTGGGCGCGGGCGGCCTGGCCCACATCCCCAAGGAGAAGCTCGCCCCCAGGGAGGCCATCGACGCCGTGCACGCCGATGGCGGCCTGGCCATCCTGGCCCACCCCTGCCTGCTCTCCACACAGCCGCGCCACCTGGAGGCCATCCTCACGGACCTGAAGGGACTCGGCCTGGACGGGGTGGAGGTGTACTACACCGAGCAATCCGAGCGCTACACCAGTGAGGTGGCGCGCCTGGCCGAGTCCTTGGGCCTGCTCAAGAGCGGCGGCTCGGATTTCCACGGGGCCGTGAAGCCCGGCGTACGCCTGGGCCGTGGCCGGGGCGGGCTGTTCGTGCCGGGCAGCGTGCTCGACGCGATGAAGGCCGCGCGGGCTCGCGCCTAGTTCCTGCGGCCTTGCCAGCCGGGCGATTTCCCCGCGAGTTTTGGCGCAGGCCATTTTCGCCAACCCGCAGTCATTTTCGCCAACCCGAAAACGCGAGCGAGCAGATCATGAGCGACCAACCTTCAGCCAAGCCGACCGAGCCCACGCAAACTCCAGCCGAACCAGCCAAGCCCGCTGAGCCTGTAGCCGAACCGGCCAAGCCCGCGAAACGCCCCGCCCCGGGCAAGCCGGAGGAGGCCCGGCGCATCGAGCGCCTGCCGGGCGTACACCTGGACGTCAACATCGGCGGCCCGCTGACCCTGCATTTCCCCACCCTGGGCAAAAAGTACGAGGCCAAGGTGGTGGGCTACGAACCCTTTTCGTTTCTCATCGTGCTGGGCCGACTGCCCCAGGATGTTCTGGCCCAGGCCGCCGGAGGCATCAGCCTGCTGGCCCAGCATGCGGCGCGCGGCATGGTCTTCGGCTTCCGCACCCAGATCCTGAACCGCATCACCAACCCCGCCTCGCTTTTGTTCCTGGCCTTCCCGGAAAGCCTGGAACGCATCGTGCTGCGCCACGACGCGCGCGTGAGCGTCAACCTGCCCGGCACCCTGAACGGCAAATACGGCGAGCAGAAGGTCATGGTCCAGGACCTGACCCTCACCGGCTGCCAGTTCACGGCCAAGGCCGACCTGAAGACGCCCCTGCGCGCGGCCCTGGTGGGCGACCGGCTCGTCCTGAACTGCGAGATGGGCTGCAGCCTGCCCATCGTCGTGCCCATCGTGCTGCGCCGCGTGGTGGCCGAGAAAGGCCTGCTGCACATCGGGGCGCAGTTCGTGGACATGACCCCCGAGACCCTGGAGCAACTGCAGAACTATGTCGGCGGCCTGCTGGAGTTCCTGGACCACTAGTGTTGCGTTCTCGAAATTAGTGCATACGAAGTATGCCAACGCATTGCTGGAATCATTTAGGTTCTTTCCTTAAAATGCCCTTCGGTCTACACCTTTAATAAGCACCTTCTTCGAGGACGCGACACTAGCCGACGCTTCCAAAGACAAAACCGCCGCCAGGAGCATCCCCCGGCGGCGTTTGCTTATGAGGCCTTACGGGCCTGTTTCCCAAAGCTGGATTATGTTCCCAGGCGAGAAGAGAACCGCTCCGGGGCCAGGGCTGTACCGCATGCGTACTCTCCCTGGCCCCTGATCGGTTCACGACGAGGAACAGACAACGCCGGGGGGCACAAGACGGTTTTTGAGACCGGCCGTTACAGCCCGCGCTTGTGCAGCCAGCGCAAAAACGCGTATCCGAGCACGCAGAACCAGGGGATGAGCACCCAGCGGTGCTGGCCCATGAGCTGCGGCAGGGTCAGCTTGCCATAGTCGCCCCAGGTCAGCACCGTGGTCTTGAGCAGGGGGTAGGCCTCGGCGAACAGGCCCGCGCCCACCAGCATCCCGGCGATGCCCGCCAGGGCGTCCAGGCGGCCCTCGCCCAGGGCCCCGCCAGAGGTGCCCGGACAGTAGCCCAGCAGCCCCCAGCCCGCGCCGAAGATCAGCCCGCCCAGCACCGTGCCGCCCAGGATCAGCGGCTTGACGGCCAGCTTGGCCAGGCCCAGGTCCACCAAGAGATACACGCCCACCATGCCCACCAGGATGGTGGTCAGCATGAACTTGACGATGGTCATGTCTTGCAAAAGCAGCGCGCCCAACTGGCGGTCGTAGCGGATGACCTCCGAGCGTTGCAGCAGGATGCCGAAAAGCACGCCGGTGATGAGTCCGAAGATGAGCTCCATGCGCTACCTCCCCACGCTTGCGCTGCCGCTGTCGGCAGCCTTGCCGTAAAGCAGACGGGCCACGATGATCCCGCCGATGAAGAAACAGATGAGCGCCACATACCCGCTCGCAGCCAGCTGAAGCGACCCGCTCAGCCCATGACCGCTGGGTCAGCCATCGGCCAGGCGCGCCCCGAACATGGCCACCGCGCCGCCAAGAAAGGCCACGCCGAAGCGTTTGCCTGTGCCTGGCCCGAAGCGCGCGGCAAAGCGGTCGGGCACGGCCTGGACGCGGAAGGTGCCGCTGGCGACCGACGCCGCGCACGAGCCGAGCACGATGCCGACCACGAACATCCACTGCCAGTCGACCTTGGGCGCCTCCTTCTTGAAGTAGGGCATCGCCGCCACGCGCTCGGCGGCCACGGTCTGCTCGACCATGCCCGCAGCACGCACGAACGTTGTGGAGGCGCCGAAATACTTTCCCGTGATCCACACCGAGAGCACCAGCAAGAGGCCGGCCAGCGCCCCCGCGATGTACGGGTTCCAGGGTTTTGCGCGTGTGCTTGCTGTCATGTGAAATCCTCCTGCTAAAGTATGCATACCGGAGAGGGGTATACACATAATACGGAAGTCCGCGCGTCCGTCAAGCCCGGCGTTCAGCCCACGCCCCTGCGCGTGTTATACATATATTCGCCCTCTGGGCGCTTGCATTTTCCCGGAAACGCGGGCAAAAACTAAGTATCTTTTGTAAAACCTTTCAACCGCACCCGCCCCGAGGTCGCCATGCCCGCGAAAAAAGCCGCCCCGACCACTACCGCCAAGGCCAAGCCTGCGCCCAAGGCCAAGCCTGCGCCTCTCACGCCCGAAACGACCTGCGGCCCCGTGGAAACCTTGAAAGAGGACATCCGCAAGCACATGTTCGCCTTCCTCGGCAAGGACATCACCCGCGCAGGTCTGCACGACTACTTCAAGGCCGTGGCCTACACCATGCGCGAGCGCATGGCCGAGCACTGGATCCAGACCCAGCGCTCCTACTACGACAAAAGCTCCAAGCGCGTGTACTACCTCTCGCTGGAGTTCCTCGTGGGCCGCTCGCTCAAGAACAACGTGCTCTGTCTGGGCATCGAGGACCAGGTGCGCGAGGCCCTGGCCGGCCTGGGCCAGGACTACGAGGAGATCAGCGAGGTCGAGTGGGACGCGGGGCTGGGCAACGGCGGCCTGGGCCGCCTGGCCTCCTGCTACCTCGACTCCATGGCCACCCTGAACATCCCCGGCTACGGCTACGGCATCCGCTACGAGTACGGCATCTTCCACCAGAGCATCCAGGACGGCTGGCAGGTGGAGCGCCCGGACAACTGGCTGCGCTTCGGCAACCCCTGGGAGTACGACCGCTCCGGCTACCTCTTCCCGGTCCAGTTCGGCGGCAAGGTCAACTCCTACACCGACGACCACGGCCGCCTGCGCCACGTCTGGGAGGGCGGCAGCAAGGTCATGGCCATGGCCTACGACATGATGGTGCCCGGCTTCGAGAACGGCAACGTCATCAACATGCGCCTGTGGAGCGCCAAGTCCTCCCGCGACTTCGACCTGGAGTTCTTCAACTCCGGGGCCTACCTCAAGGCCATCGAGGACAAGGCCAAGAGCGAAAACATCTCCAAGGTGCTCTACCCCCAGGACACCTTCGTGGAGGGCCAGGAGCTGCGGCTCAAGCAGCAGTACTTCTTCGTGGCCGCCACCTTCCACGACATCACCCGCCGGCACATGAAGCACCACCAGGGCTTCGAAGACCTGCCGGACCTGGTGGCCGTGCAGCTGAACGACACCCACCCGGCCATCGCCATCGCCGAACTCATGCGCATCCTGGTGGACGACCACCTGCTGCCCTGGGAAAAGGCCTGGAAGATCTGCGTGGGCACCTTTGCCTACACCAACCACACCGTCATGCCCGAGGCCCTGGAGACCTGGCCCGTGGAGCTCATGGCCCGCGTGCTGCCCCGGCACATGGAGATCATCTTCGAGCTCAACCGCCGCTTCCTGGACGAGGTGCGCCACCTCTACCCCGGCGACGACGGCAAGCTCGCGCGGCTCTCGCTCATCGGCGAGGACTACGGCAAGCGCGTGCGCATGGCCAACCTGGCCGTGCTCGGCTCGCACTCCGTCAACGGCGTCAGCGCCCTGCACTCGAACATCCTGAAGGACTCCACCTTCCGCGACTTCAGCGAGCTGTTCCCCGAGCGCTTCAACAACAAGACCAACGGCGTCACGCCCAGGCGCTGGCTCCGGCAGTGCAACCCGGACCTCTCCGAGCTCATCACCGAGACCATCGGCCAAGGCTGGATCAACAACCTTGGACGCCTGGAAGAGCTCAAGCCCTTTGCCGAGGACGCCGGTTTCCGCGCGCGCTGGGGCGAGATCAAGCAGCGCAACAAGAAGCGCCTGGCCGACTACATGCACCACAAGACCAACAAGGAGCTGGACCCGGAGACCATGTTCGACGTCCAGGTCAAGCGCATCCACGAGTACAAGCGCCAGCTCATGAACGTCCTGCACGTCATCAGCCTGTACGACGCCCTGCGCACCGGCTCCCTCAAGCGGGAGACCGCCCCGCGCACCGTCATCTTCGGCGGCAAGGCCGCGCCCGGCTACCGCATGGCCAAGCTCATCATCCGGCTCATCCACGCCGTGGCCGACACCGTGCACCGCGAACCCAAGTGCGCGGGCAAGCTGAACGTGGCCTTCATTCCCAACTACTGCGTCTCCAACGCCGAGAAGATCATCCCCGGCACCGACCTCTCCGAGCAGATCTCGCTCGCCGGAACCGAGGCCTCGGGCACCGGCAACATGAAGTTCGCGCTCAATGGCGCGCTGACCATCGGCACGCTGGACGGAGCCAACGTGGAGATGCGCGAACGCATCGGGCCCGAGAACTTCTTCCTCTTCGGCCTGACCAGCCCGGAGGTCAACGCGCTCAAGGCGCGCGGCTACAACCCCTGGGAATACTACCAGCGGGACGAGACCCTGCACCAGGCCATCGACCTCATGGCCTCCGGGCACTTCTCGCCGCTCACGCCCGACCTGTTCCGGCCCATCGCCGACGCCCTGCTGAAAGACGGCGACCGCTGGATGCTTTTGTCCGACTTCCGCTCCTACGTGGACACCCAGAAACAGGTGGGCCAGCTCTACCTGGACCGCGACCAGTGGATCAGGAAGTCCATCCTGAACACCGCAGGCATGGGCTACTTCTCCTCGGACCGCGCCATCGGCGAGTACGCGCGCGACATCTGGGGCGTGAAGCTGTAGGCTGGCGAAACCGGCTCCGGCACAAGGCAAACGAAACCGCCCCCCCCCTGGACAAGCCTTGGGTGGGCGGTTCTGCGTTGCGGTGCGCCTGGCTCCGCGACATGTTCCTGGACGCCCCGGAAGGGCGCGTCGTCTTGCTGCGCGGGCTGGGGCGCTAGGGTTTGCCTGGACCCGCCGCGCCGACCGCAGTGGCCGGTGCGCTTGGAGCGGTGGCGTTGGCCTGGCCGGGAGCCAAGCCCGAAACCTGCGACCCGGCCTCAAACGCGCCCAGAATTTCAAGCACGATGGGCCGCAGCTTCTCGGCGATGGCGCGGGCCTTGCCGCGATGCTGCTCGACCTTGTCCGGGCTCATGAGCACGATGCTGTCGAGCTTCTTCTCCAGGCCGTAGCCGACCTCGCGCAGGGCGCTGGAGATAAAGGCCACGAGCACAAGCAGCACGAAGCTGACGCAGCTAAGCTTGATGAAGAATGGCAGCAGCTTGCGCAGCGGTCCAGGGGCGGCCTGCGTTGTTGCAACGGCGCGTTCGCCCGGCTCCACGATCCAGTCCCACAGGCCCTCGGCTGCCAGGCCGCGGAGCCACTCGTCCTTCAGGGCCTGCATCTCGGCATAGCCGCGCTCCAAGGATGCATCCGCATGGCGCAGGCCGAGTTCGCGGATGAAGAACAGGTACCGACCGCCCGATTTGTGCACGCTGACGTTGTACTCAAGGCCCAGGACGCGGGCCAGCCTGTCTTGCGTATCCATATGCTGCACCTTTATAAAGCGCGGTCTGCGGTCCGCTCGTTCTGCGGGGCAGTGCCCCACAATGCATAAATGTCGAAATCCTCGTTGGAATAGACGCGCCGGACTCCGGCCAGGCCGGTGTAGTCCAGGCCACGGTCCTCGCGCTTGCGCACGAAGAGATAATCTACAGGAATGTCCGCCAGCAGGCGCTGTTGCTCCTCGACGGAGGTGGCCTTCCAGAAGGCGTTCACCACCGCCAACCTGGGGTCGACGATCCTGCGGATGTCGTCCGGCAGCCAAGGATAGGGCCACGCATAGCCGCTCAACCCAGACACGGCAAGGTAGTTGACGGGGCCGCCGATTTCCAGATTGCCGTTGCGCTCATACCGGCTGTAGGCCCCGTTGGTGATAATGCGCGCGCGGTGATCCAGATGATCGTATGCCCACAGGAGCCCCTTGGACTCGTTCTTGTTCAAGGAAAAATCTTTCTCAACGGTTTCATGGATTATCATTTGATACTGGGAATACAGAAATACGGAAACGCTGGCCGTCACAACGGCAACAACAGCCAACCGGACGGTTCTTTTGCGCAGCTTAAGCGCATACCCGCAGTAACTTGCAATAAGAATGAGCAAAAAAATCCTGAAGTACCAAAAGAAATACTGCTGCCCGCCAACGAAATCGACCGTTCTCGTCAGGGTCATGCACACAACAAACATGGCTGCGACGAAAATGATGTACTGCCTGCTTTTCAGCAATTCATGCTTCGTCAGCCGATTCGACATTGCGACAAGACCGACAAGCAGCACAAAAGGAACGTATTCCAAGGCATTGGCAGAGAGTTCAAGGGCGCTGTTCAAGACGTTGAACTTCTTCAGTTGCAGCTGCCCCAAGGAGGTGTATTCAATCAGCCGCAGGACCAGGCCGGAGAGCACAACGCCCACAGTGACCTTCAGGTCTGCCAGGCCAAGCTTGCGCTGGCACAGGCGATAGGCCAGCACGGGCAGGAGCGAGAGCGGCACCAGGACCAGGGGAACGCCCTTGGCGGCGCACACGGCAAAAAAAAGCAGGCTGAAATAGGCCCCTGGGAATCCCGCCAGGCGCTGCGAAAGAACGCCGAAAAGCAGCATCCCCAGGAGGATGCTCCCCGGCAGACTGTAGAAATAGGTGTGAAACGTCCCGTACATCTGGAACCAGGGCGTGGCCTCGAAGAGAAACCCCGAGGCATAGAGCAGGAGGCACGCGGCGAGAACCACCGCCGTCCGGTCGAATCCGGCGAAGCGCCTGGCTCCGGCCACCACAGCCCCGGCCAGCAGGAACCAGTGGAGCACCGGGTACAGATACAGCTGCAAGGGAAGAGGATGGATGCCGGTCACCAGATGCGCCACGCCGTTGTTCGCCTGCAGCATGATGTGGTATGGAAAGGGGATGTCGCCGAATCGGCCCTCCATGAAAGGCCCCCCGGAGAGCAAGCTCTTGACGGCCGAAAAGGTTCCCATCGTCACAAAGGAGTCGTCGCCATACGTGAAGACTTCCGCCCCTTCTCCCGGAAGCGCGGCCTGGAGAAAATAGCGGAAGCACAGGATCAGGGAGAGCGTGGTGATGGCGGCAGTGGCGATGAGGAAGAACGGTTCGCTGCGCTGCCCCTGGCTGCGCGCGCGGGAGAGATCACACAGCCCGAAGAGGCCCAGGGCTGGCAGACCAAGCGCCCCCCACCAGGAAAGGCCCAGCCGCGAGCCGCCCCAGGCCAGCAGGAAGAGCAGCGCCTGGCTGAGGGGAAAGCCCAGGCAGACGCGCTCGGCGAGCCCCAGATCCTTTTGCGGCAGGAGCAGGGCACAGGCATAGGCGGGCAGGAGGATGAAGGCCGCAGCATAGGCCATGTAGAGCAGGGGCGCCAGGCCCAGCTGCGGATGGAAATGCACCAGGGCCGCGTACGCGGCGAGCACAGGCACGAGCCCCGACATTTCGGCCAGCAGGCTGGCGGCATTGCGAAAGAACTTCACTGGAACCCCTCACAGCACATACAGGCGGCACAGGTTCTGGCCGTTGCCGCGCCCCACTGCCGAGCACTCACGCTTCGCCCAAGGCCAAGCGGCCAGCCGGAAATGCCCCAAAGACGCGCACTAGGGCTTGGCTGCCGGGCCCGGAGGCGTGGAGCCGGGGGCGTCGGGCGCCTGGACCTCGCCGGGCGCCGGGGCCGCAGCAGGCTGGGCAACCGTTGGCTGGGCAACCGTTGGCTGGGCAACCGTTGGCTGGTCGCGGAACACCGCCAACACCTCGCGCACGATGGGCCCCAGCTTCTCGGCGATCAGGGCGGCCTTGGCGCGGTTTTTCTCCACGCTTTCCGGGGTCATGGCGGTGATGCTGTCGAGCTTCTTCTCCAGGACGTAGCCCACGTCGCGCAGGCCGTTGCCGATGATGTTCACCGCGCCCAG
>MGTN01000133.1:381-4006 GCA_001799475.1 Desulfovibrionales bacterium GWA2_65_9 | reverse complement strand
GCGCTCGCGGGCCAGCAAAAGCTCGGCCTCCAGCGCGGCCAGGTCCTTGCCCGCAGCGGTGAGGCCCAGCTCCGGGATGCCCGCGAGGTAGCGGTCGCCCTGTCGGCGCACGCGCAGCTCGCACGGGGCGTTCAGGTACGGCGTGATGTCCGGCTCCGGGGCCTTTCCGGCGTCGGCCTTGGCCGGGGCGACTGTCGTCCAGTTGGCGTCCTTGATCTCGTCCATGATCTCCCCTTGTCTGCTGCGCCACCCGGCCTAGCGGGCCACGCGGCAGGTATTCTCGTAGATGATGAGCGAGGCGGTGCGGTGCACCTCGCGCAGGCAGTCCGGCACCACAACAGGCCCCAGCCGGATGCAGTGGATGTAGTAGTCCGCGTCGATGCGCGCCAGGGCCTGGGCAGCGGCCTCAGGCGTGGAGGCGCGGAAGAATTCCCGATGCACGGCGGTGCGCGTCCTGGCCAGTTGCAGGATGTCCCCCTCCAGCCCGGGCGTCAGCCAGGCGTGGCCCTGCAGGCCGCTTAAGCCCAAGTAGTCAAACACGTCATGCTCGATGTAGCCGCCGAGGTAGTATCCAAGATACTTGCTCTTGTTGGTGAAAAACACCTTGGAATGGCCGAGGTTGTCCGCCGCCCAGTACAGGCCCGCGCGTTCGCCCTTGTCGATGACCTTGTCCATGGGGTTCTGCGGGCGGCCGTTGGGAACATCCGGCGGCAGGAAATACGTCACGTTGGCCAGAAGCCCCAGGACCAGGGCCAGAGCTGTGACCAGCACAAGCCTGGGCGTGCGCCAGGTGAACACATGGGCCGCCAGCGGGGCAAAGGCCAGCACGACGATGAGCCGGGCCTGCCAGTAGAAGTAGAAGTCCCCGCCGATGAAATTGAAGGTCTTGAGCATCAGGGCGCTGACCAGGATGAACCCGGCGGCAAAGAGGTGGTACTGCCGCGCACGGTCCAGCTTGGCCCTGAACGGCTGGCTGGCCTCGGCCACCAGAACCGCCAGCACCAGGTACACGCCCACGACCAGGGCCATGTCCCAGAGGGAACCCAGGGTGCCCAGAAATATCTTCCCCAGACGCGGGTTGTGCAGGGCCGCGCGGGTGGTGTCGGTAAAGAGCATGATCCGCAGGGCCACGGCCGAGCCCAGGCAGAGCACGGCCAGCAGGACCTCGGGCAGGCGGATCTGGCGCCGGAACAGCCGCAGCACCAGCACCGGCAGCAGGCTCACGGGCAGGAGCAGAAGCAGGTTGGCCTTGCCGCCCGCGCTGACGAGGAAGCAGACGGCGCCGAAAAAGGCGAACAGGCGTTCCGTGCGCCCCGTGAGGTAGCCGTACATGAGGCACAGGAAGAGGATCAGGGCGGGCAGGCAGAAGAAGTAGGTGTGCTGGTAGGCGAAGAGCTGAACCGTGTGCGAGGAATAAAAGCCGAGGCCCGCGCTGAACACCAGAAGCACCACGGCCAGCACGGTCTCCAGGACGTTGAATCCGGCCAGGCGGCGGCAGCCCGCGACCACAGCCGTGGCCAGCAGCAGCCACAGCGCCGGGGGAAACAGGAAGATAACCAGGTCCAGCGGGTGCAACGCCGTGACCTGGGTGCAGGCGGCATAGCAGTAGTGGTAGACGAGGTGGTAGGACAGCGGCACACCGGCCAGCATGAACTGCGTCACCGGCAGGCCGTTCTGCATGGCGCGCAGGGCGGAGTAGACATAGCCCGCCGTGGCCACATCGTCGTTGTAGTAGTCCACCAGCGTCTCGGCCAGGGGGGCGGAGACCGAGGCGAACTTGGGCAGACACAGGGCCAGGCCCAGCGCCAGCACCACGAGCATGATCAGGAGGTCGGGCCAGGGCGTGGCCGGCAGGGATGTGGGGGCGGCCCTGTCAGCCTCTCCGGCAGCGCCTGCAGGGGCGGCGGCGGTGGAAGCGGCGATGGAGGCGGCAGGGCCGCGCCGGGCCAGCAGCAGGGAAAGCAGGCCAGCGGCCAGACCCAGGACCGGCTGGCCCCAGACGAGCAGCGGCGCGTGCAATGCGGCCCCGGCGTAGGCCAGGCCGAACAGGGTCGCCAGTGCTGCGGGGCCGCCCAGGGCCAGGCGCTCGGCCAGGGAGAGCGGCAGGCGCACCAGCAGTCCGCCCAGGCCCAGGGCGGGCAGGACGATGAACGCGCCAAAGAAGGCCAGGAACAGCGGGATCTGCGGGGCCAGCTCCGGGTTCAGGCGGCCGATGACGTAATAGCACCCCGCCAGCGGCAGCAGCAGCAACAGCTCCCTCAGGCGGCGCATGGGCGCCCTCCCCGGCACAGGGCTGCGGCGCTTACGCCCAGAACCTGACGGTGCATGCCCATGCCCCCCGCGCCTAGCTCGCCTGGAGCCCGGCCAGGACGCTGCGCAGACTCTCCACCACGTGGTCGCACTCCTTGTCCGCGAGCTTCACGTAAAGCGGCAGGCTGAGGGTGCGGCTGCCGATGTCCTCGGCCACGGGGAACATGCCCTCGGCAAAGCCCAGGCCGCGGTAGTACTGCAAAAGGTGGATGGGCCGGTAGTTCACGGCCACGCCGATGCCCAGCTCCTGCAGCCGGACAAGCACCCGGTCGCGCAGGTCCGGGGCCACCCAGGCCGTCTGCAGATGGTGCGCGCTTTTGGAGTTTTGGGCCAGCCGGGGGAAGTCCACGCCAGGGATCCCCGCCAGCTGCGCCATGTAGCGCAGGGAGAGCTCCTCGCGGCGCTTTTGCCAGGCGTCCATCTTGAGGATCTGCGGCGGCAGCAGCGAGGCCCGGATGTTGTCCAGGTTGTACTTCCAGCCGAACATGGGCATGTCCCAGTGCTGGTAGGCCTTGCCGTAGCGGTCGTTGGCCGAGCGGTCGATGCCGTGGCAGGAGATGCAGCGGGCGCGGGCCAGGAAGTCGGCGTCGCGGGACACCAGCATGCCGCCCTCGCCGCAGGTGATGTTCTTGGTGGCGTAGAAGGACAGGCAGGCGCAGTCGCCCAGCTCACCGGGGCGCAGGCCGTCGCGCACGGCCTCGATGCAGTGGGCCGCGTCCTCGATGATGACCAGGTTGTGCCGGTCGGCCACGGCGCGCAGGGCGCGCATGTCGCACATCTGGCCGTACAGGTGCACGGGCATGATGGCTTTGGTGCGCGGGGTGACGGCGGCCTCGGCCTGGGCCGCGTCGAGGTTGGCGGTGAACGCCTCGACATCGGCGAAGACCGGGGTGGCCCCGGCCATGATGATGCTGTTGGCCGTGGCCGCAAAACTCATGGGCGTGGTGATGACCTCGTCGCCGGGGCCGATGCCGTAGGCCAAAAGGGCCAGGTGCAGGGCGGCGGTGCAGGAGTCCACGGCCAGACACGCCCCGTAGCCGAGGTAGGCCTGCATGGCGGCCTCGGCCTGGGTGGCGTAGCCGCCGGTGGTCAGGATGGTGCCCTGGCAGGCCTGGGTGATGGCGGCCAGTTCCTCCGGCCCCAGGTTGTGCTTGTAGAATTCGACCTTCATGCATGCTCCGGTGCTGCGCCGCCCGGTTCGTCCAACCGGCACAGGCGCTTGATGTTCAAAGCGAGGACCAGGGCCAGCGCGGATGTGTCGCGGCAAGCCTGGCGGATGTTCCTGAGGGTGACGGCCGGGCTGCCCAGGGGGCAG
>MGTN01000133.1:0-184 GCA_001799475.1 Desulfovibrionales bacterium GWA2_65_9 | reverse complement strand
TCAGGCAAGTTCGTAGGTCGGTCGGGACGACATGGCTACGATCATCCGCTACGTAGTGAATGAATAGCCCCAACACCGACCTCGTACTGTCGGAATAGCCGCGTGACTTGGTACCGCCCACGTGAAACGATGGTATCTGTTGGTATTTGGCACGAAACCGTTGCGCCGAGTATTCGCCGAGAGG
>MGTN01000132.1:7000-9914 GCA_001799475.1 Desulfovibrionales bacterium GWA2_65_9 | reverse complement strand
CAAGGTCAAGGAGGGCGCGCGCCAGAGCATCTCCACCCTGGGGCTGGACTCCATCCTCTACCTCATCGGCTTCCGCGAGCGCGAGACCCTGGACTAAAGCACTCCTGCCTTTGTGCAGCCGAAAACGGCCGGGAGCGTTCTGCTTCCGGCCGTTTTTTTGCGCGTCTGCACCATTAAACTGCACGCGCGCTGGGCTAAAGGACCCCGCTCCAGCGTCGATACGGCGTCATGGAAGCCGCCGCACCGCATGTATTGTCCCGCAATGAAAGCACGGGCCACCACAAGCATGAACCGGGTTTTCAGATGCAGGCAGGTGGCTGCCTGTCCGGTAGCGGGTACCCACTTGCAAATGGAGTGTTTGACATATTCGGGAAATTCGCCGAAACAGGACACCTGATCTTGGGCCAAATTTGACAATCACGGGAGGATCAATGTCAACACGTACAATTTCCCTGACGGCCCGACTGTGGGCAACGGCAGTTCTCGCCCTCATTGGCTCGGTTGCCCTGCTGTCCGTTTCCCTGCTGTCCATCAACAAGATCAAGATCCGTGGTGCCTTATACCAGGAAATCGTCTCGTACAAAGACCTTCTGGCAGATATTCTGCCCCCGCCCGTATACCTGATTGAATCCTATCTCACCAGCTTCGAACTGCTCAAGGCCGAGGGTGCCGAGCGCGAGGCTCTGTTCAAGAAGACCTCGAAACTGGAGGCGGACTTCCGGGAACGCGGCGCGGTTTGGGCTAAGGATCTGACGCACGTCGGCATCCGCAAGGCGCTGCTTGATGAAGCCACGCCGCCAGCCCTGGAATATTTTCGGATCATGAAGGAGTCGTTCCTTCCACAGTTGCGGGCAGGCAAAGAAGACGAAGCCAGAAAGACACTCGAAGGCCCGCTGACGGCAGCGTATCAGAAGCACCGGGCCGGAATTGACAAAACCGTCGAATTGGCCAACAAAGAGGTGACGGTGGTCGAGGCCAAGGCCGACAAGAGCCTTTCTTTGAGTGTTCTGTTCCTCTATGCCGCCGCCGTTGTCATCAATCTTCTGGTCCTGCTGCTGACCTTCATTTCAATCCGTTCCATCATGCGCCCCATGTCCAAGCTCATCTCCTACGCCACCTGCGTCTCGGAGGGCGACTATGCCGCCAACTGCGACGTGCCGGCGCAGGGGGAGATAGGGCGGCTGGCCGAGGTGCTCAAGACGACTGTCACTGCCGTACGGGACAGCATCGCCAAGGCCGGCAAGTCCGAGCAGGTGGCCCAGGATGAGGCCCAAAAAGCGCGAATCGCCACGGACGAGGCCACCGAGGCCAAAATCCTGGCCGAGCGCGCCAAGGTCGAGGGCATGATCGCCGCCGCCACGCATCTTGAACAAGTGGTGGATGGCATCAGCTCCGCCTCGGAGCAGCTTTCGGCCCAGGTGGAGCAATCCAGCCGGGGCACCGAGGTCCAGTCCAGCCGCGTGGCCGAGACCGCCACAGCCATGGAGGAGATGAACTCCACGGTGCTTGAGGTGGCCAAAAACGCCTCCCAGGCTGCCGACTCCTCCCACGAAGCCAGAAACAAGGCCCTGGAAGGAGCCAGCATCGTGGCCCAGGTGGTGTCCGGCATCGGCACCATTCAGACCGTGTCCCTGGCCATGAGAGAGGACATGGGCATGCTCGGCAAGCAGGCCGAGGGCATCGGGGCCATCATGAACGTCATCAGCGACATCGCCGACCAGACCAACCTCTTGGCGCTGAACGCCGCCATCGAGGCCGCAAGAGCCGGTGACGCCGGGCGCGGCTTCGCCGTGGTGGCCGACGAGGTGCGCAAGCTGGCCGAAAAGACCATGACCGCCACCAAAGAGGTGGGCGACGCCATCAGCGCGGTCCAACTGGGCACCAAAAAGAACCTGGAGAACGTGGAGCGCGCCGCGACCACCATCGAACAGGCCACCATGCTCGCCAACCAGTCCGGCGCAGCCCTGAAGGAGATAGTGCGCCTGGTGGAGGTGTCCTCGGACCAGGTGCGCAGCATCGCCACAGCCAGCGAACAGCAGTCCGCCACCAGCGAGGAGATCAACCGCAGCATCGAGGACATCAACCGCGTGTCCAGCGAGACGGCCAGCGCCATGGGCCAATCGGCCCAGGCCGTGGGCGAGCTTGTCCGCCAGGCCGGGGCCCTGCGCGGGCTCATCGAGAAGATGATGACCGGCGGCTAGCTAGTGCGCAGGATCTACGACACAAAAAGGCCGGGTGCATCAAGCCTCCGGCCTTTTTCTTTGTGGCGCGTCGCCTGCGCGCCAGGGCGGTATTCTTGCCGCGCTATTCGACCGTGAAGCCCATCTCGCGCAGGGTCTCGGTGAGGTTGTCCAGGCGCAGGGGCTTGGTGACGTAACCGTCGGCCTGGCCCTTGAAGAAGGCCCTGGTCACGTTGTCTGTGTCGCCGAGGGCGGTGACCATCATGACCTTGGTCTCCTTGCCGGGGGCCACCTTGTGCCGCTTCTCCATGTCGCGCATGGCCTGGAGCGTGGCCTGGCCGTCCAGGCCGGGCATGACGATGTCCAAGCTGACCAGGCTGAAGGGATTGCCCCCGGCCAGGGCGTTGCCAAAGGCGTCCAGGGCTTCCTGCCCGCTTCCAGCGGCCACCACTTCGCCCAGGGGCGTGAGCGCCTTGTCCAGGCACAGGCGCGTGGCCGGATCGTCGTCAACGATGAGAATGCGCATGGTATAAAGCTCCCGTGGGCCTAGTCGGCCGCTCTCGCCAGGGCGCTCAAGACCCCTGCGTAGTAGGGCTCGTCGGCGATCTCGCGCACCAGCTCCACGTATGTCAGCTCGCCTGCGCGGTTCACAATGAACACGGCCCGGGCCAGCAGGCGCAGCTCCTTGATGAGCACGCCGTAGTTCAGGCCAAAGGAGGCCTCGCGGTGGTCCG
>MGTN01000132.1:5821-6990 GCA_001799475.1 Desulfovibrionales bacterium GWA2_65_9 | reverse complement strand
GGTGTCCAGCGAGGGCACGCTGACCAGGGCCAGGGCCATGCCCTTGTAGTCGGCCAGGGTGACCGGCTCCATGTCGTTGGTGAGCAGGGTGAAGTCCGGGGCCGGGTCGCCCACCTTGAGCTCAGGACCGAGGAGAGTGAGGGGATTGCCGCGCATGGTGACGGCTGCGGGACGCTCGAGCATGACTGACCTCCGTAAAAGGATGCGGGGATGTCTTGCTCGCCCTATACCCTCCCGCGCCGGGAAAGGGAAGGGGCGTTTAAAAATAACGTGGCGCTTTGGGCTACAGCACGTCCCAGGCCTGGCCCTGCGGGGTGTCCTTGACCTCCACCTGCATGGCCGCCAGCGTATCGCGGATGGCGTCGGACGCGGCGAAGTCCTTGGCCGCCCGCGCCTCCAGCCGCTTGGCGAGCAGCGCCTCGACGGCCGCTGCGTCGATGCCCTTGCGCTTGGCCCGGCAGGCCTTGAGCTCGGCCAAAAGCTCCGCAGGCTCGCGCCCGAACACGCCCAGCACCCCGGACCACTGGCCCACGGTGGCCAGGATGCGCGTGAGCGCGTCGCGTCCGGCTTCGGCCTTGCGCAGGGTCTTGTCCTCAAGGATGCGTCCGGCCAGGCGCACCATGCCGAACAGGTGCCCCAGGGCTCCGGCGGTGTTCAGGTCGTCCTCCAGGGCGTCGGCAAAGCCCTGCTCGTAGCCGGACAGCTCCTCCAGCAGCTCCTGCGGCAGCGGACTCTTGGACCATTTGGTCCCGGCCACGGCCTCGCGCGCCTGCGCAAACGCCGTGTAGATGCGGCGCACGCCCTTTTCGGCCTCTTCGAGGGCGTCAAAGGAGAAATCGAGTGGGCTGCGATAGTGCATGGAGAGCAGGAAATAGCGCAGGGTCTCGGGCAGGAATTGGGCCAGGATGTCGCGGATGGTGAAGAAATTCCCCAGGGATTTCGACATCTTCTCAGAGTTGATCTGCACGAAGCCGTTGTGCACCCAGAACTTGGCGAACTCCTTGCCCGTGGCGGCCTCGCTCTGGGCGATCTCGTTCTCATGGTGCGGGAAGGACAAATCCTGGCCGCCGCCGTGGATGTCCAGCGGCAGGGGCATGTACTTCTCGCTCATGGCGCTGCACTCCAGGTGCCAGCCGGGGCGACCCTGGCCCCAGGGGCTGTCCCAGAAG
>MGTN01000132.1:5292-5807 GCA_001799475.1 Desulfovibrionales bacterium GWA2_65_9 | reverse complement strand
GGCCGCCTTCCACAGGGCGAAGTCCAGCGGGTCGGCCTTCTCCTCGCCGGGGTCCACGCGCGCGCCGCTCATGAGGTCCTCGATGTTGCGGCCCGACAACTTGCCGTAGCCCGGGAAGCTGCGCACCTTGAAATACACGTCGCCGCTGGGCGTGGCATAGGCGTGGCCCTTTTCGATGAGCCCCTGCGTCAGCGCGACCATCTCCGCGATATGCTCGGTGCACCTGGGCTCCACGTCCGCGCGCAAGACGTTCAGCGCGTCCATGTCCACGTAGAACTCGGCGATATACTTCTCCGCCAGCTCCTGGGAGGATACGCCCGTTTCATTGGCGCGCTTGATGATCTTGTCGTCCACGTCGGTGAAGTTGCGCACAAAGGTCAGGTTGTAGCCCTTGAAACGCAGATAGCGCACCAATACATCGAAAACCACGGCGCTGCGGGCATGGCCCACGTGGCACAGGTCGTAGGCGGTGATGCCGCAGACATACATGGAGACATCGTTGCCGCGCTGCGGGA
>MGTN01000132.1:1190-5275 GCA_001799475.1 Desulfovibrionales bacterium GWA2_65_9 | reverse complement strand
TGGAATCCCCCTTTGGCCGCGATTTCTTCGGCGGCTCCCGCCGCAGAAATCGCGGCGGACAAATGAGGGGGTTCGGGGGGAATCATTCCCCCCGGCCGCCGGAGGCATATTGTGCCCCGGCTTGGCCGCCGGAGGCATATTCTCTCTCTAGTCCAGTTCGAACTTCGTGCGCCAGTCGCCGGTCTCGCGCCATTCGGGCTGTCCTTCCTTGACCAGCAGCCAGTCGCCCAGCACCAGCGCGTCCATTTCGGTGCGCATGAAGCAGGCGTAAGCATCGGCGGGCGTGCAGACGATGGGCTCGCCGCGCACGTTGAAGCTCGTGTTGACCACCACCGGGCAGCCCTGTTCGCGCCGGAAGGTGTCGATGAGCTGCCAGTAGCGCGGGTTGGTGGCTTTGGAAACGCTCTGGATGCGCGCGGAGAAGTCCACGTGGGTGATGGCGGGCAGGTCCGAGCGCTCCACGTACAGCCGGTCGTACATGGGCCTGGTCCAGTAGTCCGGCGGCAGGGTTTTGCGGCGGGATTCGGCCACCGGGGCCACGAGCAGCATGTACGGCGAGGGCCGGTCCAGGTCGAAGCATTCGGAGCAGTGCTCTTCCAGCACCGAGGGCGCAAAGGGCCTAAAGCCCTCGCGGTACTTGATCTTGAGGTTCAGTTTCTTCTGCATGTCGGGCCTGCGCGGGTCGCCCAGGATGCTGCGGCCGCCCAGCGCGCGCGGGCCGTACTCCATGCGGCCCTGGAACCAGCCCACGGCCTTGCCTTGGGCCAGCATCCCGGCCACCTCGGAGCACAAGACCTGGAAGTCGTCGTGCCTTGTGGCGGGCGCGTTGAAACGGCGGCAGGTGCGTTCGATTTCGCCTGTGGAGAACGTTGGCCCGAGGTACGCGCCCTGCATCATGTCGCCGCCGGGGTCGCCCTCTGCCCCATCTACATGGGCCGCGCGCGGCTCTTGCAGGCCGATGTGCCAGGCGGCCAGGGCCGCGCCCAGTGCGCCGCCGGCATCGCCCGCTGCGGGCTGGATCCAGATGTTCTCAAAGGTGCCGCGCCGCAGCAGCTTGCCGTTGGCCACGCAGTTGAGCGCCACGCCCCCGGCCATGACCAGGTTCTTGGAGCCGGTGAGGCTTTTGGCGGTTTCGGCCATGCGGAAGACGGCCTCTTCGGTGATCTGCTGGATGGCCAGGGCCAGGTCCATGTACTCCTGGGTGATCTCGCTCTCGCTGGTGCGCTGCGGCAGGCCGAGCGCCGCCTCGAAGCGCGCGGCGTTGCACATGGTCAGGCCCGTGGCGTACTCGAAATAATCCATGTTCAGCAAAAGCGAGCCATCGGGCCGCAGGTCGACCATCTTGTCCAGCAGCACCTGGCGAAAGCGCGCCACGCGCTCGGAGCCGCCCATCCCAGGAGGGGAGCCATACGGGGCCAGGCCCATGAGTTTGTACTCGCCGGAGTTGACCTTGAAGCCGCACCAGGCTGTCAGCGCCGAGTAGAGCAGGCCCAGCGAATGCGGGAAGTGCAGCTCGCGCAGGATGGAGAGGTCCTTGCCCTGCCCAAGGCCGATGGTGGTGGTGGCCCACTCGCCCACGCCGTCGATGGTCAGCACCGCGGCCTCGTCGTACGGCGAGGGATAGAAGGCGCTGGCCGCATGCGACAGGTGGTGCTCCGGGAAGAAGATCTCGGGCTTGCCCGGCCCCAGCTGCGCCAACTCGTCCTTCAGCATCTTGCGCATGAACAGCTTTTCGCGCACCCACACGGGCATGGCCGCCAAAAAGCTGCGCAGGCCGCGCGGGGCAAAGGCGTGGTAGGTTTCGAGCAGGCGCTCGAACTTGAGGTAGGGCTTGTCGTAAAAAGCCACAACCTCAAGGTCCGCCGGGGTCAGCCCGGCCTCGGCCAGGCAATAGCGCGCGGCCAGATGCGGGAAGGCCGCGTCGTGCTTGATGCGCGTGAAGCGTTCCTCCTGGGCCGCGGCGACAATGCGCCCGTCCAGCAGCAGCACCGCCGCGGAGTCGTGGTAGTAGGCGCTCAAGCCCAGAATGGCCCGTCGTTTTGGACTGCCCACCAGCGCTCCCCTAGAACAGCGTGTAGATGAACGGCGCGATGGCCGAGCCCGAGGTGAGCACGATGAGCGCGCCGAAAAGCAGCAGCACCAGGATGATGGGCGCCAGCCAGAACTTTTTGCGGACTTTCAGGAAGTCCCAGAGATCGCGAAGGAAATCCATGTATTGCTCCTAGAACGGGGTCTTCAGGTCGGCCGGGGTGAAGCTCCCGGTGCGGGTGACAAACACCGAGGCCGTGCCCTGCTTGAAGGCGGCGAGCTTGAGCGTGTCCTTGCCCATGGCCCGGCGGATGAGGCCCATGGGCGTGAGCACCAGAAAAAACACCAGGGTCAGGATGACGCGCGACATCACCGCGCCAAGCACGGCGGACAGGCCGAACCAGAGCTTCGAGGCCGGGGCAAAGAGCATCGGCGCGGTCATGTTCAGCACCAGCAGGGTCGTGGCCGAAACCACCCAGCCGGGCTTGTGCGTGGCCAGGGCGATGATGAGGCAGATGAGCGTCAGCGCCATGCCGGTGTCCACGGCCCTCTGGCGGGCGCTTCCGGCGCTGGCCGTCTCCGGCGTGTGCTTCACAAGGTCGATCATGTCGGCTCCAGGGAATCCGTCGCGGCCCGGTGCGGGCCACAGGTGCGGACTGCAGTGCGGCGCATACTGCCAGAGGACGCGGCAGAGGGCAAGGGCGGGCGCGGCAGGCCCGGCGGGGGGCGTGGGAAGTGAACATGCCTCCGGCGGCCAAAGGGCCTGAGGCCCCTTGGAACCCCCGTATGGCCTGGGCCTGGGCGGCCTGGGCAAAGGCGTCGGCTGGGCTTGGCCCTGGCCCACACAAGCCGAAAGGGCTGTTTCAGGTTCCTCCTGAAACAGCCCTTTCGGCGCAATGGGGGGGGGCTGGGGGGCGTTATGAACCCCGAAGGGACCCCACAGCCGCCGGAGGCATCCCTATTCTTTACGCCACTTCCAGCCCCTGTTCGCGGTATTCGTTGAGCTTGTTGCGCAGGGTGCGCACGGAGATGCCGAGCAGCTGTGCGGCCAGGGTGCGGTTGCCGCTGGTCTCGTCCAGGCTCTTCAGGATGAGCTGTTTTTCCATCTCGTGCAGGGGCATCACCGAGAGTACGTCGCGCAGGGTGGCCGGGGGCCTGCCAGCCGAGCCAGTGGCGGCCAGTTCTGAAGCGGACAACCCGGAGGCGGAGGAAGCGGCCTGGCCCGTGGACAGCGGTTCCGGCGCGACGTCGGTCATGTCGGGCACCTCGACCACGTCGATGCCCCAGGTGTCGCCGTCGAGCAGGAAGTGCCGCTGCTGGATGGGCCCGCCCTGGGCCAGGAGCACGGCGCGTTCCATCAGGTTCTGGAGTTCGCGCACGTTGCCCGGCCAGTCGTAGCTGGCCAGCCAGGACCGGGCGTCCTCGGCAAAGACCTGCACGCCCATGCCGTAGGCCGTGGCATACTTGGCCGCGAAATAGTCGGCCAGGAGCAGCACGTCGTCGCCGCGCTCGTGCAGTGCGGGCAGGCGCAGGGGGATGACGTTCAGGCGGTAGAACAGGTCCTGGCGGAACTTGCCCTCGCGCACGGTCTGGTCCAGGTCGCGGTTGGTGGTGGCCAGCACGCGCACGTCCACGCCGATGGTCTCCACCCCGCCCACGCGGTCGATTTCGCCCTCCTGGAGCACGCGCAAGAGCTTGGCCTGCAGGGCCAGGTCCATTTCGGTGATCTCGTCGAGCAGGATGGTGCCGCCCTGGGCCAGCTCGAACTTGCCGAGCTTGCGGTTGATGGCTCCGGTGAAGGCGCCCTTTTCGTGGCCGAAGAGCTCGCTCTCCAGAAGATGTTCGGGCAGGGCCGCGCAGTTGATGGCCACAAAGGGCTCGCGCGCGCGGTCGGAATTGTGGTGGATGAATCGGGCGAACATCTCCTTGCCGGTGCCCGAGGGGCCGGAAATGAGCACCGTGGCCTTTGAGCGCGCAACCTGCCGGGCCAGGGCCAGCACGCGCTGCACGGCCGGGTGTCGCCCGATGATCTGGAAGCGCCCGGCGGCGGATTCCGG
>MGTN01000132.1:0-1148 GCA_001799475.1 Desulfovibrionales bacterium GWA2_65_9 | reverse complement strand
CAGGCTGATCTTTTCCCAGCCCAGAGGCTCCAGCCAGTAGTCGCGCGCGCCGAGCTCCAGATACTTCTGGGCCTCCTCGGCGCTGCCGGTGCGCGAGAAGATGACCACTGGCGGCACGTCCTCGCCCTTGGCCGCGAGCTCGGCCAGGCGCGAGAGCAGGGCCTCAGCGGCGTAGCCGGGCAGCGCAGGGCGCGAAAAAATCACCGCCGTGGGGGAACGCTTGAGGAAGGCCATGGCAGAGGTGAGGCCGTCGGCCACGCCCGCCTGAACCCCGGCGTCGCGCAGGGCTGGAAAGATGCCGCTGACGGACTGCGGCTCGGCAAGGAAGAGAATCGTCCGCTCGGACATAGCCTGTAGCTGTAGCCCCATCCGCTGAGATTATCAATAGATTGATTGCCGCCCGCCAGGGAGGGCGAACCGGCCGCAGAGGGTGGGCGGACCGCTCCAGGCTGACGATTGTCGGGCCAGGCTGACGATTGTCGGGACAGGCTGGCGCTTGTCGTGGCCAGGTCGGCGATTGTCGAGGCCAGCCGGGCGCTTGCCGGGGCTTGCCGGGTCTGGTAGGCAATTTGCGAGGGAGTACCGCGTGCCGCACAGCATTCCAGTCCTTTGCTACCACAACGTGAGCCAAGCCGATGGGCACACGCCGGAGCGCTTCGAGGAGCATCTTGCCGCCATTCGGGCGGCGGGCTACCGGTCCATCACTGCGCGCGAGCTGCTCCGCGCCCTGCGCGGCGATACGCCCGTGCCGGACAAGGCCTGCGTGCTCACCTTTGATGACTGCCACCTGTCCAACTGGACCCTGGCCGCGCCGCTGCTCGCCAAATACGGCATGACCGGCGTGTTCTTCTGCGTCACCGACTTCATAAGCGAAGGCGCAAAGCGCCCCCAACTGGCCCCGGAAAGGGGCGGGCCGGAGCTCTTGAGCGCGCCGGAGTCCTTCCGCCGCGCGCTCAAGTCCGGCGACTGCTCGCAGTTCATGAACGAGGCCGAGCTGCGCGCCCTGATCACGGACTACGGCTTTGAGGTCCATGGCCACAGCGCCCGGCACCAGGGCGCCTTCCGCAGCCTGGTCAAGACCGGCAGCCAGGCCGACGTGAGCGCCCACTGGAGCGCCTGGGGCATCTATTCCGCAGGGCAGCGCGAGG
>MGTN01000131.1:13531-13745 GCA_001799475.1 Desulfovibrionales bacterium GWA2_65_9 | reverse complement strand
CTGGCGGTTTCCGTCGTCTCGGCGGCCTTGCTGGCGCTTCCCGCGACCTCGATCACGGTGGCGGTCATCTGCTCCATGGCCGTGGCGGTCTCGGCCACGCGCTGGGACTGGCCCTCCGCGCCTTTGCTCGACTGCTCGACCTGGGCCGAGAGTTCCTCGGAGGCCGAGGTGACGATCTCGACGACGTCTTCAAGCCTGTTGGCCGCCGTCGACA
>MGTN01000131.1:11468-13419 GCA_001799475.1 Desulfovibrionales bacterium GWA2_65_9 | reverse complement strand
AGACACATGCGCGTGCCTTTGCTTCCCGGTTCTGGTCTGCACCGTGGGATCGGCGAACAAGAGCTTCTTCTCGTGCAGGGCGCGGGTGGAGAGGGTCTCCTTGCCCTTCTCGCCGAAGATGAACTCCCCGGATTGCTTGCCGAAGTAGTCCTCGGGCTTTCCGGGAATCTCCATGAGGTCAAGCATTGCCTGATTTGTGTAGAGCGTCGTGTCCTGGGGCGAGAAGACCGAGAAGGGGGCGGCCACGCCCTGCATGACGCCCTGGGAGAAGGCCATCTGCACTTGCATGTTGTCGACCATCTCCTGGATGGCCCCGGCCAGGACACCCACCTCGTCCTTCTGGTCCACGGTCAGGGCGGCGTCCAGGCGACCGGCCCGCACCGCGTGAGCATAGTCCACAGTGGCTTTGAGCGGCCTGGTGATGGCGCGGATGACCAGGAGGCACAGGGCGCTGCCGACGGCGATGGCCAGGAGGGCCGCTGCAAGGATGACGCTGCGGCTGGTGTTGACCTGGGCCTCAAGCTGCGCTCCCTGGGCCGTGACCTTGGCCACCAGCGTCTTGCGCATGTCCAGCAGAAGATCCTGCACGGTCTTGAGTTGCTCCAGGCTCACCGTATTGAAAATTTTGGCCGCTTCTGCGGACTGGCCAGCGGTCTTCAGTTTGACGATGGCCTCCGCAGATTCATGCAGTTTCGTGTGCGTTGCCTCGATCTTGGCGAGCGAATCCTTGAGTTCCGGGAACGCGGCCTCTGTCTTGGCGCGCTCTTCGCCGTAATACCATTTGCCGAAGTTGCATTTGTGCGGGTCGACCTGGGCCGTGAGCGGCTCGTCGTTTTCGCTGTAGACATATGCGCTGACGGCTTGAGCCCACTTGAGATGATCAATCTCACCCTGGCGCAGGCTGGACTGCAACGCGCGCGTGGCAAAGACGTCCCGCAAATCCTGCTTGATGTCCGTCATATCCAGGAATGACCACACGGCAACCGCAGCGAAGCACACCAGCACCGGGGCCACGGCCACAGCCATCTTTTTTCCGAGTCCGATATCAGCCCAACGCATTGTGGAACCTCCGAAGATTATTTGGATTCCCCCGAGAGCGGGTGTTCACTCGCGCCGCTACTAGCACAAGAAAATGCGTAGTTCAACTAAATCATACTATAGGCGAAGGGAATATGGCGTTGGAAAATTGTTATATGACACGTGCCGCGAGACCGGCCGTTTCCGCAGGCCGAGCCAGGGGCCATTCGCGCGTTGCCAGCAGGGAGGTTTTGGGCTATGTCCATGCGGCCCCGTGAGGGGGCCAAACACTGCGAGGACACGCCATGCCCATATTCGAATATGTCTGCAAGAGGTGCAAGAACCAGTTCGAGGAACTGGTCTTCGGCCAGGACGAGGTGGCGGTGTGCCCCTCCTGCGGCTCCACCAAGACCCAGAAGCTCATGAGCTGCTGCCGCGCCAAAACCGGCGGTGCAGGCGGCGCTGACGACGCTCCGGCTGCCACAGCGTCCGCGCCTGCGGCCCGTGGCGGTTGCGCAGGCTGCTCCGGCGGCTCCTGCTCCAGCTGCGGCTGATCTGGCGGTCGATCCGATGAAACACGTCACCATCGCCACGCGCGGCAGCATGCTGGCCCTCTGGCAGGCCGAGCACATCTCGTCCCTTTTGCGCGCGCAGTACCCCGGCCTCACTGTCGAGCTGCTCAAAATCAAGACCACCGGCGACAAGATCCTGGACGTGCCCCTGGCCAAGGTCGGCGGCAAGGGTCTGTTCGTGAAGGAGATCGAGGAGGCGCTGCTGGACGGCCGCGCCGACCTTGCCGTGCACAGCATGAAGGACGTGCCCACCGAGCTGCCCGCCGAGCTCATCGTGGGCGTCAACCCCGTGCGCGAGGCGCCCACGGACAGCCTGCTCTCCGTTCAGTACGACGGCCTGGACGCCCTGCCCAGGGGCGCCA
>MGTN01000131.1:9157-11460 GCA_001799475.1 Desulfovibrionales bacterium GWA2_65_9 | reverse complement strand
GGGCTTGACCCGCCTGGGCCTCACCGCGCCCAAGCACGAGATCCTTGGCCCGCCGCGCTTCCTGCCCGCCGTGGCCCAGGGCGCGCTGGGCATCGAGTACCGCCGGGACCGCCCGGAAATGGCCGAGCTTCTGGCCTTCCTGAACCACCCCGAGACTGCGGCCCAGGTGGCTGCCGAGCGCGCCTTCCTGACCGGCCTGGACGGCGGCTGCCAGGTGCCCATCGCGGCCTGGAGCGTGCTTGACGGCGACAGCCTGACCCTCACGGGCTTCGTGGCCGGCGTCAATGGCGAGAACCCCATCCGCCTGAGCCTTGTCGGCCCGGCCAACGCGGCCTGGGATCTGGGCGCCAAGCTCGCGGATCAGGTGCTGGCCGCTGGCGGCAAGGCCATCCTGGACGAGGTTTACGCCAGGAGCTAGGCCCGCAACCGGGTCTGGAGCAGAGTTCGGAGCAGGCATATGTCCGCAATCCCCGATCCGCAAGCTTTGAAGGATTTCCGGCGCATCCCCGGCGTGGGCAAAAAAACCGCCGTGGTCCTCTGGGACCTGGGCCTGCGCTCGGTGTCTGATCTGCGCGGCCGCGATCCTGAAACGCTTTACGCCGCCATGGAAACCCTGGCCGGTTGCCACGTGGACCGCTGCATGCTGTATGTCTACCGCTGCGCCGTGTACTTCGCCGAAACCGTTGACCCGGACCCCGAGCGCCTCAAGTGGTGGAACTGGAAGGACTGACCGCAGGTCGTCCGGGCGCACCGTCGCCGGTTCAAGAGAGTTTGGGGAGAGCGGGGCGCTGGCCCCAGGCCTACGTCGGAAGTCATGCTCCGCCCCCTTCAAGCAATTCGAGCCGCAGGGGCATTGCAAGCCAAAAGGGCTGCTTCAGGTTCCTCCTGAAACAGCCCTTTCGGCGTGATGGGGAGTCCAGAGGGCCTCAGGCCCTTTGGCGGGGTCCAGGGGGGAACCCCTGGCTGTCCAGAATTTTGGTTCAGTCCTTTTGACCCGCCATGCCGTCCACGATGCCGCGCAGCCGCTCGGCCAGCTCGCGCAGTTCCTCCACGTCGCGGGTGGCCACATCCATGCCTGCGGCGGTGCGCAGGGCGATTTCGTTGATCTCCTCCACCGAGGCATCCACCCGGCCCGAGGCGGTGGATTGCAGTTCCACGGCCTTGGCGATGCCGCGCACGCGCTGGGTGGTCTCCTGGACCATGTCGACAATGCGGTGCAGGGCCTCGCCGGACCCCCCGGCCAGACCCGTGGTCAGCTCGATCTTGTGGGCGGCCTCCTCAACCTGCGCAACGTTGGTCCTGGTGCCGCGCTGGATGTTGCCGATGGCCTCGCCCACTTCGCGGGTGGCGGTCATGGTCTTTTCCGCGAGCTTGCGGACTTCATCAGCGACAACAGCGAATCCTCGTCCTGCGTCGCCAGCGCGCGCCGCTTCAATGGCCGCATTCAGGGCCAGCAGGTTGGTCTGGTCGGCGATGTCGCTGATGACGTTCATGACCTGGCCGATGGACTCGGCCTGGCGGCCCAGCTCGCCCATGTTCTCCTTGAGTGACAAGGTCTGCTGGCGCACCTCCTCCACGGACTGCACCACCTGGCGCACCACGTCCTGGCCCTGGCGCGCTTCGTCCCCGGCGTGCTCCGCGCCCTCGGCCGCGGCGCTGGCGCTTTCGGACGCGCCCATGATCGACTCGCTCATTTCGCCCATGACCTGGGTGGCGTCTCCAGCGCGCTCGCGTTGCAGGGCCGCACCGTCCTCCGCGCTCCGGATGTGTTCGGTCAGGCGCTCGGAGCAGCCCAGCAGGGAGCGCAGCACGGCCTCGGCCTCTTTGGCCGCAGCGGTGATGGCCTCGTTCTGGGCCAGGATGCGGCTTTCCTTTTCGCGCAGTTCGGTTAAGTCGGTGTACAGGCACAGCGCGCCCATGAGCTGGCCCGTGATGGTGTTGTGCAGGGGCGAGGCGGCGATGTGGATGCGCCGGACGGCTCCCTTGCGGCCCGTGAGGTCCACCTCGCGCATGACGGTTGCGTTCTCCTCCATGGCTTGGCTGAGCACGGTCTTGCGGCTGGCATCGCCGTAGAAGAAATGCGCCACGTCCTGGCCGAAGAAGTCCTCCGGCTTGCCCTCATGCTGGAGGATATCGAGCAGGGTCTGGTTGGCCATGATCAGCGTGCTCTTTTCATCAACCACCACATAGGGGGTGACGATACCACCCAGCACGCTCTGGGTGAAGCCCAGGGACTCCTGCACCTTGGCGGACATGGATTGCAGGGCGTTGCCCACCTCGCGCATCTCGCCGAAAAAGTCGCC
>MGTN01000131.1:8803-9132 GCA_001799475.1 Desulfovibrionales bacterium GWA2_65_9 | reverse complement strand
TTCTCGTCGGTCTGGTAGGCGGCATAAGCGGCCTGGGACTTCTTGGCCTGCTCCGCCGTCAGCTTCTGGATGATGTCCTTGATCTCCCGCCACTTCTTGGTTTCCTTGGTGTTGAGGAGCTCGGTGGCCGCCGGGGTCTTGCCGTCAACGGCCAGGGTCATGACCTCGAGCTTGAGGGCGTGGCCCTCCTCCCACAGGGGGGCGAGCGAGCGCAATTTCTCCTGGATGCCGTCCTTGGCCAGGGCTGTTGCGGCCTCCAGGGCCTTGCGGAACTTGCCGTTGGCGGCCTCGTAGTTTTCGCGGGCCTTCTTGTCCACAGGATTGAGCAC
>MGTN01000131.1:985-8783 GCA_001799475.1 Desulfovibrionales bacterium GWA2_65_9 | reverse complement strand
CGGTCTGCAGACCCTGGGCGTACATCTCCTGCATGTGGCCCAGAAGCGCCTCGTCCACGTTGAGGATGGCTTCGAAGGTGGTGGAAACGCGCTTGGAATTGTAGGTGAACAGGGCCAGGGTGGTGATAAATCCGGCCAGTGCCGCCAGGGCCAGCACGGCCAGGAGCATCTTGATGCTGAGTCGTTTCACGGGCAACCTCCAGGGGGTTCGCGCATGCCCGGCCTCGCCCTGGGGAAGGTTGGGATGTGGCATTGCGGGTGGTTGCCGTGAACTGTTAAACGAAGGAAATTTTTCTGTCAAAGCATCAATACAATTTGTTAGTTGTGTGAATTTTTTCTCTAGAAGACCACGGCCTCGAACCAATATATCTCGGTGCCCGGCTCGCGCCAGGCCGTGGCGGGCAGCCCGGCCTTGCGGCAGGTCTGGGCCAGAAACTGCTCGCGGTCCCAGCCCCACTCCACGGGCACCTGGGGCAGCAGCAGGCCCTGGTTTGCGCCCCGGCGCATGATGAGCCCGTGCCGGCCGATCTCCACCAGCTGCGGGTCCGGGCAGGGTTCCAGCGGGCCCAGGATGGAAATCTCGATGTCGAGCCCGTCCATCTCGGCCACGGTCAGCGGGTTGAAGCGCGGGTCCTGGAAGGCTGCGGCCTGGGCCATGTTCCAGACGGTCTGAAAGAGCGGCCCGTTGCCCACCAGGTTGCCGATGCAACCGCGCAGATTGCCTTCGCGCTTGAGGGTCACAAACGCCCCCAGTTCGCTTTTGAGCAGCTCCGTTGACGGCTCGGGCGGGGTCACCGGCCCCCGGCCCGTGAGTCGGCTGGCGATGGCCAGGCGCACCAGATCCTTCAGGTATTTCTGTTCGTCCGGGGTCAGGCTCAGGCGGAAGGATTCCATGCAGACCTCCGTGGTTGTCAGGCTGGTGCTGGCAGAAAGCCCGGCTCCAGGCCGGGGCTGGCCATGAAGGGATGATCTCCGTTGCCGCAGGTGGCCGTAGCAGCGCCCGCGACATGCACGTGGCGGCCCTGGATGGACAGCCGGCCTTGCGCCAGCCAGGACACGGCCTGGGGGTAGATGCAGTGCTCGAGCCTCAGGATGCGCGCGGCCAGGGCTTCGCCGCCCTCGCCCCCGTCCTCGGAGCTGAGCGTGGGCACGGCGGCTTGGATGACCACCGGGCCGTGGTCCATGATCTCGTCCACAAAGTGCACGCTGCATCCGGCCAGGCGTACGCCATAGTCGGCGGCCTCGGCCGCGCCGTGAGTGCCGGGAAAGCTGGGCAGGAGGGCCGGGTGGATGTTCAGGACGGCCTGGGGGAAGGCGCGCAGGAACTCCGGGGTCAGCATGCGCATGAACCCGGCCAGGAGCACCGCGCCCGTGCCGGCGCTGATGCCGTGGTCGCCCATGACGCGCACCATCTCGGCGTCGAAGGCCTGGCGCGAGGCGAAGTCCGTGTGCGGACGGCTCCAGGTGGCCACGCCCCGGTTGCGGGCGCGGGTCAGGCCCAGTGCCTCGGGCTTGTTGGACAGGACCACGCGCACCTCGGCGTCGATGGCGCCCGCTTCGATCTTGTCCAGGATGGACTGCAGGTTGGAACCGCTGCCGGAAACGAGCACGGCCAGGGGAAAGGGCATGGGGCACTCCGCTTGGTGGTTTGGCCGTCATCGTTGCACATTCGGGTGCGGCCTCACAGTTATCTAACCGTTTTCAGCCTGGAAGGGAACCGTGGCTTAAGCCTCTGCGGCTTGCGCTTGTCAACCGCGCCGCGAGTGCTTATATTCCTCCTGCCAGCGGGGGGCATTTTGCCCTAACCGCCCAACATCGCAGAGGGAATT
The DNA here is from genome assembly GCA_001799475.1 of Desulfovibrionales bacterium GWA2_65_9. Classification (GTDB taxonomy): domain Bacteria; phylum Desulfobacterota; class Desulfovibrionia; order Desulfovibrionales; family Desulfovibrionaceae; genus Humidesulfovibrio. The sequence goes on along the minus strand of MGTN01000131.1, from coordinate 6,954 downwards.
CATGTCGATAGCGACCAGCGCCCGCCGCCTGAGCGGGTTGTATGCTCTTTTGTTTGTTCTGTTCGTCCTGTTCGTGCCCAGCCAGGCCCTGTCCGCGCCGCTGCCGCAGCCCGTGGAGCAGAGCCTGGGCGCCCTGCTGGACTTGAGCCTGAAGCGCAACGCCGAAGTCAATCCGCAGAGCTTCCAGAGTCTGCTGGAGTATGTGTCCCAGGCCAAGGGCGATGCCCGCGACCTGATCCCTGCGCGCCGTTATGACGCCAACGGCACCGTGCTGCGCGTGACCATGAAGACCTCGCTCCCACGGCTCATGCGCTACTGCTACAATCCGGCCATTCCGAGCTACCTGCTGTTCCCCAGCGTGCTGCGCCTGGGCGGCTGGTATCGCGGCAGCGACATCGTGGACAGGGACCCCAAGCCCTGGTTGCACCTGGGCAAGCTGGACAAGCCTGTGGCCCTGTGGGGCACGGAGTACGAGGTCAACGCCCCGGACTCCTTCGGCGGGGGCTACTACCGCTATGACCTGAACCGGCTCATCATCCTGACCAAGGTCGGTGGCAAGAACGTGCTCATCTCGGTCAGCAAGCAGAAGGACAAGTCCAGCGTGGGCAAGAAGGCCGTCATCCTCGACGACGGCGAGTGGAGCTACTTCTATTCCGGCATCAACGGCCTGAACAAAGGCATGATCGGCTGGGCCGACACCTACATGTACGACTCGGCCTCGGTGCAGGTATTTGTGGAGGACGGACCGAACCAGACCTCGTTCATGCTCTTCAAGTGGCTGCGCGCGGGCTGGATGGGACAGAATTTCGTCCAGAAGGACCACATCAACGAAGGGTCCACCCGCTACGCCAATGCCTTCAAGAAGATCGTTGAGTCCGACAGGCTTCCGGACCCTGACGAACTGGCCTCGCGCGTGCGCGAACTCACGACCATGAGCGACGCCGACCTGGAGCACAAGATCGCGGCCTACTCTGTGGCCATCGAGAACATCGCCAAGAAGTCCCCGGCCATGGACAAGAGCGAGTTCCAGAAGGTGGTGGAAGGCGGCAAGTACTCCCGGACCATGAACCGCGAGGAGCGCCTGAGCGCCATCCTTGTGGAGTACCTGAAGAGCCGCCTGGGCAAGATTCCGCTGGTGGACTTTCCGGGCCTGCCCGGCGCGCGGCCCAAGGCCGGGTAGAGGGAGATAAGCCATGCTGCTGCCGGAATCCGATGCCAAGTTCAAGTACTGCCCGCTGCTCAAGACGCGCGACGACAAGATGAAGTTCTGCCTGGGCTCCATGTGCATGCTCTGGCGGCACGCCGAGGCCGACAAAACCGGCTCCGATGACCTGGGCTTCTGCGGCGCGGCCGGGCCGGTGGTCATGCTCGCCGCCCTTTCCGCTGGCGACGAAACCGCACCCAAGCCGTCCCTGTTCGGCGAAGACGACTAGCCCGGATGCGCGGCCCAGCCTCGGCCCAGCCCCAAAGCGCATCGCGTCAGGCCGCCCAGCCGCTGGCCGGGTGCGCGCGTCTGCTTGCCAACTGCCCAGACCGCTCGGGCATCGTGGCCGCAGTGAGCGGCTTCCTGCACCAGCGCGGTGTGAACATCATCCACTCCGACCAGCACTCCACCGATCCTGAAGGCGGGCGCTTCTTCATGCGCCAGGAGTTCTACCTGCCCGGCCTGGAAGGCAGCATCGAGGAACTGGCGCGCGACTTCGGCCGCGAGGTGGCCGCGCGCTACCAGATGGACTGGAGCGTGGTGCTCTCTGGCCGCAAGAAACGCGTGGCCGTGCTCGTCTCCAGGTTGGACCACGCCCTGATGGACCTTTTGTGGCGGGTGGGGCGCGGCGAGCTGCACGCGGAAGTGCCCATCGTCATCAGCAACCACCCGGACCTGCGGCCCGCTGTGGAGGCCTTTGGCGTGCGCTTCGAGCAGGTGCATGTGCCTGAAGCGCATGACGCCCCGCGCGGCCGCTCGCTCACCGTGCCCGAGGAAAAGATGCTGGCGCTGCTCGACGGCTTGCCGGGCGGGCCGGTGGACCTGGTGGTCCTGGCGCGTTACATGCGCATCCTGTCTCCGGCTTTCGTCAAGCGCTTCCCCCAGCGCATCATCAACATCCACCACTCCTTCCTGCCCGCCTTCGAGGGCGCGGATCCGTACCGCCGCGCCGTGGAGCGCGGGGTCAAGCTCATCGGAGCCACGGCCCATTACGTCACCGGCAGGCTCGACAAGGGTCCGATCATCGAGCAGGACGTCATCCGCGTGTCGCACCGGCACCGCCTGGACGAACTGAAGATCCTGGGCCGCGACATCGAACGTCAGGTGCTTTCCCGCGCCGTGCGCTGGCACTTGGAGGACCGGGTGCTGGTGGACGGCAACAAGACTATCGTCTTCGCGTAAGGCCGGAAGGGCAGAAGAGCCTCCGGCGGCCAAAGGGCCTGAGGCCCTCTGGACTCCCCATAGGGCCTGGGCCGGGGTGGCCTGGGCAGAAGCCACGGCTTGGCCCTGGCAACCCGCGCGCGGTTGGCCCCCCTTCCGGGGGAGGAGTGTCGAGCCTGGGCAGATTGTTTTGGTTGGAGCTGCCGGGAGCATATTGGAATGTGATGCCCGGATGTCCGGTCGCGCAACAGCTTCTGAAGAATCTCCCCACGGTTTCCCCTGGCTCACACACGCCGAAAGGGCTGTTTCAGGTTCCTCCTGAAACAGCCCTTTCGGCGTAATGGGGAGTCCAGAGGGCCTCAGACCCTCTGGTGGGGGTCCAGGGGGCAACACCCCCTGGCCGCCGGAGGCTCTTGTCCTCAGGGCTGCGTGGGCTCCGCCGCGGCCGAGCCCGGAGGCACGGGTGCGGCGTTCTGCTGCTGGAGCACGCCGTATTTTGAGAGCAGTTCGGTGAGCTTGGCCTTGATGTTCTGCGTGGTGCGGGCCACCTGGGTCAGGTCGATGACCACCAGGAAGTCGCGGCGCAGGGGGGCCTTGTCCCACAGGGTGCGAATGGCGGCCTGCAGGGGCTCCTCCAGTTGCAGCACCTGCATCAGCGCCGTCAGCTGCTGGGGATTCTTGGTCTTGAACAGCAGCATGTCCGGGCGCGTGGGGTCCTGGGTCCATATCTGGCTCTTGCGGATGCGCGAGAGACCGCTTGAGGCCAGGGCCTCCACGGCGGGCACAAGGCTTCGGCGCGCGGCGATGCTGCGCACGCTGACCTTGGCCCCCTCGTCGCGGGCCCTGTCCCGCAGAAGCCCCACGAATGAGCTTTCCAGAAGATAGAACAGCACGCGCTCCAGGGACTCGATGGACAGCCCCTGGGCCAGGGAGCGCACGGCCTCCAACTCGTCGCAGCGCAGGGAGCAGAGCGCCGCCAGGAAATGCTCGCGGGCCTGGCTCAAGACCAACATGGCCCCCAGGGCCAGGGCCACGGCCTGCTCCATGAGGAAGGGCAGGGGGTACTTCTCCTGGGCGGGCTGGCCGCTGGCGCGGGCCTGCATGGCGCGGTACAGGCTCTGGGCCACGGGGTCCATGCAGACAATGAAGGCCGCGCTCTCCAGGTGTGCCAGCAACAGCTCGCCGGGCAGGAAGGACAGGCCCTTGAGCAGGCAGGCTTGGACCACCTTGCGTAGGCTCTGGGACGCGGCGTCCTCGGCGCTGGCGGTTTCGAAGGCGGTCTGCACGCGGGTCTTGGGAATCTCTCCCGGCGTGTCGTGCAGGGTGGCCAGCACATCGTCGAAAAGGAAGCGGATGAGGACCTGCTGGCCGTCCTTGGAGAGCAGGAACTTGCCCTCGCTGGTGAGGTGGTCGTAGCCCTCGGCGATGTGCTGGGCGATGAAGCGTTCCACGAACTCGCGCCAGAAGCTCTGGTCCAACTGGTGTGTCTTGATGAGGTCGGCGAACTGCGAGAGCCCCGGCGCGCCGAAGTGGCGCATGATGAGCTCCTCGTAGTTGTCCGTGGTCAGCCCCATGGCGAAGACCATGCCCTGCACGCTCTTGACCAGCAGGGACTCGGTGTTGCGCAGCATGGCCGTGGTCTGGGCCAGGGCGGCCTCGTCCCCGGCGGACTGCTCCTTGTCCAGGCGGTTTAGGAGCAGCGGGAAGTTCCCGGCCAGCTTGCGCAGGAAGGCGTCGGCCGGGTGGTCGGTGCGGCGGCAAAGGGTGTTGATGATGCTCTGCTGCTGGGACTCCAGCATGGGGTATTCGCTGATGCCCCCGCTGTTGATCTCGATGAAGGCCAGCAGAAGCTCGCGCTCCAGCACCTCGCGCACGGTGCTTCTTTCCTTGAGTGGGCGCAGGGTGGAGAAATAGGCCTCCAGGCGCGCGGGCCATTCGGGCCTGGTCCCTGCGCAGGTGAGCGTCGGGCAGTTCTGGTCGGTTTCTTGCTGTTCCAATGCCCCTTCCCGGTCCTGGGTTCTATGTGCCCGTTTCTGACCTGATTATGCATTCCTTCGGCCTGTTTGTCCAAAAAATCAAGGGGCCAGGCCCATATTCCGGCGCTGGGCTCAGGATATCCTCCGTTCCGCAGCGCAACCAGCCTGCGCGGGCGTGGGAAAATGTCGCTGCCGGGGCCGCTGCCCAGGTATATACTGGCCCATGTGTCGGCTCTCATGCCTTCTGGGCAATCGTGCCTTTGCCCAGGCGGACCTTCGCCAGGCTCTGCTCCATGTTGCACCCCAGGGAGTCGCCAGTGTGTCTTTGCCCCCTCTGATTTCCGAACGCCCGGTTTCTGCAAGGGCAAATCGCCTGCCTGAACTGGGCGGACGTTGCAATTTCTGGCGGACAGGCTACAAACCGCAACAGGTGCTGCGGGGCGAATCGCCGCGCGCCAGGCAGGGGGCCAAGCATGCGCTTTCTCGATTTTGTACGGCAGCAGGGCTACAGGCCCTACCACGGCACGGTGTCGGCCGCGGTGTATGCCTATTTTCGCTGCGAGCACCCGGCCAAGGCCCGCTGGTACCACCGGCCCGGCAGCTACCAGTGCGCCGGATGCGTCCAGCAATGTGAGACCGACAGCCCCGATGGCTTCCAAATCTTTCTCCTGACGGACCAACCCAATGCCTAACACCATGCACCCTCTCACCCGTCTGCTGCTCCCGGCCCTGGCCGCTGTTCTGTTTCTCCTGGCTGTTGCGCCCCAGGCCCAGGCCGCCGGGGACGACGCGAACCTTTCCCTCTGCAAGCAGGTCCTTTCCCGCCTGCTTTGCAAGAAAATGAATGAGTTCGGCTACGTGGGCAAGGCCGGGGACGGGGTGTACATCATCTCCATGTTCTACGCCTCCAAGAATTCGGAGTACCTCTGCGCCGTGATGCCCGACGGCCAAGTCGTGGTGCAGGACCGCACCTGGCACGCCACGCGTCGGGTCATCCCCTACACGCCGGACTCCGACGGGAAGTGCCTCAACGCCACCTTTTCCTCCCCGGAATGTCCCAACAGCAGGCCCATCAAGGCCTGCCCGGCAAAGTCCTCCACGGACGTCAAGGAGCAGGTCAAGGAGACCTTCTGGGTCCGGCCCATCCCCCAGATTCTGGAGGAGGAGTACAGGGCCATGAGCCCGCAGCAGAATGCCACCGCGCCCGCTGCCCCAGGGAAGTAGTTGCGGCGTTGTTATTTGGCCTTGCGCGGGCCTTTGAAAAGAGGGATACTGCATACATGACCACATCCGCGCAGGAACCAGAGGTCCATAGGGACCACAAAGCCATTTTTGTGGCCAGGCAGCCAATCTTCGACGCGCATGAGAAGGTCTGGGCCTATGAGCTGCTCTTCCGGGGCAGCGCCCTGGCCAAGACCGCCGACGTCACCGAGGATGACCTGGCCACGGCCTCGGTCATCGCCGATGGCTTCTCCCTGGCCTTCTCCGGCATGGACAAATCCCGCAAGGCCTTCATCAACTTTCCGCAACGCCTGCTCCTGGACGATTCGGTCTACGCCCTGCCGAGGGAGATCTGCGTGGTCGAGGTGCTGGAGACCATCACCCCAACCCCGGAGATGATTGCGGCG
>MGTN01000131.1:0-965 GCA_001799475.1 Desulfovibrionales bacterium GWA2_65_9 | reverse complement strand
CCTGCGCAAGCACGGCTGCCGTCTGCTGGCCGAGAAGGTCGAGGACCGGGCCACCTACGACCTGGCCAGGAGCTACGGGTTCACACTCTTCCAGGGCTTTTTCTTCAGCCGCCCGGAGACCATGACCGGGAGCAAGGTGCCCACCCCGGTGCTGGCTAAGATGCGCCTCCTGCGTGCCCTGACCGGGGAAGACTTCGAGGTGCGCGAGCTCTCGCAGATCATCTCCTCGGACCCCAGCGTGAGCTACCGCCTGCTGAATTTCATCAACTCCGCAGCCTTCTCCCTGCGCGCCAAGATCCAGTCCATCCAGCAGGCCCTGATGCTCCTGGGCAAGCAGCAGATCAAACAGTGGTTTTTGGCCGTGATCATCTCCGACTTTGACAGCACCTCCAAGGTGCAGGAGGCGGCCTACACCTCCCTGCAGCGCGCGCGCTACCTGGAGAGCATGGGCAAGCTCCACAAGAGCCACGAGGCCCCGCCTGAAACGCTCTTCATGCTGGGCCTGTTCTCCAAGCTCGACGTGCTCCTGGCCCAGCCCATGAACAAGCTTTTGGAGAACATTCCGCTGAACAAGGACGTGGAAGCCGCGCTTCTGTCCAAGCCCTCGCCCTACTGGGCCTGGCTGTCGCTGGTGGAGGACATCGAGATCGCCAACTGGGAGGACGTAGAGGGGTTTTTGGAGAGCAAAAGCCTGGACCGGGAGTCCTCGGCCATCAACTACGCCGAGTCCATCGAGTGGACCCAGACCCTGCTCAAGTGCAAGGGCGGCGAGAACTGAGCATGCTCCGCGCCGTGCCCTGCCTGGCCGTCATGGCGCTGCTTCTGGCCTGTGTTCCGGCCCGCCAGGCCCAGGCCCAGGACGCCCCGCCCCTGGAGGCCGACGGTTCTCCTCGGGCATCGTCTCAGACAGCACCTCAGGCATCACCTCAGACCTTGCCCCGGCCCACTGCCCAGACCTCGCCCCA
>MGTN01000130.1:6182-6876 GCA_001799475.1 Desulfovibrionales bacterium GWA2_65_9 | reverse complement strand
AGCCGATATCGAATGCCGTGAGATTCCCCTTGAATGCGGACCGCGCCTGGTGCTATGCGGAGTGGACTCATCCCACCGCGCATTCTCCCGCGCATTCGTCCGCATCCGCATTCAAGGAGGTCCGCATGAAACGCGCCACCGGGTATCTGGCCCTGCTGTTCTGCCTTGCCCTGGCCGCCCTGGCCGCATCTGCGGGCCTGGCCTGCACCATCGCCGTTGTGGGCAAGAAGGCCTCGGCCGACGGCTCGGTCATGGTCTCAAACTCCAATGACGGCCTGAGCGACGCCCGCTTGATCTACGTGCCCGCCAAGGACCACAAGCCCGGCTCCATGCGGCCGGTGTACTATTCCCATTGCGCGCTGGGCTTCAAGCCGGAATGGGGCGGCACCGAGAGCCACCGCATCGTGGACGGCAAGCGCGCCCCGGCCTACAATACCGGCGGCAAAAACGGCGACCCCAAAAGCGTGCCCCTGGGCTACATCCCGCAGGTGGCCCACACCTACGCCTATTTCGACGCCAACTATGGCGTCATGAACGAGCACCAGCTGTCCATCGGCGAGTGCACGGACAAGGCCAAGGTCGAGTCCGAGCCGGAGCCGGGCAAGCGCATTTTCTACTCCTCAGAACTCTCCCGCGTGGCCCTGGAGCGCTGCAAGACCGCCCGCGAGGCCATTAAGCTCATGGGCGGGCTCAT
>MGTN01000130.1:5057-6137 GCA_001799475.1 Desulfovibrionales bacterium GWA2_65_9 | reverse complement strand
ATCCGCGAGCTGCGCACCAACGACCCGGACCAGATGCACTCGGCCAACGTCTTCGAGGTCGCGCAGAAAAAGGGCTGGTGGAAGCCCGCCGACGGGCCGCTGGACTGGACCAGCGTTTACGGCGACGGCGAGTTCCACCACCCGTACTACTCGCTTCGGCGCGTGTGGCGCGCCCAGTCCCTCGTGGCCCCGTCCCTGCACCTTTCGCCCTGGGTCGATGGGCCGTTCACGCGCGCCTACGCCTTTGCCGTCAAGCCGGACCAGAAGCTCGCCGTGAAGGACATCTTCGCCATCCACCGCGACTACTACGAGGGCACGGAGTTCGACCTGACCAAGGGCCTGGCCGCCGGTCCCTTCGGCGATCCCGTCCGCTTCGAGGGTGGAGCCGAGGCCCTGTCGGGCAAGGATGGCAGCCTGTCCGGAGTGAAGGGTGAGTTCGAGCGCCCGCTCAACATCTACCGCTGTGTGTTTGCCTTTGTGAACCAGTCGCGCTCCTGGCTGCCAGCAGCCATCGGCGGGGTGACCTGGTTCGGCCCGGACCGCCCGGCCACGGCCGTGCTCATGCCCTTCTACGCTGGGGCCGGCACCCTGCCCAAGCCCATCCAGACCAGCGACATCCTGAAGCTCGACCGGGGCAGCATGTGGAGCGCCTTCAGCTTCGTCGCCAATCAGGTCTCGCTCAAGTACTCCTTCATGATCAAGGACCTGCGCTCCGTGCGCGACCGCCACGAGAACCGCTACTTCGGCACGCAGCAAGCCCTGGAGGCCAAGGCCCTGGCCCTGTGGAACAAGGGCGACAAGAAGGGCGCGCAGGCCTTCCTGGCCAAAAATGCCGAGGCCAACGCGGCCTCCGTGCTCAAGGACTGGTGGGCGCTGTCCGAACAGCTCTACGTGCGCTACGATGACGGCTACCTGAACACCAAGGAAGGCATCGCCCAGGCGGTGTTCTACCCCGCGTGGTGGCTCAAGCTCGTGGGCTATGAACAAGGCCCGGTGAGCTACAAGAAGCCAGCAGACAAGTAACGGGCCAGAGGAGAAGATGCCTCCGGCGGCCAAAGGGCCTGAGGCCCTCTGGACTCC
>MGTN01000130.1:808-4926 GCA_001799475.1 Desulfovibrionales bacterium GWA2_65_9 | reverse complement strand
ATTTTCGTGCGCGAACTCGCCGCCCGCCGCAGGGTCATTCTCATGGACAACCGCGGCATGGGCGCGGCCAAGGCTCCAGACGGGCCCATCAGCATCGGGCAGATGGCCCAGGACGCCATCGGCCTGCTCGAAACCCTGGGCATCGCCAAGGCCGATGTGCTGGGCTGGTCCATGGGCGGCATCATCGCCCAGGAAATGGCGCGGGCCAGGCCGGACCTCGTTGCGACGCTAACGCTCTGCGCCACCATGGCCGAGAGCGCGCAGCTCATGCCCAGGCTCGACCGCATGGCCGGAATGTCGCTCGGCGAACTGCAGCAGGCCATGTTCCCCAAAACCTGGGCCGACGCGCACCCGGAGGTCTTCGCCCGCCTGCCTGCCCGCACCCGGCCGCCAGACCTGGACGTCATCGGGCGGCAGTACGCGGCCCTGAAGCAATGGCGCGGCTCCCAGCGCGACCTGCCGAACCTGCGCTGCCCGGTGCTGCTCCTGGGCGGAACAGAAGACTGGATCAGCCCGCCGGACAACCTCCGGAGCATGGCCCGGGCCATCCCCGGCGCGCGCCTCGAACTGCTGCCGGAAGCCGGACACTGGATGATGCACCAGTACCCGCTGCACATGGCCCGGCTGGTCAATGCGTTCCTGGCGCAGGCCGCCGCAGCCGAATTGCCTCCGGCGGCCTGGGGCCTGAGGCCCCCGGACCCCCCATTGGCCTGGGCCAGCGCATCCATGTCCTAGGTCTCGGCTTGGCTGGCTCGCGAACAATGCGCGCGGGTTTTCCGAGGGGGGCCCCTCGAAAAGCCCCGCGCGCGGTTGGCCCCCCTTCCGGGGGAGGAGTGTTGGCACGAGGGCAGAATGTTTTGGGCGTGCGCGGTCTGCGGTGGCGGGGAATCTTTCGGCCTTCTTGGCTGCTCCCCCCATGAATCACTCGTGACGCCCTTACGATTTCCCCTGACCCACACAAGCCGAAAGGGCTGTTTCAGGTTCCTCCTGAAACAGCCCTTTCGGCGCACTGGGGGTTTCAAGGGGCCTCAGGCCCCTTGGCCGCCGGAGGCTATCCCACGCCCAGGGCGGTCCACAGCTTCGGGGTTTGCGCCACAAGGCTGAAGCGTTCCTCGGCGCTTTGGCGCGCGGCCCAGGCCATGCGTTCCAGCAGGTCCGGGTCATTGGCCAGGCGCAGGGTGTACTTGGCCCAGTCGCCGGGCTGGCGCACCAGGAAGCCGTCCACGCCGTGGTGGATGATCTCGCGGTTGAAGCCCACGGCCGAGGCGATGGGCACTACGCCTGTGGCCATGTATTGCAGGATTTTGAAGCCGCACTTGCCGCGCGTGTACTCGTCGTCGGTGAGCGGCATGAGCCCGCACTGGAAGCCGCGCAGCTGGTCGGGTTCCAGCGTCGGGCTCCAGCGCTCGAAGCGCACCAGCTCTTCCAGCTCACCCTCGTAAGGCTTGTCGGCCACCACGCGGATCTCCAGGCGTTCCTGGTGCGGGGCCAGCTCGCGCAGGACCTCGGGCAGGAACCAGAGGTTGCCGGAGGTGCCCATCCAGCCCACACGGAAGGGCGGCACGGCGGCGGCGTCGGGCGGGGCCGGGGTGTACTTGCTGGTGTCGATGAGCGTGGGCAGCACGAAGATGTTCTGCTGGTGCGCGCTGGCGCGCTCGGCCAGGTAGCTGTTCCCGGCGATGACCAGGTCCACGCGCGCGCAGGTCTCGGCAAAGCGCCGGGCGATCTTGGCCGATTTCTCGGCGCTGCCGGGCAGGCCGACCTCGGCCGGGTGCAAGGCCCAAAGCGCGTCGTCGATGTCGTAGACCAGGCGCTGGCAGCGGCGGCGGATGAGCGCCAGTTCAAAGGGCGCGAAGAGCTTCTGCTGGATGACCATGACCTGCGCCCGCGGCAGGGTCAGCAGGAACAGCAGGCGCTTGTGGATGGCCTTGGGCGCGCGCCGCCAGTCGACTTTCAGGCCTTGGACCCGGCCCGCCTCCACAAAGGGCAGCACCCGGAAGCGCACGCTGGGCAGGGTCTCACCCGAGGGCGTAATAAAAAAAACATCGAGAACATCGAGGGCGTCATTCGGAGCGCTCACGGGCGCACCCCCTTCTGGGCCAGCAGGTCGCGCACCATCTGCAGGTACGGTTCCAGGCCGCAGGGCCGGTCGTCGGGCCAGACGAAGGTCGGGCGGTTCTTCTCTGCTGCGGCGTCTTGAATGAGCCGCGCCAAGCCCTGGGCATCGGCCGGGTCGGACAAAATGTGGCGGGCGGGCACGAACACCGCGCTGCCGTTGCGGCTGCTGGAGATGGACGGCAGGCCGCAGGCCAGGGCCTCCAGCACGGCGTTGGAGCAGGCGTCGTAAAAGGTCGGCAGGGCGAAGACGTCCGCCGCGCCGTAGAAGCCGGGCATGTCCGCGACCTTGCCCGCGAAGCGCACGCGGCTCTCCACGCCGAGCGTGCGCGCCAGCGCAAGCCAGCGCTCCGGCCCGCGCCCCCCGGCCACGGCCAGCCGGAAGTTCGGCGGCAGCAGCGTCAGCGCGCGGATGAGCGTGCCCACGCCTTTCAGAGCGAAATTTGTGCCTGCGGTGCAGACCACCACATCGGAGTCCGCGACGCCGAGCCCGGCGCGCAGTTCGGCGCGGCGCTGTGGGGAGAGCGGCTGGAAGCGGTCCAGGTCCGGGCGGTTGTAGACCACGCTGACCCGCGCCGGATCAATGGCCGGGTGGGCCTCCAGCAGCCAGTCGCGCACCAGGTCGGACACGCAGACGATGTGCTGGCCCTCGCTCTCCGGGGCGTCGAACTGCCGGGCCTCCAGCCAGGAGATGACCGCAGACGAGGGCGAGATGGCGCGGCGCAGGCGCTTGAACAGCCGCGCCGGGCCGGAGCCGTAAGCCGCCTCGGTCAGGCGGTTGAACACGGTCTGCGGGCCGCCGCCCACGCGCAGGATATCCTGGTTCCAGGTGCGGCCCAGGCCGATGACCACATCAAAGCCCTCGCGCGCCAGGCGCTTTTCCACCGCCCGGGCGAACCAGAGGTTCTTGAGTGCGCGGCCCAGCGGCGGGCGGCCCAGCACAACCGGGCGCACCCCGGCCGGAGGCTGGCCCTCGGCGCGGCCGCAGAGAAAATCCACGGCGTGGCCCTGGGCCGCCAGCGCCTCGGCCAGACGCCAGCCAAAACCCTCGGCGCCTCCGTAGAGGCCCAGGCGGGGCATGGTCAGGGCGATTCGGGCCTGCGGCATTCTCTCGATTCTCCTAGGGGGCGGGTGGCCGCAGTCTTGAACGAAATCGCCGCCTTTGACAAGCCGCCCACGGCTGGGGCATAGCCCGGAGGTCCGGCCCGCGTGCCAGGCGCAAGGAGTCCATCATGTTCCCGACCCTCCCGGCAGATCACGCCCTGCTGCTGCTGCTGAACCAGGACTGGCGCGCGCCCGTGCTCGACCTGCTGCTGCCGGTGTTCTCCCTGCGCTCGCTCCTCTTCGCCATCCTGTCCGGACTGATGGTCTGGCGCTGCCGCAAGCACGGCAAAAGCCAGACCCTGTACTTCATGCTGCTGGTGCTGGCCATGGGCGTGAGCGACCTGGCCACCAACCGGATCAAGCACGCCGTGGGCCGCCTGCGCCCGGAAAATGCCGTGGGCGGCACCTATCGCCAGGAATCCGACCAGTGGCTGCGCCTGTCGGCAGACATGGCCCCGGACCGCGAACGCGGCACAGGCTTCCCCTCGGCCCACGCCGCCAACTCCGCCGCCCTGGCGCTCATGGCCGCCCTGCTCTGGCCGCGCCTGCGCCGGGGCATCTGGGCGCTGCCGCTGCTCGTGGGCTGGTCGCGCGTGTACCTGGGCAAGCACTACCCCACCGACGTCCTCGGCGGCTGGCTGCTCGGCTTGCTTGTGGGTTGGCTGTTCTGGCGATTGTGGCAGGCCGTGGCCAAACGCTGGTGCCTGCAACTGCGCGCGGAACCGGCGGAAGAGTAGAGTAAGAGAATATGCCTTCGGCGGCCTGGGGCCTGAGGCCTGAGGCCCCCGGACCCCCCCATTGGCCTGGGCCGGGGTGGTTTGGGCAAAGGCGTCGGCTGGGCTTGGCCCTGGCAATGCGCGCGGGGTTGGCCCTTTTTTGAGTCGAGGCACAAAGGCAAA
>MGTN01000130.1:0-787 GCA_001799475.1 Desulfovibrionales bacterium GWA2_65_9 | reverse complement strand
CTGCACGCGCCAGCCCGTGCTTCCGGTATACCTTCCGGCAGACCAGCAGGCCCGAGCCGCTGGGCACGATGACCGCGTCCACACGCGCATCCACAAGCGTAAGCATCAGGGGCAGGAAATCGCCCTGTCGCCGCCTTGAGCGGCCTGATACCCCTCCACGCTCTCCGCAAAAAGACAGGCGACTGGTTTCCCCGCCGCCTGTGGTGTTCTGCGCTGCGGTCTCGTCTGACGGAACCGGGATTCTCCCCTGGCCTCTTGGCTCTGGACGTTGTCGTGCTGCCGCCCTGAGCCGCCTTGAGGGTGGACTGTGGGGCGGCCATGGCGCCCTGGATGGAATCCATGGTGGCGGACGTTGCCGCCACGCCGGAGCCCGCTGCGCCGCTGGACACAGGCGCCTCGCTGACGGCCCCGTCCACGCTGGGGGGGGGCTGGAGCCGCTGCTGGCGTGGGGCGCACTCTCGCCCTACTCTGTCTTGCGCTCCACGCCGCCTGCCGCGTCGATGTTCTCCCCGCCCTGGGCCTGCACCGTGGTATTGGTCAGGGTGGTCTTGCCGCCGGAGGTGATGTTGACCTTGCCGCCGGTGTTGATGGCCGCGCCACCGGTTCTGCTGCTGCCGGTGGCGGTCACGCCAACGTCCACGAAAGCGCCGGACGTGTTGTCCGGGTCCTTGGCCGTGCTCGCGGATCCGCTGATCTTGCCGCCCACGGCGTTCGGAGCCATGGGCGCCGGGATCGCCGGAGGCGCCAGGGGGGTCGCAGGGGCTGCGGGCAGGATGCCCAGGCCCCC
>MGTN01000129.1:6922-9019 GCA_001799475.1 Desulfovibrionales bacterium GWA2_65_9 | reverse complement strand
CTCCTGGGGGGGGCGATGACGTTGCCGATGGACTTGGACATCTTGCGGCCCTCGCCGTCCACCACGTAGCCGTGGGTGAGCACGGTCTTGTAGGGCGGAACGCCGCGCGTGCCGACGGATGCCAGAAGCGAGCTGTGGAACCAGCCCCGGTGCTGGTCCGAGCCTTCCAGGTACAGGTCGGCCGGGCAGGACAGCTCCGGGCGCTGCTCCAGCACCGCCGCGAAGCTCGTGCCGGAATCGAACCAGACGTCCAGGATGTCCGTCTCGCGCCGCCAGTGGCTGCGGCCGCACTTGGGGCAGGCCAGGCCAGCCGGGACGATGTCCTCGAGCGGAGCTTCGAACCAGTAGTCGCAACCTGTGGGATGGGCCGCGAAGCGGTCCACCACGCCGAAGACCCAGGAGGACTCGAAATAGGCCTCGTCGCAGTCCTCGCAGATGAGCGCCACGATGGGCACGCCCCAGTTGCGCTGGCGCGAGATGCACCAGTCCGGGCGGTTCTCGATCATGTTGGCGATGCGCTCCTCGCCCCAGGTCGGAATCCAGCGCACCTCGTCGTGGATGGCCGCGAGCGCCTTCTTGCGCAGGTCGTTGGCCTCCATGGAGATGAACCACTGGGTGGTGGCGCGGAAGATGACCGGCTCCTTGCAGCGCCAGCAGTGCGGATAGGAGTGGGTGATCTTTTCCTGGGCGATCAGGTTGCCCACCTGCTTGAGCTTCTCGATGACCTTGGGGTTGGCCTCGAAGACGGAGAGGCCGGCGAAGAACTCCACGTCGGTCAAAAAGCGGCCCGCGTCGTCGAGCGGCGAGTAGACCTCAAGGCCGTACTTCAGGCCCACGTCGTAGTCCTCGCGGCCATGGCCCGGCGCGGTGTGGACGCAGCCGGTGCCGGCATCCAGCGTCACGTGCTCGCCCAGGATGATGGGCGACTTGCGCTTGTAGAAGGGGTGGCAGGCCTCCAGGCCCTCCAGCTTCTGGCCCGGCACCGTGGCCAGGACCTTGGGCGCGTCCCAGCCGAAGATCTCGGCGCAGGGGGCCAGCAGGCGCGCGGCCATGAGGTAGAGGTTGCCCGCCACCTCGGCGAAAACATAGTCGAACTCCGGGTGCACGGCCACGGCCATGTTGTCCGGCAGGGTCCAGGGGGTGGTGGTCCAGATGACCACAAAGGTCTTGGCCGGGTCGTACTTGGCGCCCTGGGGCAAGAGTTCCTTGACGCGCTTGTCGGTGAGCGGGAAGCGCACGAAGATGCTTGGTGAGGAGTGGTCGGCATACTCGACCTCGGCCTCGGCCAGGGCGGTATGGCAGGAGCAGCACCAGTAGATGGGCTTCTTGCCGCGGATCACCGAGCCCTTGGCCATGAAGTTGCCGAGCTCGCGGGCCGTGGCGGCCTCGTACTTGGGGTCAAGGGTCATGTACGGCTTGTCCCAGGTGGCCAGCACCCCAAGGCGCTTGAACTCGCTGCGCTGGATGTCCAGGAACTTGAGCGCGTATTCGCGGCAGAGCTTGCGGATGACCACCGCAGGCAGGTCCTTCTTCTTTTTCTTGAGCTCGGTCTCGACCTTGTGCTCGATGGGCAGGCCGTGGCAGTCCCAGCCGGGCACGTACTCGGCCTTTTGCCCGCTCATGTTGCGCGACTTGACCACAATGTCCTTCAGGACCTTGTTCATGGCCGTGCCCATGTGGATGTTGCCGTTGGCGTAGGGCGGGCCGTCGTGCAGAACGTAGGCCTGGCGTCCCTCGTTGGCCGTGACCATCCTGCTGTAGGCGTCGATCTGCGCCCAGAACTTGAGGGTTTCAGGCTCCTTCTGCTTCAGGTTGGCCTTCATGGGAAAGCCGGTCTGCGGCAGTCTGAGGGTGCTCTTGTAATCACTCATGGCCGTCAGTCCTCCGCTGGGGGTGTCGGCGCCGCAATCCGGCGGCATGCCTGGATCAATGGAAAGGGGGTAACTTGGTGCATCGCGGGCCGGAAGTCAAGCCGCCCCCGATGCGGCTCATGTGGCCGCACCAGGGACAGGCCGGGGCTTGGGGCCGGTTCCCGCGTGCAGGGGGCTACTTGGTCTTGTGGGTGTACACGCCGTCCCAGCCCTCGCCAGGGGGCTC
>MGTN01000129.1:6477-6885 GCA_001799475.1 Desulfovibrionales bacterium GWA2_65_9 | reverse complement strand
CATTGGCGGCCGCCCGCGCCTCATGCGTCATGGCGGTATAGATGGTGATGGGCTCATTCTTGCCCTTCACGCGCACGCAGTCCATCTCGACATAGGCGTAGTCGTCGCCGCAGGCCTCCTTCATGGCCTGGCTCACGAGCAGTATCTGGCCGTAGTACTTGGTCAGGCTCTCCAGGCGCGAGGTCAGGTTCACGTTGTCGCCGATGAGGGTGTAGTCAAACAGGTCGGCGGAGCCCATGTTGCCTACGCGCACGCGGCCACAGTGCAGGCCCACGCCGATTCTGATGGTCAGGCCGAACTTTTCCTGGAAGCCCTCGTTCAGGGTCTTCAGGTGCTCGAACATCTGCAGGGCCGAGTTCATGGCCTTCTTCTGGTGCTCGGGCACGTCCACGGGGGCGTTCCAGAAGG
>MGTN01000129.1:5508-6451 GCA_001799475.1 Desulfovibrionales bacterium GWA2_65_9 | reverse complement strand
TCCAGCGTGCCCATGTTGCTCGTGATGACGTGCGTCATGGGCGTCAGGTAGTCGTGCAGGAGGTCCGTCACCTGGGTCGGGGTCAGCTTTTCCGACATGGTGGTGAACCCGCGCACGTCGGAGAACATGACCGTGACTTCCTTCTCCTGGCCTTGCAGGCTCAAGGATTCGGGCGAGTCGTAGATCTGCTTGATGACCGCCGGGGCCAGGTAGTGCGAGAAGGCGCCGTGGATGAACTTCTTCTGCTTTTCCTCGCGCCAGAACTTGAGCAGGGTCAGGAAGGCGAAGTTGGCCGCCAGGATGATGTAGGCGTACAAGGGCGAGATGTAGACCCTGGCGCTCGACATCATGTAGGCCGAACCCTCCCACATGCCAAACGCCATGCCGGCCAGGGGCAGCAGCAGCCACACGGCCCGCGCCCAGGCCACCAGCAGGGTGATGCAGATGCCGGCCAGGATGGTGGCAAAAAGCTCCACGGCCGGGGCATAGTCCGGAATGGAGATGAAGTCCTGGGTCAGGATGTTGTCCACGATGGTGGCGTGCGTTTCCACGCCGGGGTAGACCGAGGTGAAGGGCGTGGCGCGCAGGTCCTTGAGGCCGGCGGCCGAGGTGCCGATGAAGGCGAGCTTGCCGTCCAGCGACCCGGGCGCGAGCTTGCCCTCGATGATGTCCACGGCGCTGATGTAGGGGAAAGCGCCGCCGCCGCCACGGTAGTTGATCAAAAGCTGTCCGGCGCGGTCCACGGGGATCACGGTGCCGCCAAAGCGCAGGGATTCCGTGCCCTGGGTGTCGAGCTTGAGCAGGATGTTGTGCTCGCCGGCGGCCTCCATGAGGGTGGCCAGGGCCAGGCTGGGGTAGATCTGGTCCTTGTAATTGATGAGCAGGGCCACCCGGCGCAGGATGCCGTCCGGGTCCGGGGTGGCGTTGAAGTAGCCTGTCGCCG
>MGTN01000129.1:5166-5487 GCA_001799475.1 Desulfovibrionales bacterium GWA2_65_9 | reverse complement strand
GGAGCGGGCACACGGTGCCGAGGGCCGTGTGCAGGGCGTCCTTGGCCTTCACCGAGCCTGGCGCCTCAAGCAGGGACACCTGGGCCGGTTTGATGAGGCACTCCGCGGTCTGGACCTGCTGGTCGGCCTCGGCCTTGGAGAAGTTGAAGTAGAAGCCGAGCACGTAGGGCTTGCCGGTGATGACGTTGGCTAACAGCACGTCGTTGTCCTCCAGGGCCTTGGGCAGCCCCTGGAAGTCCACGTTGACCTGCAGTTCTTTCTTGATCTGCTGGCGCAAAAGGGCCGGGGAGGTCCGGTCCGGCTCGGCCAGCACCATGTCCA
>MGTN01000129.1:927-5097 GCA_001799475.1 Desulfovibrionales bacterium GWA2_65_9 | reverse complement strand
GGCTCCGGCCATGCGGATTTTCTCCAGCAGCAGCGCCACACGATAGCGCGGCCAGGGCCACTGGCCCAGTGCGGCCAGGCTCTTTTCGTCGATGTCGATGATGACCGGCACGCCCGAGGTCTTGGTGGTGTGCTGCCTGCGCAGCAGTTGGTCATAAATTTTGTAATCAAGAAAACGCAGGACTGTGGGTTGCACAACGTACAATCCAGCCATGATCAGCGAGGCCAGAATGCCCGCAACGACCAGGAGGGTCTTGTCACTTTTCAAGATTTTCTTTAGAAATCCAACCATCTTGCGTCTCCAGTTTGTCAGGCCAATGTGCCGGCTCAAGGGAGGACCCCGCTCGTTCAGGGCAAGTGTCCGGCTGGATACGTAATTTCCCTTGCCAATTCCCTTGTCGTGGTGTATCCAACTTGAAAGATTACGTCAAAGAACTCTCACTGCCTTTTGGGCGGACTTCGGCTGCGCTTGATATGTACAGGAAAAAGGGCATGATGAACAGGTCTCGCCGTCTAAGATTTGCATTTTTGACGTTGGTTGCGAGCATGCTCCTGCTGGCGAATGGAACCGTTGCCCTCTGCGCTGATGCCACCCCGGGCGCTGCCCCGGCCGAAGCCACTGCGCAGAAGGACGCTGCTGCCCAGCCTGCGGTGAAGGTCACCCTCCGGGACGCCATCGACGAACTTTTCCGCACCCATGACCGCATCAAGGCTGCAGAGGCCGCCGTGGCCTCGGCCACGCACATGCACGACCGTGCCAAGGGCGCCTGGTACCCGCGCCTGAATGCGGTCGTCGATGGCGGCAGAGAGGACATCGTCAAGCCGGCCGACCCCTCTTCCACCGGCAAGTGGCGCAATGTCCAGACCCTTTCGGCTTCGCAGACGGTCTACGATTTCGGCGGAACCAGCGGCGGCATCAACCAGGCCGAGGGCATTCGCAAGGAGTCCCTGGCCAAGCTCGAGATGATCCGCCAGGAAGTGTCCCTGCAGGGCGTCTCGGCTTACCTGGGCCTCATCCGCACCCGCGAAATGCTGCGCTATGCCCAGCGTTCGGAAGACAACATCAAGCGGCTCTCCGGCATGCAAGAGGCCCTGGTGGAGCGCGGCGTCGGCCTGTCCTACGAGGAGCTTCAGATCAAGGCCCAGCTTTCCAGCTCCCAGGCCCACCGCATCAACATCGAACGCGCCTTCACCAACGCCCGGAACAACTACAAATCGGTCTACAGCGTCGACCTCAGCGAGGCCCAGATCGATTCGCTCATCCTGCCCTCCCTGCCCAAGAAGAACATGCCCGTGAGCCTCGACGAGGCCGTGACCAAGGCCTTGGACAGCAGCCCGGCGATCATTGAAATGCAGCAGGCCCTGACCACCAAGAAGGGCGACCTCGAGGTCCGGGAGTCGGCCATGTTCCCCAAGGTCGAGGCCGTGGGCGAGGCCACCCGCAAGGAAAACGACCAGGGCGACGCAGGCCTCCGTACCGAGCAGCGCTACGGCCTGCAGGTGAGCTACAACCTGTTCTCCGGCTTCCGCGACGTGGACAACATCCGCGCGGCCAAGAGCGACATCACCTCTGTGCGCAAGTCGCTGCTGGACCGCCGCAGGACCGTTGAGGAGCGCGTGCGCAACGCCTGGAACGACATCCTGACCTTGCAGAAGACCATCGCCCTGTACGAGAACCAGGCCAACATCACCTGGTCCTACCTCGAACTCGTGAAGAAGAAGAAGGCCATGGGCGGAGAGGTCGGCATCACCGAGATCATCACCGGCGAGCGCGACTACATCAACGCCACGAGCAGCAAGGTCACCTCGGAGATCGAACACATCACCGCCGCCTACATGTTGCTCAACCAGATGGGGCTTATCACCCCAGATGTCGTTGAGAATTGATCCGGAGCCATCCTAACGAAGACGCCTTCCGGCGTTGCAGCTGCCGTGGACACTTGCTCGCGACACGATGACTTGGCAGTCTGATGAAAGAACTATTCCGCCGCCTTGCCCTGAGACCCAGACTGGCCTGGGAGATTCTCTTCGCCTCCTTCCTCACGAATCTCATGTCCGTGGCCTCCTCCATCTATGTCATCCTCGTCCTCAACCGCTACGTGGGCTACGGCTTTGACGGCACCCTGTACTCCCTGACCACGGGCGTGCTCATCGCCTCGTTTCTGGGCATGGGCTTCTCCTCTGTCCGGGGCAGGCTGGCCGGAGCCGTCAGCGTGTTGCCGGACCACGAGCTCAATGAAAAGACCTTGACGGTTTTTGCCAGGGGCAAGCTGGCGGCGCTCTACCGCACGGCGCCTGGGCGCCACCAGGAAATGCTCGCTGCCCTCAAAACAGTTGAATTCGCATATGATTCTCATAATATCAGTGCCGTGCTGGACGCTCCGTTCCTCCTGCTCTTTGTGCTGGCCGTCGGCTTCATCCACCCTTTGCTGGCGGTGATCACCGTCGTTGCCGTTGCCGTGACCATCCTGTTCACCCTGTCCGGCATGCGCAGCAATGCGCCCCTTGACGAGCGCCAGCGCGACCAGACCGTCGCCCACCGCAACCTGACGCTCTCGGCCGTTGCCGGCGCCGAGACGGTGCGCGCCTTCCTGGGGGCTGAGTTCCTGCGCAAGGCCTGGCGCAAGCAGATGCAGTCCATCCAGGAGCTGCGCGAGATCATGGAGGTCGCGCGCGATCGCGGGAAGGTCCGCCTGGAGTCGGTGAGCACGCTCTTGCGCATCTCCATCTATTTCTTCGGCGCCATGCTGACTGTGAGCGGCGAGATGAGCGTGGGCGGCCTCATCGGCGCGAGCATCCTCTCGGCCAAGGCCATGCAGATGGGCTCCAGCTTTTTGCAGTCCTACCTGGCTGGACGCAAGGCCGAGGAATCCCTTGTCCAGCTGACTGAGTTCCATACCATGCCCCTGGAGCCTGTGTCCGGCTCGGCGGTGCGCGAGTTTTCCGGACGCCTGGAGTTCCGCGATGTGGGCTTCGCCTATTCCGGGTCGACCGGGCCGGTCTTCGAGTCCTTGAGCTTCACCTTGCCCCCGGGCTCCATTCTGGCGGTCACCGGATTCAACGGCTCCGGCAAGTCGACGTTCTGCAAGATTGTGGCAGGCCTGCTCGAGCCTGGGCGCGGACATGTCCTGGCCGATGGCATCGAGTTGCGCCAGTTTGCCCCGGACTGGTGGCGCAGGCAGCTTCTCTATCTGCCGCAGGAGCCAACCTTCCTGAACGCCACCATCCGTCAGAACATCACCCTGGCCGAGCTTGAGCCGGAGAGCCCGGCCGCGCAGGAGCGCCTCAACCAGGCTGTGCGCGCGGCAGCCCTGCGACGCTTCCTCGACGTCAGCCGCCAGGGCCTGGACATGGACATCGCCGAGGGCGGGCGCACCCTTCCCGTTGGCATCCGCCGCCGTGTGGCGCTGGCCCGCGCGCTCATGAATCAGGGCCGTCTGGTGGTTTTCGACGACCCGACCGAAGGGCTGGACTCTGAAGGCTGCCTGGCCGTGTACAACGTGCTCAACGTCCTGGCCAAGGCCGGGGCCAGCATCATCGTGGCCACGGTCGACCCAAACATCCTCAAGGGTGCTGGGTACGTGCTGGACATGAACGAGAAGCCGACGCCCACCTTTGGCCCCGCGCGTGACCCCAAGTCCGAGGAGGTCACGTGAACAGGCCGGACCCCTCCATCCTCGGCCCGGGTGTCGTCCACGCCGCCGTGGACAAGACCCTGGCCGCGCACCGCAGATTCCTCTATCTCTGCGGCTGCCTGTTTGTCCTGACCTTTGCCTGGTCTGCCCTCACCAGCCTGGACATCGTCAGCGAGGCCGTGGGCGAGGTCATCCCGCGCACCAAGGTCAAGAAGATACAGCATCTCGAAGGCGGCATCGTGCGCGAGATCCTGGTGCGCGAGGGCGATCTGGTGAAACAGGACCAGCCCCTGGTCGTCCTGGACGCCGCCGCAGCCGAGGCCAATACCGATGAACTGGCCGTGCGGCTGAACTCGCTCATGATCGAGTCCCTGCGCCTGGAGGCCGAGTCTCAGGGGTTGCCAGAGCCAAAGTTCACTCCGGAGCTGGAGCTGAAGCACAAGGATCTTGTGGATCAGGCCCGAAACCTGTTCCAGGCCCGGAAGAAGCGCGTGCAGACGGACATCTCGTCCCAGGCTGAGCGCGTGCGCCAGCGT
>MGTN01000129.1:0-910 GCA_001799475.1 Desulfovibrionales bacterium GWA2_65_9 | reverse complement strand
CATCGCCCGGCGCAAGGAAGAGAACAACACCAGAAGCGCCATCCTTGAAAATTCGGCCGCCTACTCACGCGCCACAGCCGCCCTTGCTGCGGCCAGGGAGGAGCTCGTCCGCACCCAGAACGCCTTCAATGAGGAGGTCGAGACGGAGCTCAAGAAGGTGCAGCGCGAGCTTATGGAGCTCACCCAGCGCATGAAGAAGCTGCGTGACAGCCAGAATAGGACCACCCTGCGCGCGCCCGAGGCGGGCGTCGTCAAGAGCGTCAACGTGGTCAGCGAGGGCGAGGTGATCCAGCCCGGCATGACCGTGGTCGAAATCGTGCCTGCCGGGGACAAGCTGGTCATCGTGGCGCACCTGCCCATCCAGGACGTCGGCTACGTGCGGCCCGGCCAACTGGCCGTGGTCAAGCTGGCCTCGCGCGATGCCAGGCGCTTCGGCAATATCGAGGGCAAGGTGCTGCACGTGAGCCCCGATGCCGTGACGCAGTCCCTGCCGGGCGGGGTGAACACCTTCTACAAGGTGCTCGTGGAGACGGAGCAGGACCATTTCTCGCAGAAGTCCAACCGCTACGACCTCTTCCCCGGCATGCGCGTCATCGTGGGCATCCACATCGGGCGGCGCTCCGTGCTGGGCTATTTCCTCGATCCCTTCATCGACGCCATGAGCGGCTCCATGCACGAACGCTAAGCCCTGGGCCAGGCGCAACGCAAAAAGCCCCCGCGTGGGGGCTTGGGCGGATTCGTCGTGAATATCCGTGCTCAGGTCGACTGGTTCAGAAACACGCCGCTCATGTTCTTTATGGACGCGGAGAGCTTGATCAGCTCGTCCTGCGGAATCTTGCGGAGAACCTTGTCGCTCTTCTTGTCGATTATTTCCACCTGGACTCCGGCCTCGGAGTTTTCCAGCACCTTG
>MGTN01000128.1:4525-5535 GCA_001799475.1 Desulfovibrionales bacterium GWA2_65_9 | reverse complement strand
TTTTCGACGAGCGCGAACAGTCGGGAGGAGCGAACGTCATCGTGCTCGGGTCGGAAGTAAAGCGCCTGCTTTTCGGCGACGCCGGTGCGCTCGGTGAAGTCGTAAAAATCAAGAACGTCCCATTCGAAGTTATCGCGGTCATGGAGTCGATCGGGTCGGTGGCTTTTGAAAACCAGGATGACACGGTCCTCGTCCCGTTCGTTATTGCCCAGCGACAGATTCTCGGCATCAATCACGCGCA
Source organism: Desulfovibrionales bacterium GWA2_65_9 (assembly GCA_001799475.1). Classification (GTDB taxonomy): domain Bacteria; phylum Desulfobacterota; class Desulfovibrionia; order Desulfovibrionales; family Desulfovibrionaceae; genus Humidesulfovibrio. The sequence goes on along the minus strand of MGTN01000128.1, from coordinate 5,294 downwards.
TTTCATCCGCGCCAAGGTCGACGCCTCCGAAAATGTTGACCCGACCATTGAGGATATGAAGGTGCTCCTGCGGGAACGGCATGGCATCAAAAATCCGGAGGAAGAAGATTTTTCTATCCGAAACGCGGCCGAGGCCATCGAGCTCCTCACCACCATCACCAATGGCCTGCGGCTGTTCCTCACGGCGATGGCCGGTACCGCGCTCGTAGTCGGCGGAATCGGAATAATGAACATCATGCTTGTCACGGTTGCCGAGCGGACGCGGGAGATCGGCCTCCGCAAAGCCCTCGGCGCCACGAGAGGGGATGTGCGGAACCAATTCCTTTTTGAATCCTCGCTCATCACGCTTCTAGGCGGGCTCATCGGGATCGGTACTGGGGCCGTGATTTCCTTTCTTGTCGCTCTGCTGGCCCGATCGTTCGGTTACGAATGGGCCTATGTCATCTCCCCGACCTCGGTCGTCCTGGCCGTTGGAGTATCCGTACTCACCGGCGTAATTTTCGGCCTCTACCCGGCTTTCAAAGCAGCCAAACTCAATCCCATCGATGCCCTGCGATATGAGTAGACTCCTCAACAAGAGCCAGTAATCCATGACTATCAAATCATTAAACCAAGCGGTGCGCGACTTACGGCGCAACCCCACCCGAACCGTGCTCACCACGCTGGGGATTATTATCGGCATCTCTACCGTAATCCTCGTACTGGCTGCCGGGGAGGGCTTCCGCAGTTTCATTAACCGGCAAGTCGAGGGGTATGGCACCAACATCAT
>MGTN01000128.1:1417-4285 GCA_001799475.1 Desulfovibrionales bacterium GWA2_65_9 | reverse complement strand
CCCTGTGTGCGTGGACAAGATCCGCATCAACCACTATTTTTTCCGCTCCCAGGAGGAGTTCGAGGACAAGATCAAGCGCGGTCGCGCTGACACCAACGCACTAGCGTTCCGGCGCAACATGGAGCTCTTTGAGCATCAGCTGAATGCCGCACACGACGAAGACTTGAGCGCCATAAAATATCTAGAGGCTCTCAAAACCTTGCTGAAGGCGCAGTCCGCAGACGAGGTCATCGCCCTGGCGCGCCGAAGCATCGCGCAAGACCTGCCGGGGTATCTCTCGGCCTACGTGGACATGAACCGCCAGGGCGATACGGACCGGGCCGAGCTGATCCTGCGCGAAGCGCTGGTGCGCTTCCCGGACGACCCTGCGCTCATCGCGGTGCGCGCAGGCGCCCTGCGCATCCAGGGCGACACGGCCCGCGCAATGGCCGAGGCGCACCGCTCCCTGGCCATCCGGCCCACGCCCCAGGCATTGAACGAACTCGCGCTGTTGCACACGGCCCTGGGCGATCACGCAATGGCAGAGAAGATGCGGGCATTCCAGGCTTTCCTGGAGAAGTGAACGGCATCGCGCAAGGCCAGCGCGATTGCGCTGGCGCAGGTGCTGGAGCGCGTGGGGCTGTTGCTGGGACTGTGAGCCGCTGACCAACGAACGGAAGGTGCTGGAAGCGCGGGAGGGGGAGCAAGTCCCTGGCGCAAGGCGACCCGGCCGTAGCCCCCCTCTGCACATCCTCTTTCTTCCGGCCTCTTCCGGCACGGTTTCCAAAATCCTGTCAAGTGTTTTCCACCTGCCTTTTCCCGGCCAATTATGTCCCATTTCGTCCCTTCTTTGCCGTTTTCAACTGGCGTCCAAAAACCCATGGTATGCTCCCCGGCAATTCCCGGCGAAGGCCGGGCAACCGGAAACGCATAACAAGGAGAGTGACGCCATGGGTAATGATTGGATTCAGCACATCGGTGACGACCAACTCATTGACGGCTTGCCGAAGCACATGGAGGCCGTTGCAGGGGATGGCAAAAATACGTATTGGGAAATCGTTCCCAGCAAAAACGCCTGCGCCACATGCCAGACGATGCGGGGAATGCGGTTCGAGAAAAATCCTGTCCCGGTTCATCCGAACTGCGCATGTGAGGTCATACGGGTGCCCCCGCCGGAGAGGCAGCCGAGGGTCGTGGAGTCCGGGCGGTTGCAAGGGTTTGGAGACAACGAGACACACAGATTCGAAGCAGGGCAGAAAATCACCATCACATTTCTGAATTTGGGACCATTCCCAGCTGGTGTGTATATGCGTGTTGACCAGGCGGAGGAGAAGTTATCGGGCAAACTGGTGCCTGGGCTACCAGAGTCTTTCGAATTCTCAAAGTTCGGGGACACCCCTTTGGCGTGGGAACTCTTCCTCCTCTACCAAGGGTTAGACGGTTCGACTATTGAATATAAAGTCCGAGGGTAACTAGAATGAAACGCATCCTTATCTTCCTGATGCTGCTGGTCCCGACATCAGCACTTGCTGGACTGACGTACGACATCTCTTGTGAAAACGTCACGAACATTCTTATAATTCGGGATACTGACCAGTATTTAAAACAACACACCCCACAGGGGTTTGTTCATATCGTAACTTTTTTTCTGAATCCACTTGCCAGGGACGCATTCCAGAAGTTCGTCGATGCGTCCCGGCAATCCCAACGTTCTCGCGATGCCGAAGGAGCGCATCCCTATGTATCTCTCTCCATTACAGCAAATGGCGAACCACTGCAGAACGACATACTGGAGATCCGTGGATATAGCGGGACAAAGGTTTGCACATTCATCCTCCTCGAAGAGGATGCCCTCGCCGCCGCACGTTCGGTGTGCCCGGCGCTGGTGCCCGGCGAAATAATCAAGGTCGGCAAGTGGGAGTAGCCGACCAATGAAGGTACTCTGCTTTCTCCTCTTGCTGCTGGTCCCCACCGTAGTGTGCGCCCAGTCAACCTACGACCTCTCCTGCGGCAACGTGGCCAGGATACGCATTTTTCGTCTCAAGGCCGCTGGTTGGCAAATAGATACCCCACAGGGTTACTTTCATATACTCGCCCTAGACCTGACACCGGATGCGGCTCAAGGGTTTGGGAAACGGCTCAAGACAGCACCCATGACCCACTTCCAGTACAATGGGATGAACTTAAGAAAAGAAAATCTAACCATTACGGCAAATGGCGGGTCTCTCAGGAATGACACCCCGGCAATGACAGGCTTTTCGGATCAAGGGATCGACATCGCCATCATCCGAGAACAGGACGCCTTCGACGCGGCGCGTGCGGTATGCCCGGCCCTGGTGCCCCGGAAGGTGCTCGAAGACGGGCAGTGGGAGTAGCCGACCGATGAAACTCCTCCTGTTCCTCCTTCTGCTGCTCCTCCCGTCGGCGGCCCTGGCGGTTTCGACGTTCGACATATCCTGCGAGAATGTCGCGTCGATACACATCATGCGCATTCGTGGAGCAAAATATACTTCGGAATCATATCCTGGCACGTTTCACGTTGTGTATTTTGAACTGAAACCAAGCGCCACAGAAGAATTCCGCAGGCTTGCCAAGGCGTCACGATCTGTCTTCATCCACAGTAATGGCATTGATTCCGACCGTGAAAGGCTGACCATTACAGCAAACGGCAAACCTTTGCGAAACGACGTTCCAGACTGTGACGCACATGAGGAAGGAGAAGTCGGCATCATGATCATCCGGGAGCAGGACGCCTTCGACGCCGCCCACGCTGTATGTCCGGCGCTGGTGCCCACCGGCATGACAACCTACGGGCCGGGGACCGTCAAATGAAGCACCTCTTCCTGTTCCTCCTTCTCGTGCTGCTTCCGGCCAGCGCCTTTGCACAGG
>MGTN01000128.1:0-1382 GCA_001799475.1 Desulfovibrionales bacterium GWA2_65_9 | reverse complement strand
AAGATCATCGGCCAGAACGACGCCACGGGCGCGTATTCCCGCAAGGGACTTTTTGTCACGGCTCACGGCCAGCCGCTACGCAACGACGTGCCAGAGTTTGGGGCGCACAGCGGATCGTCTGTGAACACCTTAATCCTCACCAAAGAGGACGCCTTCGCCACAGCGCGCTTTGTCTGCCCCACAGCCCCCATCCAGCTGATCATTCCGCCCAGGATGTCCAGCCCAGGGCAAAACTAGCCCGCAAAAAAGGCCGGAGCCCTCGCGAGCCCCGGCCTTCGTCATTCATGCTCTCTTGAACGTTAGCTGACCTTGGCGGCCTGCATCTCCTCGGCGGTGAAGTCCCATACGGTGCCGTGGGGCGGGAGCTTCTCGTTGCGGAAGAAGTCCGGCAGCTGGTCGTCCTTCACGGTGAACCCGGCCGCCGTGTTGAAGGCGATCTCGTCCTTCAGGCACTGCACGCCCAGCGCCACCACGTCGTCCACGGTGTACGGCTTGCCGGTGAGGGCAGCCACCAGGTCGGCGATGCAGGGCACGCCGTCGGCATTGTCGAGCACGGCAAAGGCCACAAACAGGCACAGGCCGAGTCCGTCCACCGCCGCCGTGGCGATCTGCAGGTTCTTGCTGATCTCGATCTGCCCGGCCTTGCCCTGGGCCGGGACGTCGCCGCCGACCTTCAGGATGTTCTGGCACACGGCGTAGCCCGCGGTGTGGTCCGCGCCCTGGGTGGTGGTGCAGTAGGTCACGCCCACGCCCTTCACGCTGCGCGGGTCGTAGGCAGGCAGGGCCTGGTTTTTGACCACGGGCACGCGGTCCACGCCAAAGGCCTGGGCGGCGAAGCCCGTGCCGTTGCCGATGATGCGGCCCATGGCGTCGCCCTTGTCGGCCACGCGGCGGATGAGCTTCTCGGCGGCCTTGCCGTCGCCCCAGGCGATGATCCCGCCCTCCATGGCCATGGCGATGGTGTTGCCCGTATCGATGGTGTCCAGCCCCATGTCGTCGCAGGCGCGGTCCAGCGCGGCGATGTCGTCCAGGTCCTTGATCAGCGTGTTCGCGCCAAAGGCCCACACGGTCTCGTACTCGAAGCCGGAGGTCAGGTACTTGCCGGCCTTGTCCACGTACTCCTGGGAGCACTGGATGACGCAGCCGGTGTGGCAGCCGTGCTTGGTCTTGCCGCCGCGCTTGGTGATGGTTTCGGCAATGGCCTCGCCGGAGATGGCCGCAGCGTGTTCAAAACGCCCGTCGCGGAAGTTCTTGGTGGGGAAGGCCCCGGCCTCGTTGATGATGTTGACCAGGATGGCCGTGCCAAAGGCCGGCAGGCCCTGGCCGGTGACCGGATGGCTCAGCAGGATCTGCGCCCAGCGCTTGGCCGCGGCCTTGAACTT
>MGTN01000127.1:77059-82638 GCA_001799475.1 Desulfovibrionales bacterium GWA2_65_9 | reverse complement strand
CTGGCAGGGACGGCGTTAGCCAGCTCACAGACATCAACAAACAGGTCAACAGGATCAAGAGAGCTGCGGGGCTGGATAAGGACTTCCGGCCTCTCCACGGTCTGCGGCACACCTTCGCCAGCGTGGCCGTGTCCAATGGCGTCCCGCTTTCAATCGTGCAAAAGCTTCTCACCCACAAGAGCCCTCAACTCACTCAGCGCTATGCGCATCTGGAAGATGGAGCGCTGAAGAGTGCGGCGAACAGCATCAGCAGTTTACTGAATGAATTCCAAATAGAGTCACGAGCAAACACTGATATACTAAAAATTTGATCTCCACGCTGTATGCGGATATATACATTAGTGGAAGTAATTGGAGGTGACAGTGCGTCATGATCTTTCAAACCATAGCCAGCAAGAAGCACGGTCATACGTTGCAGCATATATGCACTTTCCAGAATCACATGCGAAAGCAAAGAAGGCATACTACTATTTTTGCATTGATAATGCAGCTGAAAGTACAAAAGTTAATGTGCTACACGATAGTTTTGTGACAAAAAAACAGTACGAAGACTTTGGGATTGCCATTGGTCGCATGTTGCACAATGAACTCGGCTACCAAGACTTCATAAATACAACAATAATTTCTAAGTCAAATGACTTTCTTGGAGAGCTATTCAGGAGAAGGTTTATGGGGTTCATTACAGGTTTAATATATTTTCTATTAGCAAAAAAACGCGGATCAATATCTGAAGCTATAAAACTGATAAGTACTATGTATTTGGATCGCGAAAAGAATGGAGAGGTGCTGCCATGTAACATGTCAACAAGGAATATTCGTAATAATATTTGGCCACAATATAGGCCAGTTGTCCACTTGTGGGCTGCGCTTGTAGCTTTCGGGATAATGAGGCCAGAACACTATGATGACATAAGACCAGAGTCTGAAAACTTTCTATTCTGTCCTCACTTGGATGCGTTATGTTTAAGTGAAGACTTGCCCCAGTTACTTTCTCTCGCGGACTATTTCCTTCAGGAGGGAGCGGCAATGAATTTATCGCGCAGGGGTCCGGCTCAACCATTTCTCGACCTAGCTAACGCTGAGGAGTTCTCCCTAGGAAGCGACTAAAAGTTTTCGTACTATTTCAGAAAAGTATTTTTATTCCATTCACATATTGTGTCTACCTCTAAGCAGCCTGGATGGCTTTGCTATCCCTACATGCAAAGGAGGAATACACTATGCACCCCAGTTCAAAGCTCACCACCAAGGAAGCTGCCGCCTATCTCCGCCTTCAACCTGGGACCCTCGAAGCCTGGCGTTGCCGAGGCTGTGGCCCAAAATTCCAAAAGATTGGAGGGCGAAGAGTTCTCTACGACTCTTCAGATCTTCTTGAATTTGCACGCGATTGCACTGTTTTGACAGCGGATACCTGCCCCGGCCTTGCAAAAACAACAATGCCTTCCAGCACCGGTCGAGGCTTCGAATCCAAGTAAGAGGCTGTGAGGGCAATGTCTTCCAATCAAAGCCACAAAGACAGTATCGCACGAAATCCATGGAGGTCTTGATGTCCAAGCCCATTACCCTGCCCCCTTCCCATTCAGAGCCTAATGACAAGCTCCTTACCGAAAAGGAAGCGGCCCCCATCATCGGGCTCAGTGTCCGCACCTTACAGCAAAGGCGCTACCTGGCTCTCCCCCCTAGGTTCGTGCGCCTGCCGCGCACAAGATCCATCAGGTACCGCCTGAGCGACCTGCGTTCCTACGTTGAGCAAGGTGTTGTGGATTTCGATTAGGGGGCTACATGGAGGACAAAGAAAAAACCCTGGAGGTGTTGCCAGACACCTCGCAGGGCCAAGAGCAGAGAGGCACACAGAGCCCCCTGATACTTCAGACCAAGACCCAAGGAAATGAAACGGGACGAAATGCCGACCAGCTAACCGAACCTCGCCCGAGTGCACCGGGCAAGAGTCAATTCGTTTCAAACTCCGAAGGTGTTTTATATCGAGAGTTTGAACGGAATAGCGACGAGTCTCGGCTTGTCTGGTTCTCTTCACCTCTGGACGTGATCGCGCAGACCAGAGATGCCAACGGCGAATGGGGCTTGTACTTGGCAGTGCAGAATCCGCTTGGAGAAACTCTCCAATGGGTAATGCCCATGAGTATGATGGCGGGTACTGGCAGCGCCTACCGGGAAGCCCTTCTGAGGATGGGGCTAAAACTCGGCGTGAACGGTTCCAAACGGCTCTATGAGTATCTCATGACGGCCAGGCCAGAGCGGTTCCTGCGTTGCATGCACAGCACCGGCTGGCACGGCCCGAAGTTTGTCCTACCCGACTCGTCATATGGCCCAGAAAACGGCGAGGAGATTATCCATCAAGGCCCGACAAGCGAAACCCCGTTCCGAGTCAAAGGTGCGCTCGGGGAGTGGCAAGATGAAATAGGACGCCTTGGGGAAGGCAACTCACGCTTGGCCCTGGCCTTGTCATCGGCCTTCCTCGGGCCGCTCCTTCAGCCATTCGGCCAAGAATCGGGCGGCTTCCATTTCACGGGGAATTCCAGTGTAGGGAAAAGTACCCTCTTGATGGCTGCCGGAAGTGTCTGTGGAGGCGGTGGGCCTGCGGGGTTTGTACGGTCATGGCGCACAACAGACAACTCATTGGAAGCCATAGCCCCTATGCATAATGATGCCCTCCTGTGCCTGGATGAACTCGGCCAGGTGGCGCCAAGCGCTGCTGCGAACATCGCCTACATGCTTGCCAACGGACAAGGCAAAGGCCGTGCACGCAAAGATGGATCTTCACGCCCCATGCACTTCTGGCGAACCGTTTTCCTCAGCACGGGTGAGCTGACCTTTGAGCAGAAAGTGCGGGAGGACAAGAACCAGCGTTTCATGGCGGGCCAATCCGTGCGGATCGTGGACATCCTTGCGGATGCTGGCAAAGGGATGGGGGCGTTCGAGACGTTGCACGGGTTCATAGATGGCAAGGCGTTCTCGGAGCATCTCAACCGGGTGTCGGTGGTCTGCTATGGTGCTCCTTTCCGAAGATACCTTGAGCTGCTGACTGCTGATTTGGCGAATTTCGTGGTGCGCGCCCGTACATGGCTCCAACGGTTTGAATCAGAGGCTTGCCCACAGCATGCCGATGGTCAGGTGAAGCGCGTGGCCAAGCGCTTCGGCTTGGCCGCCGCTGCCGGTGAACTCGCAGTGGAGATGGGTATTCTCCCTTGGCGGTCCGGCTCTGCACTCTGGGCGTGCACGGTTTGCTTTTGGGATTGGGTGGCCTCACGCGGTGGCTTTGGATCGGCTGAGGCATACGCGGCGCTCGCCAGGGTGCGCGACTTCCTCGCAATACATGGAGCAAGCCGGTTTGAAACTTGGGGCAAGGAAGACGGGGAACGCATTGCCAATCGGGCGGGCTATCGAAGAAATGAGGGAGAGAACGTCTTGTACCTTGTATATCCGGGGGTCTTCAAGTCTGAACTCTGCAACGGAGGAGACCACAAGATAATCGCCCGGCACTTGCTTGAGCGGGGGCACTTGGTTCCCGGTAAAAACCAAGATTTCGCCAAGGTGCATAAACTGTCGCGTGAGAGGACAACCGCACGATTCTATACGATCAAGGCATCAATCCTGGCAGACAACCTTGAGGATTCACCATTCGAAGAAACTCCAAACGACGTAACCGCATAACCACATGATATAGAAAGTTTATTTCGCAGTCCAGCCAGTAGGAAACAAGTAACTCCGTAACCGTACCCGAAGTTACACGTTACTTCACTCAGATTATGCCTGTAACTCAAAGGATTAAGAGGCACTAAGGGTTACGCTGGTTACAATGGTTACGTGCTATATCCCAAGGGTAAGCTCTCTGACAGGGGACCGACCAAAACAAAAGGCCGGGATGATCCCCCGGCTCCCTGCTCTCTTTCCTACTGGTGAGCTACATTCCCCTGCTTCGCTCCCGGCTCCTGCCCCTGGCGGGCTCTGAACGCTCTGTCTTCTGTGCCCGAGTCTGCTGCTCGAAGTGCAACCGCACCTGCTCGTTCCAATCCTTCCCCTGCTCCGGCAACACGCGCCTGGCTTCCGGGTACAGCTTCCTGATGCGCTGCGCCTGCTCATCACCTGCGGCGTCCCTGTCCTGCGCAAGCAGCACCTCCTTGCCGTCCAGATAGGGCTTGAGGCGCTCCACAGGCATATTACCGCCCGTGGCCAGGATGGAGCACTCTGGAGCCACCAGCTTCAGGCTCAGGGCATCAATGGGCGCTTCCGTCACGTACACCTTGTTTTCAGTGCCCGGCAGCACAAAGGGCAAGCCTCCCTGCCCCAATGTTTGCTTGAACGGCTGCGCTCCTGTGCCACGCTTAAACACGCCGGAGTCCTTGTCCCGTGCAAACACGCAGTTCCCACGATTGTCGCTGAACACAAGCCCTTTCTCGTGCGCCCAATCCACGATACGAGTGGGGATTTTGCGCACCTCGCAGAGGTAGTGCCGCGCACGCTCCCAGGTGCGTTCTACCGCTTCGGGCATTCGGAACGGCTCACGAATCGCAGCCTCAGTCATTTTTGCGGCCTGTTGCGGTGCGTACCGCACATAATCAGCAGCAAGGCACTTTGTCGTATCACCCTCGCCAAAGGCTTCGGCCAGCTCACGCACGGCCTGCTTGTAGTCAGCCTGCCCATAGCCTGACAGGCGCATGACGAGGTTGATTGCCCCCTTGCCGCCCTTTCCGGTGGAGTTGTCCACCCAAAGGGAGCCGGTCACGCCGATCTTTGCCCCGTCTGGCAACTCGAACTTGCGGCTCTTGTAATTCGGCTTGCTGTCGGGCGTCTCCTGCCCGCCGTACAAGCGCTTGAGAACCTCGCACGGGTCAATGCCGCGCACCTTGTCCGCTTCACAGCGCAGCTTGTCACGTTCTTGAGTCAAGGCGGAGTTGGCGCGACGCAAATCCTCGGACTGCTTCTTGAGCATGGCGTTTTCTCTGGCCAGGGCTTGCACAACGGGCGCGGCCATTTCCCGCTGGGCCTTGGCGGCAGTCTCCGCCGTGGCGATTGCATAGTCTTGGAGCTTGGAGTCAGAGATACGGACGAGCTTTCCGGGCATTTCCGGCAGATCAACGCCCGTCAGTTTAGGTAACTCCGGCGCGTCCCCGCCCTGGGTGAGGGCATAGAATTTGGACACATCTTGGTGCTTGGCGCGGGAGCCTTCCAGACCGCGTTGGATGCCCAGAGGAGCCACGGCCTTGGCATAGTCGGTTTGAAGCTCGGAAAGAGTATGGCGGCTGCCGCCGAAAAGCGCGCGGCAATTGAGCTTGCCGGTATCGTCCAAGGGCACAAGCACAAACTGGATATGCGGGGTGGCCTCGTCGAGGTGCAGAACTGCGCTGACAACCCGGTCGCCGTATTTCCGCTCAAGCCATTGCCTGGATACTTCCGCCCAATCCTCCAGGCGCATTGGGTCGTAGGCTCCCGGCTCATGGACCCTGCCTGGGCGAAAGTACTCGGGGCTGGCGGATAGTATGCCTTCAACGGCCAGGACAGCATTCTTGCGGATGGTCTGCTCGCCAATGCGTTCCCTGACTGCCTTGGCTAGATCGAGCCCC
>MGTN01000127.1:72554-76995 GCA_001799475.1 Desulfovibrionales bacterium GWA2_65_9 | reverse complement strand
TTTTTGTTCTGCCCAATCGTGAGGCGGTAGAGTCCCCCTTCGAGCCCTTCTTCCGAGAAATCAATTCCTCCGTCTTTCGGGGTGTAATGCTTGCCATCCTCACGGAACGCACTCACGCGGAAGCGCTCACCCGTCGCGGGGACGGTAAAATAGCATTGCAGGTTAACGCTCTTGCCCCAGACCTTAAAATCGAGCACTGCCTCAAACTCTCCGATGACGGGTTCATAGGCATAGTCACGGGGCTCAAGTCCCAACTCCACGGCTTGGTCGTAGGTCAAAGCTCTCATGCGTTCTCCATTTCCTAAAGGGTCACCATGCCGGAGGCATGCCCCGCGAAGCGGGCGAACAGAACAATTGCGGAGCAATTGTGGAGTGAGTCCACATTTGCCTTTCGCGCATCCATTCTATTGCATGGTGTATGGCAAATGGCGATGAAGCCTGTTGAAACACAGTGTAATGGCAGATAGCGGCTTTGCAGGCGCAGAAGGCGTTGATGATGGAAGGAGGAGGGCAGGAGTTAATGCGATATATCTCAAGGATCGTTCAGGTAGTAGGCTTAACAGGCATAGACAACGTTTCACGCAAGCCATAGTCAGGCACTTTTTTACCGCAACGCACTAGGAATACCGTGCACTGTGCATCTCAAGTTTTCCAAAATATTTAGCTCAAACACCTCATCCGCTCGGGTGTAGAAGGATGGAATGCCGGTGTAGAAAAGGGATATGGGGGTGTAGAATACCAAGAGTGCGGTGTAGAAAGGCCTAAAAGCGGTGTAGCAAACGGCAAGACCGGTTTAGCACTTTTGGCAACGACTAGAATTTTGCATCTTTATCTGATCGCCTCCGAAACGCAGGCTTCTCCTCGACATTTCTGGCCGGGTACACTGATCCCTGAGAAAGAAAGTGGATGTTGTCATGCTTGACGGGGGCAACTCCACGCGGCGAGGCCGGGCCTGCATCCTCCCGCCCGAACCCCTGCTCGATTGGCACTGGCGTTTATGCACTGTGGGCAAATAGGCCTCCGTGGCTATCCAAAGGCCTTAGGCAGTGGCGAAGCGGAGGTGCCCCTTTGGCCCCTTTGTGGGCAATCGGGCTCAGGTCTGGGCGGCCATTGAACGCGGGTTGAACGCTGGTCTGTCCGTGGAGCAGGCCGCGCGCCAGGTGGGGGTGACGGCAAGGACGGTGAGGAGGCATAAGAGCGGGGCCACGGCGGGAGAGGTTGAGGGGTGGTGCAAGCTGCCGGGTGTATAGAATACCCTTGCCATATATTTGCAAATCTAGATATTGTTGCGCGCACACATGGAGGGCGCGCTATGCCTGAAACGTCACCCAATGTCGGCCCGTGCGGAACAGATTCGAAAGAGGAGCTTTCGGTAACGTCGTCTAATCCGGCGTTTAGATACTGTGCCTTCATTTCTTATAGCCACCGGGACACCAAATGGGGCATGTGGCTGCGCAAGGCCATTGAAAATTTCAAGATACCCGCAGAATACCTCCAGAACAATGTCAATGGGGAAAATCCATTCCCTGAGAGACGCCCTCGCATCTTTCGCGACAGGGACGAACTTTCTGTTGCGTCCTCCATGGACCCAGAGCTTGAGGAGGCCTTGGATCAGTCCAGGCATTTAATCGTCATCTGTTCCCCCAACTCCGCGCGTTCCAGGGGGGTCAACGCTGAGATCAAATATTTCAAAAAAAAGGGCCGGGCGGATTGTATACTGCCCATGATTGCAGATGGTGAGCCAAACGCCACGGACAAGCCCGGTTCGGAGCGGAAGGAATGCTTCCCCGAAGCCTTGCGGTATGAGGTCAACGAGCTAGGCGAGATCACGTCTATACGTGCGCCGGAGCCTCTCGCAGCCGATGTCAGGAAAGGCAAGGATGGCAAGAATCGAACACTTGTGATGTATATTGCACGTTTCCTGGGGGTGCATTTCGATGACCTTTGGCAACGCTGGGCAAGAGAAGAGGCCGAACGGAAAAATGAGTTGTTGGCCATAAAATTGAGTATCACATCGTTTGCGTTGATTAGCGCACTGCTTGCGGCCATCGTATTAGGAATATTGTACCAGCAAAAGACGATTGCTGAGAAGCAGGCCGTGGCAGAAAGCAAACGGGCTGAGCAGAACGCCGAACAGTCGGACAAGAACGCTGCGCAGGCCGAGCAGAACGCCAAACAGGCTTTGGCGGAGAAGCAAAGGGCTGAACAGAGCGATAACCAGGCCCGGAGCACACTGGCAAACATTTACACTGGCTATGGACATGCCGCCAGGGCACAGCAGGATTGGGGCACAGCCCTCATCCATTACCGACGTTCCCTGGAGTTGACTGACAGCGACGCGGCCAGGATCGGAGCGGCGGATGCTATGGCTCGGTTTATTCCGGAACTGGCAGTTCTTCAGGGACATTCTTGGGGAAGTGTCCTCTCCGTAGCCTTCAGCCCAGATGGCAAACGCCTAGCCTCAGGATCAGAGGCATGGGCAAGCGATGAACCTTTGCGTCTCTGGGATGCCGAGACAGGTAAAGAGCTGCCTGTGCTCCAGGGACCAATGGGTCATGTCACCTGCATAGCCTTTAGCCCAGACGGTAAACGTCTGGCCTCAGGGGCATATGACACCACCGTGCGACTCTGGGATGCTCAGACGGGCAGAAAACTGTCTGTGAGCCCAGGACATACGGGTGTTGTCACCTCCTTGGCCTTCAGCCCAGACGGCAAGCATTTAGCCTCAGGATCATGGGACCAGACCGTGCGACTCTGGGATGCCGAAACAGGAAAGGAACTGGCAGTGCTCCATGGGCATAAGGATCGTGTCGAATCCGTGGCATTCAGCCCGAACGGCAAGTTTTTGGTTTCAATAGACGACAAGACCGTGCGACTTTGGAATGCGGAGACTGGCACTGAGTTACCTGTGTTCAAGGGAAAAGAAATGTATTGCCACTCCGTGGCGTTTAGCTCTGACAGCAAGCGTTTAGCTTTGGGATCATGGGATGGCCCCGTACGACTCTGGGATGTCGAGAAAGGTACGGAGCTGGCGGTGTTCCGGGGACATATGCAAGGTACCCATTCTGTGGCCTTCAGCCCGGACGGCAAGCATCTGGCCTCGGGATCATGGGACAAGACCGTGCGACTCTGGGATGCTGAGACAGGCGAGGAATTGGCTGTGCTCGGCGGGCATGCCACCTATGTCAATTCCGTCGCATTCAGCCCAGACAGCAAGCTCATCGTCTCGGGTTCAGCGGACGGTACAATTCGATTCTGGGATGTTCAGACCGTCAGGGAAACGGCCAAACTCCGGGGGCATACTGACTATATTAATTCCTTGGCCTTCAGCCCGGATGGCAAGTGTTTGGCTTCGGTATCAATGGACAAGACCGTACGACTCTGGGATGCACAGAGGAACAACGAACTGTTTGTGCTCACGAAACATACGCAGGCTGTCGACTCTGTGGCCTTCAGCCCGGACGGGAAGCGCTTGGCTTCGGGTTCACGAGATAAGACAGTGCGTCTCTGGGATTCCGAGACAGGTGGTGAACTGGCAGCGCTCCAAGGGCATAAGGATCGTGTCACATCCGTGACCTTTAGCCCGGATGGCAAGCGCTTGGCATCGGGATCATCGGACAATACCGTGCGCCTCTGGGATGCCCAGACTGGCAAGGAACTGCCGGTGTTCAAGGGACAGGAGATATATAACGACTCCGTAGCCTTTAGCCCTGACGGGAAACGCCTAGTCTCGATCTCTTACATGACCGTGAGCATCTGGGATGCCAAGACGGGCAAGGAACTAGCAGCGTTTAAGCTACACGAGGATGGTCTCACCTCCGTGGCATTCAGCCCGGACGGGAAGCACCTAGCCCTGGGTTGTCGCATATCCCATTTTGTACGCCTCTGGGAGGCCGAGACGGGCAAGGAGCTGGTTGTGCTTCGGGGACATAAGCGTCCGATCTCCTCCATCTCCTTCAGCCCGGACGGGAAACGCTTGGCCTCGGGATCAGCGGACAGGACCGTGCGACTCTGGAATGCTAAAACGGGCGAAGAGTTGGCAGTGCTTCAGGGACATACAGATGACGTCAATTCCGTGGCCTTCAGCCCGAACGGAAAACGTCTGGCCTCGGCATCTGAAAAGACCGTGCGACTCTGGGACATGGGCGCGGGCAGCCTTGCCGCCATCCGTGAGAGACTGGGGATCTTCACCGATTTAGGCCTGTCGTATAATTTGGACAAAAACGGCAAGATAGTCTGGAAAGACCCAATTGCTTTGGGCAAAGCGCGCCTTGATGCCGCGAAGGGTGGCCGTATCTTGTGGCGCAAGGACGGAGGCAAATCCCTCGTGCCTCTGTATGAGAACGAATTGGAACAGGCGCGGCGTAGAGTTGGGGGCGGGGGCGTGAAGCCGGGCAATTAGTGGGGGGTGGATTGGACGCCTCGGCCCGGACGGAGAATG
>MGTN01000127.1:70892-72538 GCA_001799475.1 Desulfovibrionales bacterium GWA2_65_9 | reverse complement strand
GATTTCAAGGCCGTTGGTGCGGATGCTCATGTACAATAGGCGAGGCTAAGGACTGGTGGTCAAGAGGGGCCACTCTCTCAAGTTCAACTGGTCCGAAAGTATAGGCAGGTCAACTACCTGGAGCGGGTGGATAAGGCCCTTGCCAAGTCCCCGCCCTCTGACTCGAAGAGGGTCCAGGTGAATATCCAAAACGACGTGTCTCCTAGCGAGACACCAGACGCAACAGGCGTTAAAAGTACTCCACGCCATATTCTCTTGGCAAACGCTACCTGGGATAGAATAGTCACCCATGGCCTGAGGGTCTCGCTGACCAGGCAGGTCAGAGACACCTCAGGCTCTAGTGTGACGTTCGGTAAATAGAATGGCCGCTAAATTGTTGCGAACAGTAATAGTTACAGCCAGTTGCACATAGTGAATAAGCCATGTTGTTTTGCGAACGCCACACTAGGCACAGAATAGTAGTGGACGAAACAGCGGAAATTTGGTTAAGTTTTTTCCGCCCAATTAGGGCTAGCCCTTTGATTATAGCGAAAAAGAGAACCTCGCCCCCTTGCACGACTTGATACACAAAGCGACTCGCATAGCAGCCAAGCATTGTTACTGTAGCGTGCAAAAAGGTTAGGTCGCAGACAATGCCGCGCCGATATATACAATATATACACGACTCCATCAAGGGAAATATGCGCTCATCTAATAGGGATGGCGTGCTAGTACACTCTCGAGAAAAAGACCATTGTATCTTTGCTGTGCTTGACGGCGTGAGCAGCCAACCGCATTCAAAGTTCGGAGTCAATATTGCCATAAGACAAATTGCTGCACATGCAAGAGATTTTACAAGCGCTGGGATGGTAGACATCCGTGCCTTATTGGCCTCTGCGAATAATGCCATACTCGACAGCAAATACACCAGCCCATACACCACGTGTACAGTTGTTGCAATTCCTTATGATGCAGAATGCCCAATAGGAATCGCAAGCGTTGGAGACACAAGGGCTTATTCCGTATCAAAACAATATATTGAAAAATTAACGCGTGACGACTCACTCGCTGAAGGCAGCAACGTAATAACGAAATTCCTTGGAAAGCAAAATTTGCAAATTGACGAGCCTACAGAATGGCGTACAAATGATGAAGTGAGCCAGCTACTAATTGCAACAGATGGGTTGTACTCTTTGCTTGAATCAAACAAAATTGAATTCCACAAGGCACTTAATCTAAAAAAAATACGCAATGTCAACAATGGAATAGCAAGGCTTGTTTCAGGCCGCAACAACGATGATGCGTCGTATGTTTTTGTGAGGGTGTGCCATGTATAGCAGTGAGGTCGCCTTTACAGAGCAAATTGTCAGCGAGATACATAAGGCATCACCGTTTTGCAAGACAATAGAGAGAAATACAAAGACAGTAGTCCTCAACGAGGTGAGTTTAGGGTACGGTGTCGCTGATATTGTCGTTGCTCACGCTGAGAGACCGGCGAAGAGAACGAAGAATGAGCTCAACCAGACAGACCTATTCGTGTACAACTGTGTCACAACGTGGCCAGGCCAGAATATAAAGTGGCTCTCATCAGCCACAAAAATTAGCGATAGGACTCTTAAGGGGACCATCGACAAGCTATTGCAAGCATGCCTCATCGCTCAGCGAAC
>MGTN01000127.1:65530-70882 GCA_001799475.1 Desulfovibrionales bacterium GWA2_65_9 | reverse complement strand
CGTCTGCCTTCCTGACAATAAATCGACACAGGCCAAACACAACATGGTTATGTTTCAACGGCTGGCGGTTGGCCTCATGACTATCAGCGATACGGGGCAACTAACAACCGTGTTTGACCCTCCTGCCGAAAAACCAATCAATGCTGTCATGAAAATGATGCTAAACGAAGAATTACTTACTAGGCTGCATGACTTTTAAGAAATGTCATCCACATCCCCAGGTGATAATCTGAGCTTTCATCTTGGAGATACACGCGCCTCGACTCCAAATTTTTATACGCCTGCCTAGCCCGCTCCACCATGACCATCAGTGCAGAGGCGCGAACCCCGATATCCGCCTCTGAGCCTATTGTTTCAAGCAAACGCGAGATGGCGAGCAAGTAATTCTTGTGCACATCTGGTTTGTGCGTATTCCAATCAAACTTAACGTCTAGGATGGTGTCCGAAAACACATTTCGAGCGTTTGCAATTACATTAATACACCCGTTTGCCCTTAGCATATCTAGCTCTTGTGCTCTCACAAAATTGAGTAGTTGCTCCGAGAAGTACCACCCCTTTGATGGACCACCGGGCATGGTCTCCGTAAAACGTTCGCAGTTAAAGTTTCGAAGATTCTCGTATGTGCCAATGGTCACATAATCGATGTCACAAAGCGCGGAAAACACTATAGCATCCCAGTTGGCATATGCCAGCATGGTCTTGAACCCTTGATTTTTCAACGTTTTTAAAACATACAATAGATTATTGTAGTAGTTGTAGTCGATGCTGATTTTCTTTTTGTACTCAACAATTGGCTCACATGCGATATAGTAACCATCAAAATGAATTTTCTTGTCCGTCGCACTTTCCATTAAATCTTCTACATATTCTTTGCTAACAATCCCATCCTTCGGAATGCACAGAGTCATGTATAGTTCTTCATTCGGCCCACGCTTTTGCCCAATAACCTTGTTCACATTCGACAGTAGGCTACTGCACTTTAGTAAGTCACACGCAGCGTAGTGCACTGTTGGAACAATAATGTTATTCAGGTTCAAAGCTCTTTGAAATGCAACGCCTTTTTCAATGTGACTTATTCCATCAATTACGGTACTTCCATCTGCTGGCATATGAATTGGATGAAAATCATATGTGGCAAGCTTTCCTCCGTCAGAGTGCTTGCTCCCGTAATACTGCAAATCAATAAATGATATGTCAAAATATTCTTCTTTTTGCTTTCCTGACATTTTCTCTACAAAATCAGGCATCGTGCAGTTATAGGCCCCAAAAATAAAGCCATCTCCAATGCCATTGTCGAAGTATGAGTCTATCGCCCATTTTCTGTTGTGACCAAGCTGGTGTAATATCTTCATTCTGGCACCCTCGACAGAAATGTTGCGGACGTTCTTGGCCGATTGCCAACGGGAACTTGCAATACGTTGCGAAAAAAGTGGTTCAATCCGCACCCCTCATCGGTGTGGAATGTCAGAGTTCCCGTCTCATATACTTTTACGATGTCATCTCTATTATTCCCAAATGGCAATGTTCCATATTTTAATAAATACGCGATGACTCCTAAACTAAAAAAAATCCGTTCTGTATGAAATCTCTCTCTTGCCTGGCAGTAATTGCTCCGGTGCACAGAACACGGCTGTACCCGGTTGTGCGCCAGTGGCTGTTATAGTCGTATTCTCAGGATTCCTGTGAATACCAAAATCAATAACAGTGGGCGACCCGTCGTCCGCTATCATTATGTTTGCTGGCTTTAAATCTCGATGCACAATGTCACCGTCCCAAAATTGGTCCATAATTCCGCAAACATCTCTTAGCAGCTTTCCAATTTTCTTGTCTTGCCCTATAAACTCGCCCGCACAGTCAGCGAGATTCCTACCGGGAAGATACTCTTCCACAATAATTAGCTCATGGTTCTCCTGAATTACCTCCAGCACCTTGGGTATGCCACGGGCGTCTTTATACTTCTCGTAGAATTCGACCTCGCGCTTATCGCGTTCGGTCGCGTACCCACGAACCCACTTAACGGCAATTCGCTCAGTCTCCGTTTGTGCGATGAATACATCCTTTTGCCCACCGTGGAAGGTTCCAAGTACCGAAGTTATCTTAAGTCGTTCGCGTATGGCCTTGGGCAATTTCACTTCTGGCGGCATCTTAAAAACCTCGCAGCTTTGCTGTCTTGATAAGTGAAGACACGTTATGGCGAGTGGCACTATTTGTAAAGCGCCGTATTCGTAATCATTCGAAGCCCAACACTTTAAGTTTTATACTTATGACCTTCCCCCCGTTTAGTATCCCAGCTGACCTGCCCCCCTAAACCTGGTCCGAGAAGGCCATGTTCTTCGTGATCCATATTCTTGCCCTGGATCATGTTAACACGTATACGCTTAACGCCCATTATTTTTCGTGACGTGGCAAACGACACCCCACCACCTTGGAGGACAAGGTCATGGCGAAAGGATATGTGAGGGTCAGCACCACGGACCAGAAGACGGACCGGCAGTTTGAAGAGTGTGGCCTTGGAGAGAAGTTCGAGGAGAAGGCCAGCACAGCCCCCCGTGTGGGGAATGGTGTGGGGAAAAGAAAAAGGGCTTGCGGCATTTCTGCTGCAAGCCCCTGATCTTCTTGGTAGCGGGGGCAGGATTTGAACCTACGACCTTCGGGTTATGAGCCCGACGAGCTACCGTACTGCTCCACCCCGCGACACGTCGACCGAACAAATGTCGCGTCGAGAAAGGCTTTCTATATCCCCGCACACTCACTGTCAACGCTTATTTACAGCGGCCCGGAAATTTCCTATACAACCGCCATGCCAAACACCCTGCCCGTCTCCATCGTCATCCCTGTGTACAACGAGGAAATGAACCTGCCCCGCCTGTTCGAGGAGATCGCCCAGGCCATGCGCCCGCTTGCCCGCGCCTGGGAGGTCGTTTTCGTGGATGACGGCAGCACTGACCGCAGCCTCGATGCCCTGAAGAACTTGGCCCAGGCCAACGCCGAGGCCCGCTATCTCGCCTTCACGCGCAACAGGGGCCAGTCCGCCGCCTTCTGCGCCGGCTTCGACAACGCCGCCCACCCGATCATCGTCACCCTCGACGCCGACCTCCAGAACGACCCGGCCGACATCCCGGCCATGCTCACGCTCTTCGACCAGGGCTTTGACATGGCCATCGGCTGGCGGAAAAAACGCCAGGACACCTGGAGCAAGCGCATCGGCTCGAAGATCGGCAACACCATAAGAAACCGCCTGACCCGCGAGTCCGTGCGCGACACCGGTTGCTCGCTCAAGGTCATGCGCCGCGACATGCTCATCCGCATCCCGCGCTTCAAGGGCATGCACCGCTACCTGCCGACCCTCATGAAGCTTCAGGGCGCGCGCGTGGCCGAGGCCCCGGTGAACCACCGCGAGCGCTTCGCCGGCGTGTCCAAGTACAGCAACTGGCAGCGCGCCCTGGTGGGCATGCGCGACCTCTTCGGCGTGCGCTGGCTCCAGGACCGCCACTTCACTTACGAGATTCGCGAAAAGAATCGCTAGTTTTTACCCATCGGACTGCGCGCCAAAGCCTGGCGCACCTTGTCCTTGAGTTCGGAGAGGTCCACGGACTTGACCACGTAGAAGTCCGCAGCGATGGATTTGAGGTCATGCTGGAAGCTGTCGTAGGCGGTGCACAAGATCACCGGCAACTTGGCGTCCAGGCTGCGGATGGTTTGCAGGATGTCCAGACCGGAGCGGCTGGGGCCGAGGCGGATGTCCAGGATGACCACGGCCGGGTTCTCCCGCGCCAGAATGCTCTCGATGGGCTCTTCCCCGTCAGCGGTCGCCACCACATACCCATCACTCTCCAGTTCCTCCTGGTAGAGCATGCGGATGTGCTTCTCGTCGTCAACAACTAATATCTTGGGCTTGCTGTCGGTCATAGTGACGCTCCTGGCGGCTTGGCTCTTCCTATTCTGAACTGTATAGCCTGAATTCCACTGTGGTCAACAGAATTGTGTGAGCAATAATTCCTGCTCCTACAATCGCAGCCCGGGCCTTGACATCCCGGCCCGATGTGCGCACCTCTGCCACACACATTCGCCAAGGAGCGCCCGACCATGATCACCGTTTTTGTGGAGCCCGACAACGAGACCCTGACCTTTGCGCGTCATAACACCGTGCTCATGCTGCAACGGCGCCTGGGCCTGCGCGTCAACGATGCGCTCATCATCCGCGGGGGCCGCCTGCTCACCCCGGACAGCAGGCTGAACGACGGCGACGAGATCCGCATCCGCAAGGTCATGAGCACGGGCTAGAAGCACAGGCCAAAAGCACAGGCCAGAAGCACAGGATAGAAACACCCAATGATATGCCGCAAATGCAAGGCCCCGGCCGAAGTATCCCTGCCGAGCCACAACACCGCCTTCTGCCGCGACTGCTTCGCCATATATTTCACCAGACAGGTGGAGAAGGCCATTCGCCACCACGCGCTCATCAAGTACGGCGAGCGCGTGCTCGTGGCCCTGTCCGGCGGCAAGGACAGCCTGACGCTCATGCTCGAACTTTCGCGCCTGGAATATGACGTCACCGGCCTGCACGTGGACCTGGGCATCCCGGTGTCCTCCAGCGCTGCACGGGCCAAGGTCGAGGGCTTCTGCGAGCGCCACGGCCTGAAGCTCAACGTGGTGGAGCTGGCCAAGCACGGCCTGCCCATTCCGGATGTGAAGAAGTACATCAACCGCCCGGTGTGCTCGGCCTGCGGCAAGATCAAGCGCCACTGGTTCAACCGCGTGGCCCTGGAAGGCGGCTTCCAGGTGCTGGCCACGGGCCACAACCTGGACGACGAGGTGGCGCGCCTGTTCGCCAACACCCTGCGCTGGGACGCGGGCTACCTGTCCGACCAGGGCCCCTGCCTGGAGGCCGAAAGCGGCTTTGCGCGCAAGATCAAGCCGCTGTATCGCCTGACCGAGTTCGAGACGGCCTGCTACGCCTTCCTGAACGGCATCGAGATCCACTCCGCGCCCTGCCCGTACAGCGGCGGGGCCAGCTTCACCGGGCACAAGGAGCTCTGGGCCAACCTGGAGTACACCAGCCCCGGCACCAAGATCGCCTTCTACGACGGCTTCCTCCTGCGCGGACGCCCGGCCTTTGCCCATGTGGAGCAGCAGTCCGGCGCGGCCCTGGCCCCGTGCGAGAGCTGCGGCTCGCCCACCAGCACGGGCCTGTGCGGCGTGTGCCGCCTGGGCATTGCCGTGGCCGAACGCCGCGCAGCTGCCCCTGACCGGCAATCCGATCCTGACCGCCAGTCGACCCCAGACCTGCAATCAGACCCCGACCGGTAGCAGGCGCAGGCGGGCCTTCAGCGTGTCCGGCATCCCGAAAGT
>MGTN01000127.1:65307-65494 GCA_001799475.1 Desulfovibrionales bacterium GWA2_65_9 | reverse complement strand
GCTGCCTGTGGCCCTGGACAGCCTGCTGGCCCAGACCCTCACGGACTTCGAAATCATCGCCGTAGATGATGGAAGCGATGACACAACCTGGGACGTGCTCGCAGGCTATGCCCAGCGCGACGCGCGCGTCCGGCCCCTGCGCCAGCCGCACCTGGGTGTGGCCCTGACCTGGAACGCGGCCATGGCG
>MGTN01000127.1:60264-65299 GCA_001799475.1 Desulfovibrionales bacterium GWA2_65_9 | reverse complement strand
CCGCGCGCCAGGGCTACGCCGTGCATGTGGACTGGCTGAACACGCTGACCACGCCCGAGGCCATCAGCGCGGGCCGCTTCGTGGACTCGCCCATCGCCAACCCGTCGGTCATGTTCCGGCGCGAGCTGTTCGAGCGCCTGGGCGGCGCGCGGCCCAACACAGGCGCTGCCACCGGGGCCAGCCCGTTCCCGGAAGACTACGAGCAGTGGCTGCGCTGGCTGGAGCGCGGCGTGCGCATGGGCAAGGTGGCCGAGGAAATCCTCGTCTGGAACGACCCGCCGCAGCGGCTCTCGCGCACGGCTGCGGAGTACAGCGTGGAGGCCTTTGCGCGCATCAAGGCGCAGTATCTGTGGCGCTGGCTCATCCGGCACAATCCCGGCCACCCGCGCGTGTGGGTCTGGGGCGCTGGCCGCGTGAGCAGGCAGAAGCTGGCGCCGTTGTTGGACATGGGGCTTGAGATCGAGGCCTACGTGGACATCGACGCCAACAAGATCGGGCAGAGCATCCACGGCATCCCGGTGCTGCCGCGCGAGGCGATCCCCCCCTACTCGCCCTCTGCTCCCTTCATCCTGGCCAATGTGGCCTCACGCGGCGCGCGCGAGGAGATCACGGCCTGGCTTGAGGCGCTGGGGTATGAGATGGGCGAGGGGGCGCTGGCGGTGGGGTGAGGGGGTAATGATCAGGGAGAATTTCCAAACGCTCGTGGACTGTAAATACTCTTAATTTCCTCTGGGACAGCCACCAACCTGTGGATCGAAAATAGTGCAAACGCCTCTACCAAAGTCCTCATTTTGGGGTCACCATTTTTCCCAACAAAATGCATCGCTAGTAGAGTGCATTCCCCCTCAGAAATGCGCGTCTTGAAAATATCAATATAAAACTGCTTTTCCTGTATTTCAAGAAATTTTGCACCGTCTACATACCTTAATACAACACAGCATAGGTTTATTAACTTCCCAGCCTCTCCTTCTTCAATCCTATCAGATGCCACATTATATGCTTCAAGTATACGCCCGACATTCGCATGAATGCCTGCAATATACTTCTCAACATACCAAATGCCATTACACGAATCAGTATAATCACGATGCATTTCCAGAATGCTAAAAAATGAGCTTTCAAACGACTGAACTTCAAGCGTCTTCAATTGAGAGTCCAACATTTTTCTCTGCTCGGCCATTTCCACTTTCGCCTCAGTCAAAGACTGAAACTGCAATGCCGCAGTGAACGCAGAGATTACGACTGCCAGCCCGGTAAAGAGTGCACTAGTTGCGCCAAAAGCAGCCAACTCATTTGGGTCTTTGTACTCTGAAAAAAGACGGATCGATTCATGACGCCACAAATACCACACAACGAAATACAGCAAGCATAAGACAAAAAAAACAGTAATGACGCCAGGCCTATTTCCTTTCTTCATCATTGGTTGTTCCATTGTCCCCCCTTTGTCCCCCCCAGCGATAGACGTCTGGGCAGGTTTGGAACGCGCCCCCGCACCCGCGCCGAGGCATTGAGCTAACGTTACCAAGCCACCGAAACAAGTACAAGCCCGCAACAAAACTGCCCGGCCTCCTCTCGGAAACCGGGCGGTTTGCATTTGTGGGTTTGGGCGCGCTGGCTAGCAAATCCTCGGCAGTTGCTCCCCTTCGAGCATCCCCAAGAGTCTTTTCCCGCCCAGGCCCGTCTTGAGCAGCACCCGGCCCGGCTGTCCGGGCTTCTCGTTGGCGATGACCGTGCCGATGCGTTTGGCGTCCACCGCCAGCGGATTGGCGTGCATGAGCTTCAGCGCCGCGTCGGCCTGGGCTTCCGGCAAAATGCAGATGAACTTGCCCTCGTTGGCCAGGTACAGCGGGTCCAGCCCGAGCAGCGAGCAGCCGCCCTTGACCTCCGGCCTGACCGGAATCACGTCCTCAATGAGCTCGCAGGTGACGCCCGAGGCAATGGCGATCTCGTTCAGGGTGGTCGCCAGGCCGCCGCGCGTGGGGTCGCGCAGCACGTGCACGTCCGGCACGGTCTGCAGCAGTTCCACGATGATGTGGTTCAGGCTGGCGCAGTCGGACTTCACCGGGGTCTCAAAGGACAGGCCCTGGCGCGTGGACAAAATCGCCAGGCCGTGGTCGCCCAAGGTCCCGCTGATGAGGATGTCATCGCCGGGCCGGGCCAGGTCGCCCGCTGGCGCAGGGTCGATGATGACCTCGCCGATGCCCGTGGTGTTGATGAAGATCTTGTCCGCCGCGCCCTTCTGAACCACCTTGGTGTCGCCGGTGACGATCCAGACCCCGGCCTCGCGCGCGGCTGCGCCCATGGACTCAACGATCTGCGTCAAATCGCTGATGGGCAGGCCCTCCTCCAGGATGAACCCGCAGGTCAGGTATTTGGGCTGCGCGCCCATCATGGCCACGTCGTTGACCGTGCCGTGCACGCTGAGCGCGCCGATGTCGCCGCCGGGGAAGAAGATGGGGTCCACGGTGAAGGTGTCGGTGCTCACCGCGATGCGCGCGCCCACGCTCAAGACCGCGCCGTCGTTCAGCCGCCGCAGTTCGGGGTTGTCGAAGTTCTTCAGGAACAGTTCGCCGATGAAGCGCTGGGAAGCCTTGCCGCCGGAGCCGTAGTCGAGGAGTACCTTGTCGCTCATGTGTTCTAGTCCACCTGATATTTGAAGTAGGCCGCGCAGGAGCCCTCGGTGGAGACCATGCACGGCCCCACGGGCTTGGCAGGCGTGCAGGCCTTGCCGAAGAGCGGACAGAGGTTCGGGGCCATTTTGCCTTTCAAAACGTCGCCGCACTTGCAGCCGGGCAGGGGCGGGCATTCGGTGATGGTGATGCCGAACTCGCGCTTGGCGTCATAGGCGGCGTAGGCGTCATTGATCTCCAGGCCGCTTCCCGGAATGTTGCCGATACCGCGCCACAGGGCGTCCGCCGGGGTGAAGACCTCGGCCATGATGGCGCGTGCCTTGGCATTGCCCTCGTCGCGCACCACTCGGCGGTACAGATTGACCACCTCGGCGCGGCCGTCGCGCTTGCACTCGGCCAGGAACAGCAGGGCTTGCAGGATGTCCAGCGGCTCGAAACCGGCGATGGCGGCGGACTTGCCGTACTTGCTGGCCACGGGCAGGTACGGCGCCAGGCCGATGATGGCCGAGACATGGCCGGGCATGATGAAGGCGTCGATGTCCGTGTCTGGATCGGACAGGAGGGCGTCCAGGGCCGGGGGCACGATCTTGTGGAAGGACAAAACGCGGTAGTTGGTGATGCCCTGGGCCTTGGCCATCTTGAGGCTGGCGGCCACGCCCGGAGCCGTGGTCTCAAAGCCCACGCCCAGGAAGACCACGGTGGCGTCCGGATTCGCGGCGGCGATTTTGAGCGCGTCGGGCGGCGAGTACACGACCTCGACCCGCGCGCCGTCGGCCTGGGCGGCCTTGAGCGTGCGGCTCTTGCTGCCGGGCACGCGCATGAGGTCACCAAAGGTGGCGATGATGACCTTGGGGTTCTCGGCCAGATCCAGGAAGGCGTTGACCTCGGACTCGTGGGTCACGCAGACCGGGCAGCCAGGGCCGGAGAGGTGGATGATCTCCTTCGGCAGGATGGAGCGCAGGCCGCTGCGGAAGATGGCCACGGTGTGCGTGCCGCAGACCTCCATGAAGCGCAACGGCCCGGTCAGGGCGGCTTCCAGGCGCTTCAACACGCTCTTGCACAGGTCAGGGTCGTGAAACTGGTCGAGGAGCTCAAGACTCACGGGCTACCATCCTTTGCGTCGATTTCCGGGGCGGCCCAAGCGGCCTGCTCCCCGGCCCGAAGGGCATACACCGCCCGCGCCTGCGAGTCCATGCCCGCCGCGCGTGGCGCGCGTGTCACTGGGGGCTCACGACGCAGAGGCGCGCTGCGCCGCCAGGTAGAAGATGAGGTCCAGGTCCGGCGGGCTGAAGCCCAGCACGCCAAGCAGCGCATGCATCTGGCCCCGGTGGAAGGTCTGGTGGTTGAAGAAGTGCGCCAGACAGAGGGCAAAGGGTTCGCTGCGGGGCTCACCCTTGAGGTTGGCGTAGTGCAGCACCTCGCCAAGCCGCGCAGGGTCGAGATTGTCCGCGAAGGCGACGATGCGTGCATCCTCGGCCTCCCGCATCATACGCAGAGCCGCAAAATCCGTAGCCGCGGCAAAGGTGTCCGGGGTCACGGGCTGGCCCTCGCCGCTCAGGCGCTGGAGCCAGGCCTGGTCGGCCAGGATGGTGTGGTTGGCCAGACCCAGGATGCTGCCGAAGTTGACGCCGAAGGGCTGCGCGAACTGCTCGGGCGAAAGCTTGGTCAGCTCGGCGTAGAGCAACTCGTTGGCCCAGGCATTGGCACGGGCCTGTGTGGCAAAGGTGGGCGTCATGAGCGGCATGGGGAGCCTCCGGTTGGTTGGCGGACCACAAAAATGGGCGGCCAGCCGAAGCCGCCGATTCCCAATAAAAAATAGTGGCAGGCCTTTCGCCGCCGCCCTTTGGGAACACAATTCGGCGCGGGATTACACGCAGCCGGTGGGCTTGGGCAGGCCAGCCATCTTGCAGGCGCCCTGGCCTGGGCCGGACGGGAACAGCTCGTAGACTTCCTTGAGCTTGTAGCCGGTGACCTTGGACAGGATGCGCACCATGGGAGCGATGCCGTTCTTCTTGTAGCAGCTATGAGCATCCTGACGGTGCCCGAAAAGGCAACCCTTTACAAGGGGCTGCCTCCATTTGGGATACAGCCCCCCCCTCCCCCTGTACACGCGCGGAATCAACCATGCGTGTGCTCACCCGGCCCATCTTCATCCCATATTCAGCGCACCGGCCTCTCAGCGGAGGTGCAGTGCGGCACCGGAGACTGCGCCAACGGATAATGCGGGAAGAGTATTGCGGACGGTTCGCAGTTTGAGGGGATTTCCGAAAATGACGCCAGCGTGGCTGGGGGGGGGCATACTGCGCCACACGCGACGACACTGGAACATGAAGATCGTCGCGTGATTGGCCCTGCTCTATTGCTGCCTCTGCGTCATGCAACAATGAATCGTTGAGGCCGTTACA
>MGTN01000127.1:52141-60239 GCA_001799475.1 Desulfovibrionales bacterium GWA2_65_9 | reverse complement strand
CGCTCCATGGTCCGCAGCGGCGTGCCGCCCGCAACGTGCGTCCCCTGGCCGCGGTCGGGCTGGGTGTGGCTCTGCATGCCCGCCGGGTTCAGGTAGGGCTTGAGGAACACCGCGTCCACGCGTTCGCCATCGCTCATGATGACCAGCCGCTCAATGAGGTTCTCCATCTCGCGCACGTTGCCCGGCCAGTCGTACATGGTCAGGTCCGAAAGCGCCCTGGCCGTGAACGACAGGGAGCGGCCATACTCGCGCGAGACCATGTCGATGAAGTGGTTCAAGAGGGCCGGGATATCGCCCTTGCGCTGGCGCAGGGCCGGCACCTGGATGGGGAACACACTCAGGCGATAGAACAAATCGGAGCGGAACCCCCCCCGCTCGGTCAGCTCGCCCAGGTCGCGGTTGGTGGCGGCAATGACGCGCACGTCCACCTTGCGGGTCTGGTTCGACCCCAGGCGCTCGAACTCCTTCTCTTGCAACACCCGCAGCAGCTTGGCCTGGATGCCCAGGGGCAGTTCGCCGATCTCGTCGAGAAAGATGGTGCCCAGGTGCGCGTCTTCGAAACGGCCGGGCTTAGAGCCTGTGGCCCCGGTAAACGCGCCCTTCTCGTAGCCGAAGAGCTCACTCTCCAACAGGTTCTCGGGGATGGACGCGCAGTTCATCTTGATAAAAGCGTGGTTCTTGCGCTCAGAATACTCGTGGATGATACGCGCGATGAGGGTCTTGCCCGTGCCGGACTCACCCAGCAACAGCACTGAGGCACGGGTGGGCGCCACCTTGAGGATCTGCCGCTCCACCTCCTGCATGGCCATGCACTTGCCCACGATATACGGGCCGCGCCGCTCGCGGGTGATCTGCGAGCGCAGGGACACGTTTTCGCGCACCAGGGCCTGTTCGCGGGCCTTGATCTTCTCGTTCAGGGACAAGAACTGGCCGATGAGCGTGGCCACCACCGTGAGGAAGCTCAGGTCTTCGTCGTAGCTCACCTCGTCGCCAAAGAGCCGGTCCACATTGAGCACGCCAAGGCAGCGGGCGTGGGAGGTGATGGGCACGCCGATAAAGGAGACCCGGCCCTTCTCCAGGTGGCGCGAGCCAGTTTTGTCAAGGAACAGGGGCTCGTGGCGGATGTCCGGCACCACGTACGGCTTGCCGGTCTGGAAGATGAGCCCGGTGACGCCCTCGTCCAGCTCGTACACGCCACGCTCGCGCTCCTCTGGGGTTAGCCCGTGGGAGGCGCTGATGACCAGCATCTCGCTCTCCTGGTCCATGAGGGTGATGGTGGCGCGCTTCATGCTCAGGGACTCGGACAGGATGCGCAGCACCTCGGACAGGGCGCGCTCAAGGTCGAGGGCCGTGTCGATGATCTGGCAGATGGACGAGAGCACCTGCAATTTGAGATTTCCGAGTAAGACTGTCATGGCCTAGCTAAAGCAATATCAATGCCGCCACGGCGTCGGCCGACCGATACACAGCAACACCCAGTAATAGCGTGGTAATATTTAATGCTTTTACAATCTTCAAAATAGACGGAATAACATTTACGTAAATTAATCCCCATTGCGCTTCCTTATGTCTCACAGAATTGGACAATCTCGTGTCGACTCAGCCATAGGCGCTGAAGCGCTCGCCCAGGACCAGCGCACACGCGCCAGGGCCCCCCTCGTCACCGCCCTCGGGACCGTCCCTGAAGGCCGCCACGCGGCGCACCCGGCCCTCGTCATAAAGCACCACCGTGCCGCCAAACTCGGCCACGTCCTCGGGATCGTGGGTGATGAGCAGTGTGGGCGTGCCCAGAGCCTGGCACAGGGAGCGCACCTCACGGCGCATGCGCGCGCGCAACAGCGGGTCCAGGGCCGAGAAGGGCTCGTCCAGCAGCAGGGCGCGCGGGCTCCTGGCCAGGGCGCGCAAGAGCGCCACGCGCTGGCGCTGGCCGCCGGAGAGCCGGTCCGGGCGCGCCTCGGCCAGGCCGGTCAGTCCAGCCAGGTCCAGCAACTCAACCACGCGGGAGCGCGCGGCCCTGTCCAGCCGTCCGAACAGCCCCCGGCCCAGCCCGAAGCCAACATTCGCAGCCACGGACAGGTGCGGGAACAACGCGTAGTCCTGGAACACGAGGCCCACGCCGCGCTCGCGGGCAGGCACATTGAGCCCCTGCGCGGCATCGAACAGGCAGCGCCCGTCCAGCTCAATGCGCCCGGCGTCCGGGGCCATGAGCCCGGCCACGGCACGCAGGGTCAGCGTCTTGCCCGAGCCCGAAGGCCCGAAGAGCACGATGGAGCGCCCCTCGGCCTCGAAGCAGGCCGACAACTCGAACCCGCAACTTCCGCAGCGGAGCGTCTTTTTGATGTCCAGGCGTAGCGCCACCAAGCCCCCTTATGGCTTCTTGAAACCGAAGGTGCTGAGGATGCGCTGCCCCTCGGCGCTTTGCAGATAGTCCACGAAGACCTTGGCTCCGGGCTTCTTGCTGGTGGCGCTGATGGCCACGGGGTATAGGGCCGGGGTCTTGCCGTCGGCGGCCTGCAGCACGCGCACCTTGGCCCCGGCCTGCATGGCGTCGGTGGCGAAGACAAAGGCCGCGTCCACCTCGCCGCGCGTGACGTAGTCCAGGACCTGGCGCACATTATTGCCAAAGATGTACTTTTGCGTGGGCCCAACCCACTGGCCGGACAGCTCCAGGAATTCCTTGGCATAACGCCCGGCGGGCACGACGTCCGGGTTGCCCAGGGCGATGCGCGCCACACTCGGCCGGGCCAGGTCTTGCGCGCTTTTCAGATTCAGCTTCGAATCCGCAGGGATCACCAGCACCATGGAGTTGCGCGCGAAGTCGCGCCTGGTGGCCCGGTCCACCAGCCCCTTGGCCACGGCCTCGTCCATGGTCTTCTGGTCCGCGCTGGCGAACACGTCCACCGGCGCGCCGCTCTCCATCTGCTTGAGCAACGCACCCGAGGCTCCGTAGTTGGTCACCACGCTCACGCCGGGGTACGCGGCCTCAAAATTTCTCTTCACCGCGTCAAAGGCGTTGGTCAGGCTGCCTGCGGCGGAGACAATGATCTCCGCAGCCTGGGCCGGGGCGGCAGGGACTATGAGCAGCAGGGTCAGGGCCAGAGCGCCAAGGACAAGTTTCAACTTCCGCATGTCGAACTCCCAGGGTTCAGGTGTTTGGGGACAGCTTGAGAAATTTGCCCGAGGCCAGCAGCAGCAGGATGCACACCAGCGAGGTCAGCAGCACCAGGAACAGCGCCTCGTTGTCGCGCCCGGCCTGCACGGCCTCGTATACGGCCAGCGACAGGGTCTGGGTACGGCCCGGCAGGCTCCCGGCGAGCATCAGCGTGGCCCCGAACTCGCCCATGGCCCGGGCCAGCGCCAGCATGGTCCCGGCGAGCACCCCGCGCCAGGCCAGCGGCAGGGACACGCGCACAAACACGCTGCCCTCCCCGGCCCCCAGGCTGCGCGCCGCAAACTCCAGATTTGCATCCACGCCCTCAAAGGCCGTGCGCGCGGCCTTGCAGACCAGCGGAAAGGCCACCACGCAGGCGGCCAGGGCCGCGCCCTGCCAGGTGAAGACCAGGCTCACGCCAAAGGTCTCTTGCAGCCATTGCCCAAGCACCCCGCGCCGCCCAAAGAGCACCAGCAGGTAGTAGCCGATGACCGTGGGCGGCAGCACCAGCGGCAGGGTGCACACGGCGTCCAGCAGCTCCCGGCCCGGCAGGCTGCGGCGCGACAGGGCATAGCCCGCCCCCAGGCCGAGGACACAGGCCCCGGCCGTGGCCGTCAGCGCCACCTTGAAGGTCAGCCCGAGCGGGACAAGGGCCGGGAGCAGCAGGCCGTTCAAGAAATCGGGCAGGATTTCCGGCATGGCTCGCCTTCCAGGGGGGTGTTCTTGCTGCTGACCGGGACAGGACAACCCTCGCCCCAGCCCGGGCCGAGATTATCCAGGCCCCGATCATCCAGGCCCAGGTCCGCTGCGGCCCCGATGCCGCCCAGGGCCCACAGGCCGTCCAGGATGTGCTTGAAGACATGCGCCAGGCTCATGATGCTCTCCTTCTCGCCCCACAGGGCGGGTTACAGGACTCCCAGCAGTTCCGAATCCGTGAGCGGGCGGCCCAGGCGGCCAGCCAGCCTGCGCACGCGGTCCAGGAGACTCGACTCTTGCCCGCAATCGCGACGGCCAGCGCGCCGGTCCGCGCTATGGGACGGCCGACGCAGCCGGGACAGCGCCGCGCCGACCGCAGCGTCAAGGGCCGCGCCGCCGCTCTTGGCCCCCACGCCCACGCGCCGGGTGGCGCCCACGGCCTCCGGGGCAAAGGGCTCGAACAGGGCCGGGTCGCGCAGCAGGCCGTGCACGTGCAGGCCCGATTCGGCCGCAAACACGTCCTCCCCGGCGATGGCCTTGTTGCGCGCCAGCGGCACATGGGCGGCACTCGCCACCACGCGGCACAGCTCGCGCAGGCCCGGAACGTCGTAGGCCTGAACGGCTGGCGCACGCAGGCCCAGCCAGGCGGCCACCTCCTCCAGGGCCGCGATGCCCGCCCGTTCGCCCAGGCCCAGGGCCGAGACGTCCACAAAGCTTGCGCCGCACTCCAGGGCCGTGACCGCGTTGGCCGTGGCCATGCCCAGGTCGTTGTGGCCGTGGAAGGCCACCGGGACGGCAAGCTCGCGCACAAAGGCCTCCACCAGCCGGGCCGTGGACAGGGGCGTGAGCACGCCCACGGTGTCCGACACGCGGATGCGCGCCGCCCCGGCCCCAAGGGCCGCACGGGCCAGGGCCAGGGCCTCGGGCAGGGCCGCGCGCGAGGCGTCCTCCAGCCCGACAGAGATGTAGGGAACCATTCCGGCCCTGGCCGTGGAGACCACGCTGCGCACGCGCTCGCACATCTCGACAAGCGACAGCCCCAGACGCTTCTGGCGATGCGCAGCCGAGGACGGAGCACCGATGTTCAGGCGATCCACGCCCAGGCTGGCGGCCTGGCGCACGTCGGCCTCGCGGCAGGGGCACCAGACGGACAGGGCCGGGCCGCCCTGCGCAAGCCCGGACAGGCTGGCCCTGGCCCAGCCAACGAACTCCGCCAACCCGTCCTGGCCCAGCCAGCCGCACTCGATCTCGTCCACCCCGGACGCGGCCAGGATCCCGGCCAGGCGTTGCCTGACGCCGGGTGCGAAATAGACTCCATACGCCTGTGCCCCTTCCCTGAGTGTGCTGTCGATGAGCATGATTCCTCCCTGGTCTTGGCAAGGGGGATTGCACCTCTGGTGCCAGTTGCCTCTAACATAGGCAAACCAATGCAATTACAGCATCTTGACCTGAGCCATACCCCTCCCATCGCTAGCATACATAAATGTAGTTCCTACAAAATTGGTATGTAGGCATGTGTCGGCAGTGTAGCCGATATCGCCCCCTCTGGCGAGAAAAAATAAGTTGATATCACGCAGTTACGCAAACGCGTGAGTACTGGCACGGCCCTTGCCTTAGGGGTCGTGTTCCCAAACCCATTTCGAGAGGAGTTCGTCATGAAGAAAATGAGAAAGGTGGCCATCTACGGCAAGGGCGGCATCGGCAAGTCCACCACCACGCAGAACACCGTGGCTGGTCTGGCTGAAATGGGCCGCAAGGTCATGGTCGTGGGCTGCGACCCCAAGGCCGACTCCACCCGCCTGCTGCTTGGCGGCCTGGCCCAGAAGTCCGTGCTCGACACCCTGCGCGACGAGGGCGAGGACGTTGAGCTCGAGAACATCCGCAAGCGCGGCTACGGCGATGTCTGGTGCGTGGAATCCGGCGGCCCCGAGCCCGGAGTCGGTTGCGCCGGGCGCGGCATCATCACTTCCATCAACATGCTGGAGTCGCTCGGCGCCTACCACGAGAGCGAAGACCTGGACTACGCCTTCTACGACGTCCTGGGCGACGTGGTCTGCGGCGGCTTCGCCATGCCCATCCGCGACGGCAAGGCCGAGGAGATCTACATCGTCTGCTCTGGCGAGATGATGGCCATGTATGCGGCCAACAACATCTGCAAGGGCATCATGAAGTACGCACAAAGCGGCACCGTGCGTCTGGGCGGGCTCATCTGCAACAGCCGCAACGTGGACAACGAGAAGGAGATGATCGAGGAGCTGGCCCGCCAGATCGGCACCCAGATGATCTACTTCGTCCCCCGCGACAACATGGTCCAGCGCGCGGAGATCAACCGCAAGACCGTCATCGAGTTCGACCCCACAGCTGGTCAGGCCGACCACTACCGCAACCTGGCCAAGGCCATCGACGGAAACCAGAACTACGTCATCCCGAAGCCGCTGGAAATGGACGCCCTGGAAAAGCTGCTCATGGACTTCGGCCTCATGGAAGCCTGCTAACAACAACGAAAAGACGAGGAGGAAGCGCATATGATCATGGTGAGAGCAATCGTCCGTCCCGAAAAAGCCGACGACGTCCTGGCAGCCCTCATGGACGCCGGGTTCCCCGCAGTGACCAAGTTCTCCGTGGCCGGGCGCGGCAAGCAGCGCGGCATCAAGATCGGCGAGGTCACCTGCGACGAGATCCCCAAGACCATGCTCATGAGCGTGGTCAAGAACGCTGACCGCGACTTCGTGGTCGAGACCATCATGAACGCCGCCCGCTCCGGCAAGAAGGGCGCCTTTGGCGACGGCAAGATCTTCATCTGCCCCGTGGACGAGGTCTACACCGTCAGCTCCGGCGTCTGCGAAACGGCCACACCCGAGGAGGCGTAGCCTGTATGAAGGAAGTCATCGCGGTGGTGCGCATGAACATGATGAACCGCACCAAGCAGGCCCTCACCGACGCCGGCATCGACGGCTTCTTCGCCCACGAGGCCCAAGGCCGGGGCGTGGGCCTGGTCAACCCCCACGTGCTCCAGGGCGCGGCCAGCGGCTACGAAGAGGCCGTGGCGCTCCTGGGCGAGAAGGGCAAATTGTACCCCAAGCGCGTGGTCTCCGTGGTGGTGCCGGACAAGGCCGTGGGGGCCGTGGTCAAGACCCTCATCGAGGTCAACCAGACCGGCAAGCCCGGCGACGGCAAGATCTTCGTGCTGCCAGTCAGCGACGCCGTGCGCGTCCGCACCGCCGAATCCGGCGAAAAGTCCATCATCTAACGGCCCATCATAAACGCAAGGAGCCGCCAGTCATGGCCACAGAAAACAAGCCAGCGCAGTGGACCCCCGCCGAGGTCAAGGAGGAGATGCTCAAGAAGTATCCCCCCAAGGTGGCCCGCAAGCGCGCCTCATCCATCCTCATCAATGAGGCCCTGTCAAACACCACGCCAGAGATCCAGGCCAACGTGCGCACCATCCCCGGCATCATCACCATGCGCGGCTGCACCTACGCCGGCTGCAAGGGCGTCATCATGGGCCCCACCCGGGACATCGTGAACCTGGTGCACGGACCCATCGGCTGCAGCTTTTACGCCTGGCTCACCCGCCGCAACCAGACCGACGCGGGCGAGAGCGGCGAGAACTACATGACCTACGCCTTCAGCACGGACATGCAGGACTCCGACGTCATCTTCGGCGGCGAGAAGAAGCTCAGGGCCGCCATCCAGGAGGCCTACGACCTGTTCCACCCCAAGGGCATCGCGATCTTCGCCACCTGCCCCGTGGGCCTCATCGGCGACGACATCCACGCCGTGGCCAAGGAAATGAAGGACAAGTTCGGCGACTGCAACGTCTTCGCCTTCTCCTGCGAGGGCTACAAGGGCGTGTCCCAGTCCGCCGGACACCACATCGCCAACAACCAGGTCTTCAAGCACCTGGTGGGATTGAACGACGAGAAGAAGTCCGGCGAGTACAAGATCAACCTGCTCGGCGAGTACAACATCGGCGGCGACGGCTTTGAGATCGACCGCGTCCTGAAGCTGTGCGGCATCACCAACATCGCCACCTTCTCCGGCAACTCAAGCTACGACCAGTTCGCCAGCGCGCACACGGCCGACCTGTCCTGCGTCATGTGCCACCGCTCCATCAACTACGTGGCCGACATGCTGGAGACCAAGTTCGGCATCCCCTGGATCAAGGTCAACTTCATCGGGGCCGAGGCCACGGCCAAGAGCCTGCGCAAGATCGGCCAGTACTTCGGCGACAAGGCCCTCATCGACCGC
>MGTN01000127.1:51750-52091 GCA_001799475.1 Desulfovibrionales bacterium GWA2_65_9 | reverse complement strand
CACCGCGACGACTACGAGGGCCGCCACGTCATCCCGAACCTCAAGGTCGACGCCGACTCCCGCAACATCGAGGAGATCGAGGTCGAGGCCGACGCCGAGCGCTACTTCCCACGCAAGAGCGCCGAGGAACTCAAGAGCCTCGAAGAGGCCGGCTTCGAGTTCAAGGACTACAAGGGCCTGATCCCGGACATGGGCAAGGACACGCTCATCATCGACGACCTCAACCAGTACGAGGCCGAGAAGCTGGTGGAGCTGATCAAGCCCGACCTCTTCTGCGCGGGCATCAAGGAGAAGTACTCCATCCAGAAGCTCGGCATCCCGCTCAAGCAGTTGCACAGCTA
>MGTN01000127.1:43818-51736 GCA_001799475.1 Desulfovibrionales bacterium GWA2_65_9 | reverse complement strand
CCTACGCGGGATTCAAGGGCGCGGTGAACTTCTACAAGGAGATCGACCGCCTCGTGAACAGCAAGGTCTGGGGCTACATGCAGGCCCCCTGGCAGGAGAACCCCGAACTCTCGGCCACCTACGTCTGGGAATAGCGAGGATCACACTATGTTGCTCAGACACACACCCAAGGAAATCACGGACCGCAGCGCCCTGGTCATCAACCCGGCCAAGACCTGCCAGCCCATCGGGGCCATGTACGCCGCACTCGGCATCCACGGCTGCCTGCCGCACAGCCACGGCTCCCAGGGCTGCTGCGCCTATCACCGCAGCGCCCTGACCAAGCACTACAAGGAGCCCATCAGCGCCGCCACCAGCTCCTTCACCGAGGGCGCCAGCGTGTTCGGCGGCCAGGCCAACCTGCTCCAGGCCATCGAGAACATCTTCACGGTCTACGAGCCGGAAGTCATCGCCGTGCACACCACCTGCCTGTCCGAGACCATCGGCGACGACATCAAGCAGATCCGCGACAAGGCGGAGAAGCAGGGCCTGGTGCCGGAGGGCAAGCACGTCATCTACTGCAACACGCCGAGCTACATCGGCTCGCATGTCACGGGCTTCTCCAACATGGTCAAGGGCATGACCGAGATCAGTGCGTCCACGGGCAAGAAGAACGGCAAGGTCAACGTCATCCCCGGCTGGGTCGAGCCCGCGGACATGGAGGAGCTCAAGCGCCTGGCCGTGCTCATGAACGTGCCCATCACCATGTTCCCGGACACCTCCGGTGTCTTGAACGGACCGCTCTCCGGCGAGTACCACATGTTCCCCGAGGGCGGCGTGACCATGAAGGAGCTCAAGGAGGCCGGCGACGCCATCGGCACCCTGGCGCTGGGCGAATGGTGCAGCGCGGACGCCGCACGCAGCCTGGACACACGCTGCAAGGTGCCCTGCAAGGTGCTGGACATGCCCTTTGGGCTCAAGGCCACGGACCGCTTCGTCGACGCGCTCAGGATCATCGCCGGGACCTCCGTGCCCGAAGAGATCACCCGCGAGCGCGGCCAGCTGGTGGACATGATCAGCGACTCCCACCAGTACTTCTACCAGAAGAAGGTGGCGCTCTTCGGCGACCCGGACCAGTTGATCGCCATGACCGAGTTCCTGGTGTCCATCGACATGTGGCCCACGCACCTGGTCACCGGCACCCCGGGCAAGAAGTTCGAGAAGCGCATCCAGGAGCTGACCGCGCACCTGCCTTATGAGGTCAACGTCAAGACCGGCGGCGACCTGTTCCTGCTGCACCAGTGGATCAAGAACGAGCCGGTCGATCTGCTCATGGGCAATTCTTACGGCAAGTACATCGCCCGCGACGAGGACCTGCCCTTCCTGCGCTGGGGCTTCCCGATCCTGGACCGCGTGGGGCACCAGTACTTCCCCACCGTGGGCTACAAGGGCGGCCTGCGCCTGCTGGAAAAGATCCTGGGCCTGATCCTGGACCGCAAGGACCGCGACGACTCCGAGATCCAGTTCGAGCTGACCCTGTAACCTCCCCCGATCCCCTGGCCTGGGCCTCAAAAACCCAGGCCGGGGGCGGGACAGTCTTCAGGCAAGATAATTTTCCGGCAAGACAACCGTCCGCACCAACAGGAGCCGCCCCATGCCAGCCGCCGACACCGATCATAACCCCGCCGGGCATCCCTGCTTTGCCGCCAATGCCCGCGCGCACGCCGGGCGCATCCACCTGCCCGTGGCCGCCAAGCACACCATCCGCCGCCGCTTCGGCGAGCCGGAAACCCCTGGCCGCGCGCTGTCGCCCAGGGACGTGACCCAGTGGCTGGAGCGCGTTTTGGCCGAGGGCACAAGTATTTCCATGGTCGGCATCACCGGCCCCGGCGAGCCCCTGGCCGAGCCCGGCCCGACCTTTGAGACCCTGCGCCTGGTGCGCCAGAAGCACCCGGAGCTGGCCCTGACCCTGGCCACCAACGGGCTGTCCGCTGCGCAGCACGCAGAAGAGCTGACCAGGCTGGGCCTGGCGCATGTCACCGTGCTGGTGGACGCCGTGGACCCGCTCATCGTGGAACAGCTTTACGCCTGGATACGCCCCGGCACGCGCACCCTGCCCCTGCCCGAGGCCGCGCGCCTGCTGGTGGACGAGCAGACCCGGGCCATCCGCGCCTTCCGCGAGGCCGGGCTCTTCGTCAAGGTGAACATGACCGTCATCGCGGGCATCAACGAGGAGCACGTGGCCGACGTGGCCAGCGTGGTGGCCACACTCGGCGCGGACATGCTGGCCCTGGTGCCCTTTCATCCTGTCTGCAGTGGCCCGGCCTGTTGCGATCCGGCCTGCTGCGATCCGGTGGACGGGGAAGTCGGCGCGCCCAAGGCCCCGGACGCCGCACGCATGGAAGAACTGCGCGAACTGGCCGGCCGCTGCATCACCATCATGCCGGCCTTTGACTCCTGCGGCCAGAGCATCGTCGGCCTGGAGCAGGCGACCCCGGAACTGTGCCTCATCCCGGCCCTGCCAGGACCCTCGGGCGCGCGGGTCAACGTGGCCGTGGCCAGCGCAAGCGGCCTGGACGTGGACCTGCACCTGGGCCAGGCCGTGCGCTTCCTCATCTTCGGCCCGCGCGAGAGCGACGGCCTGCCGAGCCTCATCGGCACCCGCGAGGCCCCGGAGCCCGTGTCCACAGGCGTGCCCGGCAGCGGCAACGCCCGCTGGGAAGCCCTGGCCGAGACCCTGCACGACTGCTTCGCCATCCTGGCCGCCAGCGCCGGGGCTCCCCCGCGCGAGTTCCTGGCCACCAAGGGCATCACCGTGCTCACCGGCGAGGCCCAGATCCAGGGCGCGGTGGACACCCTCTTCGGCGGCGGCAAAAAGGGCTGCAAGAAGCGCGTCAAAGCCAATTAGCCAGAATATTTAATCAATATTATCAACAAACAAACACATTCCAAAGGAGCACCATCATGGCCCTGCCCGAAAAACTCATCCTGGTCTGTCAGAGCTTCCGCCTGGGCAAGGAGCCCAAGGGCATCTGCCACAAGCAGACCGACGGCCTGCTGCAATACATTGAGGAAGGCATCCTGGACCGCGGCCTGGACGTGCAGGTGGCCACCACCGGCTGCCTCAAGCAGTGCGAGAAAGGCCCCATCCTGGTCGTCCAGCCGGACAACCTCTGGTTCAAGGGTGTCAACAGCGAAGAGGCCATCGACGCCATTCTGGACGGCCTGGAGGCAGGCGAGCCTGCGGGCGGACCTGCGGCCGAATACCTGCTGTCCTAGTCCGATTGCCGCAAATCAAGGAGCCGCACATGCCTGCCGCCTGCACCATCCGCGAAGCCCGCAACCAGGACCTCGACGCCCTGGCCGAACTGCTGGGCCTGCTCTTCGCCCTGGAGGCGGACTTCGCGGTGGATGCGGCCCGGCAGAAGGCCGGACTCGAACTGCTGCTCCAGCCCGGCCAGCCCAGGCTGGCCCTGGTGGCCGTCAGCAGCGACGACGGCGCAGGCCGCATCCTTGGCATGGCCACGGCCCAGGTGGTCGTCTCCACGGCCGAGGGCGGCCCGGCGCTGCTGGTGGAGGACGTGGTGGTCCGGCCCGGGTCGCGCGGCCAGGGCATCGGCAAGGCTTTGCTCGCGCGCATCGAGGCCTGGGGGCTGCGCCTGGGGGCCTCGCGCCTGCAACTCCTGGCCGACCGCGACAACGCCGGGGCCCACGACTTCTACCGCGCCTGCGGTTTTGAGCCCACAAACCTCGTCTGCCTGCGGCGCACCCTGCCCTAGGGCAGCGGGAAAGGGAGTCCACCATGACCGAGACAGCCAAGGCCCTCACACCGGAAAGCATCGCCTGCCCCGAAGAATGCACGGCGATCCACGCGGAACGCACTGCGATTTTCGAGGAGCGCAAGGACCAGATCCACCGCATTGGCGAGGGCGACTTCAGCATGGCCTGCAACCGCGACTCGCTGGCCGGGGCCGTGAGCCAGCGCGCCTGCGTGTTCTGCGGCTCACGCGTGGTTTTGTACCCCATCGCCGACGCGTTGCATCTGGTGCACGGACCGATTGGTTGCGCGGCCTACACCTGGGACATCCGCGGCGCGCTCAGTAGCGGCCCGGAGCTGCACCGCTTGTCCTTCTCCACGGACCTGCAAGAGCTGGATGTGGTCTTCGGCGGCGAGAAGAAGCTGGCCAAGGCGCTGGATGAGCTCATCCCCCGCTACGAGCCCAAGGCCGCCTTTGTCTACTCCACCTGCATCGTGGGCCTCATCGGCGACGACCTGGCCGCTGTGTGCAAGGCCGCGAGCGAGCGCCACGGCATCCCGGTGATCCCGGTGCAGAGCGAGGGCTTCAAGGGCAACAAGCGCGAGGGCTACCTGGCAGCATGCAAGGCCATGCGCACCCTCGTCGGCACTGGCGACACCTCGGATATTTCGAAGCTGTCCGTGAACATCATGGGCGACTTCAACCTGGCTGGCGAGACCTGGATCATCACGGACTACCTGAAGCGCATGGGCGTCGAGGTGGTGGCCGGCATCACGGGCGACGGCCGGGTGGACAACCTCCGGCGCGCCCACGGCGCTTCCTTGAATCTCGTGCAGTGCTCCGGCTCCACCCAGGACCTGGCCAAGATGATGCGTGACGACTTCGGCATCCCATTTTTGCGCGTTTCCTGGATCGGCATCGAGGACGTGGCCGAGAGCCTGTACGCCGTGGCCGAGCATTTCGAGCTGACCCGGCCCGAGCTGGCCCTGTCCGGTCCGAACGGGGGCATCATGGAGCGCACCGCCGAGCTGGTGCGAGACGAGCTGGCCGTGCTCATGCCGCAGCTCAAGGACATTCGCCGCGACTTGGAAGGCAAGAAGGCCGCCGTGTATGTGGGCGGCAGCTTCAAGGCTTTCAGTCTGGTCAAGGCCTTCCGGCACCTGGGCATGGAGGTGGTCATCGTGGGCTCCCAGACCGGCACCGAGGAGGACTACCGCGAGCTGGCGGCCATCTGCGCGCCCGGCACCATCGTGGTCGACGACGCCAACCCGCTCGAACTCTCGGCCTTCCTCAAGGAAAAGGACGTGGACATCTTTGTCGGCGGGGTCAAGGAACGGCCCATCGCCTTCAAGCTCGGCGTGGGCTTCTGCGACCACAACCACGAGCGCAAGATCGCGCTGGAAGGTTTTGTGGGCATGCTCAATTTCGCCAAGGAAGTGCACGCCTCGGTCTTAAGCCCCATCTGGCAATTCGTGCCCCGGCGGGAACTCCAGAACAGCGCCAGCCCCAGCAACACAGACAAGGAGGCGTAGGCCATGAGCGACACAGCCGTCATGCAGGCCGTCAGCGAGAGCAAGGCCGAGGCCAAGCCCGGAGCCAGCTCCGAGTACAAGGGCCAATACAATGGTCCGTCCAACGTCTCCACCACCAACGCCTGCAAGCTCTGCACGCCGCTGGGCGCCACCCTGGCCTTCAAGGGCGTGGAAGGCGCGGTGAGCTTTCTGCACGGCTCCCAGGGCTGCGCCACCTACATGCGCCGCTACATCATCAGCCATTTCCGCGAGCCCATGGACATCGCCTCTTCGGCCCTGGGCGAGAAGAATGCCATCTACGGCGGCGGGCCGAACCTCAAGAAGGGCCTGCTCAACGCCATGCAGAAGTATGGCGCGGGCGTCATCGGCGTGGCCACCACCTGCCTGACCGAGACCATCGGCGATGATGTCGCCCGCCTGCTCACCGAATTCCGCGAGGAATTCCGCGACCTGCCCCTGGCCGAGCTCGTGCACGTGTCCACGCCCAGCTATTCCGGCACACACATGGACGGCTTCCACGGCGCGGTCAAGGCCATGGCCGACCAGCTCTGCCCCGGCAACAAGGAAGACGCCGCGCCCGCCAACTCCCGCGTGAACCTGTTCTCCGGCATGGTCTCCCCGGCCGACATCCGCCACCTGAAGGAGATCTGCCGGGCTTTCGGCGTGGAGCCCATCCTTTTGCCGGACTACTCCGAGACCCTCGATGGCCCGGCCCTGCTGGAATACGAGAACATCCCCTCGGGCGGCACGAGCGTGGCCGACATCCGGGCCATGTCCGGCGCGCGCGCCAGCATCGAGTTCGGCCGGGCCATCACGCATCAGGACACCGCAGGCAGCTCGCTCAACGGGCGCTTTGACGTACCGCTGTTCCGCCTGGGGCTGCCCATGGGCATCCGCGAAACGGACAGCTTCTTCGCGGCGCTGAAGTCCGTGACCGGCGTCGAAACCCCGCGCGAGCTGGCGCTGGAGCGCGGCCGCTACGTCGACGCCCTGGTGGATGGCCACAAGTACGTCTCGGGCTTGAAAGCCGTGGTCTACGGCGAGGAAGACCTGTGCATCGGGCTGACGAGCTTTTTGGCCGAGATCGGGATCAAGCCCGTGCTGGTGGCCACGGGCGCCAAGAACCGCAACCTGGCCGCGCACATCGACGCAGCCTGCGGCTCGGTGCTGCGCGCAATGCCCATTGTGCGTGAGGGCGCGGATTTCTTCGACATCGTGGAGGAGGCCAAGGGCCTGGCCCCGGACCTGCTGGTGGGCCACAGCAAGGGCCAGCGGGCCGCGCGCGACTGGAACATCCCGCTTTTGCGGGTGGGCTTCCCCATCCACGACCGCTTCGGCGGCCAGCGCCTGCTGCACCTGGGCTACCGGGGCGCGCAGAATCTCTTCGACCGCCTGGTGAACCTGGTCCTGGAAAAGAAGCAGAACGATTCCGACATCGGCTACGGGTACCTCTAGCAGCCTGACCTATCAGAGAAAGGAGCCGACCATGCAGACCATCATCCCTTCCGCCCCCCTTGCTGTTGTCGACCCGAAGTCCGTGAAGCACCCCTGCTTCAACAAGGAGTCCTCCGGCACCTGCGGCCGGGTGCACCTGCCGGTGGCGCCCAAGTGCAACATCCAGTGCAATTACTGCAACCGCAAGTACGACTGCGTAAACGAGTCGCGTCCCGGCGTCACCAGCGGCATCCTCAAGCCCTTCCAGGCGCTGGAATACACGCGCCAGGTGCTGGACAAGGAGCCGCGCATCACGGTCATCGGCATCGCCGGGCCCGGCGACCCCATGGCCAACCCGGCCGAGACCCTGGAGACCATGCGCCTCATCCGCAAGGAATATCCGCACATGCTCTTCTGCCTGTCGTCAAACGGCCTGGCCATGCCCGAGTACCTGGACGACCTGGCCAGCCTCGGCGTGACCCACGCCACGGTGACGCTGAACACTGTGGACCCGGCCATCGGCGCGAACATCTATGCCTGGGTGCGCGACGGCAATGTCGTCTACCGGGGCCAGGCCGCGGCCGAACTCATCCTCGGTCGGCAGTTGGAGTCCATCGCAGGATTGAAGTCCAGAGGGCTGGCCGTGAAGGTCAACACCATCGTCATTCCGGGCGTGAACACCATCGACAACAACGCGCCCATCAAGGCCGTGGCCGAGAAGGCCCGCGAGCTCGGCGTCGACCTCATGAACTGCATGCCCATGCATCCCACTGCGGGCACGCCCTTCGGCGAGCTGGCCGAGCCGGGCAAGGAGGCTGTCCATGCCCTGCGCGCGGAGATCGGCCACATGGTGCCGCAGATGACCCACTGCCGCCGCTGCCGGGCCGACGCCGTGGGCCTCTTGTGCAACGACCGCTCCACAGAGCTGGGCGGCGTCTTGTCCGCCTGCAGCAAGCTGGCCCCGCAGAACCAGAGCGACCGACCGTACGTGGCCGTGGCCACCCGCGAGGGCCTGCTGGTGAACCTGCACCTGGGCGAGGCCAAGCGCTTCCAGATCTGGGGCCTTGCGGAAAGCGGCGGCTTCCGCATGATCGAGGAGCGCCTGGCCCCGTCCGCGGGCTGCGGCCCCTCGCGCTGGGAGGATCTGGCCAGGCTCCTGTCCGACTGCCGGGCCGTGCTGGTGAGCGCCCTGGGCGAGGCCCCGCGCGCGATCCT
>MGTN01000127.1:41694-43803 GCA_001799475.1 Desulfovibrionales bacterium GWA2_65_9 | reverse complement strand
CCTGCCCGCAGCCTGCTCCGGGTTCATCGAGGATGCCCTGGCCCTGGCCTATGGCGAAGATGGCCTGGCCCGGCTGGAGGCCTTGAAGGCCCGGCGCGGGGGCCTGGGCAAGTCCTGCTGCGGCAGCGGGGACGGGTGCTAGCGGCAGCCTGTCGCAACAGACCCGTATCGCTACCCACGAGGGAAGCAATGAAATGAGGGCAACATGGACGCGTTGACCCTGTTCGGCCTGGTGGCCGTGAGCCTGATGCTCCTGTTCTACGCCCTGGAGGACAAGAGCCCCTGGTTCGTGCTGGCCTTTGCCGGGTCCTGCGTCCTGGGCTCGGCTTATGGATTCCTGCAGGGGGCCTGGCCCTTCGGGCTGGTGGAGGGGGTGTGGGCCATGGTGGCGGTGGGCCGTTGGCGCGCGTTGCGCCAACGGTAGAACGTCTGCTCAAAGATCCCTGGAACACGGCCAATCTCGCCCACTGCAATGTTGAGAGCCAAGCATCTTCAGCTTTCCCCAGCATGGTGATGATCGGTTTCGCACTTTCCCCTTCGTGCTCATAGCCCTTCCTCCTTGGCCAGGAACGCAAGCACACTCCCTGGAATGGATTGAGGAGGACAGGTCAGCTGTGCCCCAAACGTCATCGGGGTACAGGAGTGGGGTGCAAAACCGCTCCGAACTGCCATGTAGCTGCAATCCCCAAAATGCGGGAGAAGCGGGCAAGAAAGCCGAGTGAAGGGCGCAAAAAAGGGGTGCGGAATCAGCAATCCCGCACCCCTTGAAGTCCCAGGGAGACGAATTACACGCAGCCGGTGGGCTTGGGCAGGCCAGCCATTTTGCAGGCGCCTTTGCCGGGGCCGGACGGGAACAGCTCGTAGATTTCCTTGAGCTTGTAACCGGTGACCTTGGACAGGATGCGCACCATCGGCGCGATGCCGTTCTTCTTGTAGTAGTCCTGCAGGAAGTCGATGACCTTCTGGTGGCTCTCGCTGATGACGGCGATGCCTTCGCTTTCCTTGACGTACTCAACCCACTCCGGGTTCCAGTCTTCAAATTTCAACAGGAAGCCGTCCTCGTCCACTTCAAATTTGTTGGTCTTGTACTCAATAATAGCCATGCTTGAACCTCCTCCATCAAAGTATTTATGCGCATCGCATAATGGCCACTCAACACCAGTTGGACATGACCAGCAGGCAAGGCCCACGAGCACGCCCATCAATTTCCAACACCTCCTGTAGCCCCTGCGCGATAAAAATTCAAGGGCCATTTTCGCCATGCCCCGCAGAGAAAGGGGGGAACCCGCACTTTCTTTTTCGACCCGGCCTTGCTACTCATAGACAGGCGCACGCGCGCCCCCTACAGACCAACAGAATCAGGTGTG
Organism: Desulfovibrionales bacterium GWA2_65_9; assembly: GCA_001799475.1. GTDB lineage: Bacteria > Desulfobacterota > Desulfovibrionia > Desulfovibrionales > Desulfovibrionaceae > Humidesulfovibrio. The sequence continues at coordinate 42,436 of MGTN01000127.1, read as the reverse complement.
CATGAACCGGATGACTCCCAAGATCCCCATGGCCCCCATGTGGCCGGCCCTGCCCCCGCCGCCCTTCTCAGGCCGGCAGCCGGGCCGGCAAGCGGGCAAGCCTTGGCGCGTGCCGAGCGAGGCCCAGTGCGTGGCCTGGTGGGACCGCTTCGAGATGCCGGAGCACATCCGCGCCCACAGCCGAAGTGTTGCCCAGGTGGCCTGCTTTTTGGCCGAGGCCGGAAAAAAACGCGGCGTCGGCGTCGACGTGGAGACGGTGTTCGCCTCAGCCCTGCTGCACGACCTGGCCAAGATTTACTGCATCAAGCACGGCGGCAACCACAGCCAGCTCGGCGGGGCCTGGGCCATGGCCCTCACCGGCAACCCGCTTTTGTCCATGGGCGTCATGCACCATGTCTACTGGCCCTTTGCGGTGGATATGGAACGCTTCTTCACGCCGCTGGCCGTGCTCTACGGCGACAAGCGCGTGTCCCATGACCGCATCGTGCACATCGAGGACCGCTTCGACGACCTGCTGGACCGCTACGGCAAGACCCCGGAGATTCGCGAACGCATCCACACCACCAACCGCCAGGCCAAGGACATCGAAGATGCCTTGAGCCGGCTTCTGGAGATCGACCTCAATGCGCATGATTTTGATCGCGGGCGGCTGGTCGACTGAGCGCGAGGTGTCCCTTTCCGGGGCGCGCAAGATCGAACAGGCCCTCTTGACCCTGGGCCACGAGGTGCGCTTCCTGGACCC
>MGTN01000127.1:38047-41683 GCA_001799475.1 Desulfovibrionales bacterium GWA2_65_9 | reverse complement strand
GCCTCGTTCCTGGCGCTGAACAAGGCCGCGGCCAAGGCCGTGTACGCCCGCTTCGGCCTGGCCACCCCGGCCTGGCGATTCTACTGCGGCCAGGAAGGCGAAGACCGCACCTGCGACCTGCCCTACCCGCTTTTCATCAAACCCAACACCGGCGGCTCCAGCCTGGGCATGAGCCTGGTGCGCGAGGGCGCCGGGTTCGGCCCGGCCCTGGACAAGGTCTTCGCCCTGGGCCAGGAGGCACTGGTGGAGACCTGCGTGCCCGGCGTGGAGCTGACCTGCGCGGTGCTCGACCAGACCGCGCTGCCGGTGATCATGATCCGGCCCAAGCCCGGCTCGGCCTTTTTCGACTATGAGAACAAGTACGCCGCTGACGGGGCCGAGGAGCTGTGCCCCGCGCCCATCGACCCGACCCTGGCCAGCGAGGTGCAGCGCATGGCCCTGGCCGCGCACCGGGCCCTGGGCATCGAGGGCTACAGCCGGTCCGACTTTATGGTCGAGGGCTTCATGGCCGACAAGAACGGCCCGCAGCTGCTGGAGACCAACACCCTGCCGGGCATGACGCCCACGAGCCTGCTGCCCAAGGCCGCCGCCGCCGTGGGCCTCTCCTTCGAGGACCTGGTGTCCGAACTGGTGCGCCTGGGCCTGGAAGCCCACGCCCGGCGGACGGGAAGCTAGGGGCCGCCGGTGCAGGCCGCCAAGCCCACTGTCGTGGAAGCCTCCGCCCCGCTGTCCCTGGCCGCGCGCCTGGTCCTTGGCCTCTATGGCCTGGCCTGGCGGGTGCTCCTGCCGGGCCTCAAGCGCAACGACCGCCTGGCCGAGGGCTGGGCCGAGCGCACCCTGGCCTCGGGCCTGCCGCCGCGCGCCGACCTGCTCGTCCATGCGGCCTCCGGCGGCGAGGCCTATCTGGCCTGGGAGCTGCTGCGGCATCTGCCACAACTGTTGCCCCAGGGCTCCGCGCCCCAGCGCGCGCCCCTTCGTGTGTTGGTCACGACCTTCACCAGCCAGGGCCTGGGCGTGCTCACGCAGGCCAAAGATGACCTCGCGCCCGGCGTCACGCTCCTGCCCGCCTATTTCCCCTTTGACCTGCCAGGGAACATGGACAGGGTCCTGGACACAGTAAAGCCCAGGGCCGTGGTGCTGCTGGAGACCGAGCTCTGGCCGGGCCTCCTGGCCGCCTGCCGGGCCAAGGGCGTCCCGGCCCTGGTGCTCAACGGCCGCATGACGGACAAGAGCCTGCGCGGCTACGGCTGGCTGCCCTGGCTGTGGCGGACCCTTGCGCCGGCGCAGGTGCTGGCCGTGTCCGACGAGGACGCCGAGCGCTTTGGCCAGGTCTTCGGGCCGGAACGCGTGGGCCGCATGATGAACATCAAGTTCGACCGCCTGCGCTTCGACGCTGCGCCGCAGCGCCCGGCGTTTGCGGAGCTGCTCCCGGCCCAGGCCCCCTTCGTGATCCTGGGCTCGGTGCGCAAGGAAGAGGAAGCGGACGTCCTCCAGATCATCCAAGGCCTGCGCGCGGCCCGGCCCAAGGCGGTCATCGGCCTGTTCCCGCGCCACATGCGCCGCGTCTGCGTCTGGGAGCGCACCCTGCGCGAGGCAGGCATCGATTTTGTCCTGCGCAGCGAGAACCAAAGGGCCGAGCCGGGCCAGGTGCTCCTCTGGGACGTGTTCGGCGAGCTCTCCAGGGCCTTTTCCCTGGCCTGCGCAGCCTTTCTGGGCGGCAGCCTGGCCGACCTGGGCGGCCAGAACTTCCTGGAGCCCCTGGGCCACGGCGTCACGGCGGTCACGGGTCCGTCGTGGAGCAATTTCGCCTGGGTCGGCCGGGAGGTCTTCGACACCGGGCTGGTGCGCCTGGCCCCGGACTGGCAGGGCGTGCTGGCCGAACTCAGCGCCCTGGCCCAGGCGACTCCGGACCCGGCAGAGGTCCGGGCCAAGGCCTCGGCCTATGCCCGCGCCCACCGGGGCGGCGCGGCCGCCGCCTGCCAGGCAGTTGCCGAACGCCTGAAAAATGCGTAAGTGAACAACGGAGTCGCCAAGCGCATGCACACCCTGCCCCCATGTTTCGGAATCATTCCCGCGAGGTATGATTCCTCACGCTTCCCCGGCAAGCCGCTGGTGGACATCCTGGGCAAGCCCATGTTCGTCCGGGTCTTTGAACGCGCCTGGGCCTGCCCCTTCTTCGAGCAGGTGGTGCTGGCCACGGACGACGAGCGCATCCTGGACGCGGCCAAGGTCTGGAAGGTCCCGGCGCTCATGACCGCGCGCGAGCATCAAAGCGGCACGGACCGGGTGCTGGAGGCCGCCAAGCTGCTCGGCGCAGGGCCGGACGCCGTGGTGGTGAACATCCAGGGCGACGAGCCGCTGCTCGAGCCGGACATGCTCGCCGAGCTTCTGGCCCCCTTTGCCGGGCCAGGGGGCGCGGAAGTCCAGGCCACGACGCTGGCCTCGCCCTTAAGCCGCGCCGAGGCCGCCAGCCCGGACCGGGTCAAGGTGGTACTGGACTCGCGCGGCCGGGCGCTGTATTTCTCGCGGGCGCTGATTCCCTTTGACCGTGACGGGGACGGGGGCGACGGGGACGGAGGCGGGGTTCAGCCGCTGCTGCACATCGGCCTGTACGCCCTGCGCATGGCCACCCTGGAGCGCTTCGCCGCGCTGCCGCCGGGGCTGCTGGAAAAGACGGAAAAATTGGAGCAACTGCGCCTTCTGGAAAACGCCATCCCCCTGCATGTGGCCTTAACCAGCCACTGCTGCCACGGGGTGGACAGTCCGGAAGACCTGAAGCACATTGTAAAAATTCTGCTGGAGCAAGAGAAATGAAAGCGATTCTGGCCCTGGAAGACGGCACCTGGTTCGAGGGAACCTCCTTCACCGGCCCCGGCGAGACCGGCGGCGAGGCCATCTTCAACACCGGCATGACCGGCTACCAGGAAATCCTGACCGACCCCTCCTACGTGGGCCAGATGGTCTGCATGACCTACCCGCTCATCGGCAACTACGGGGTCAACCTGAAGGATGTGGAGTCGCACAAGGTCGGCGTGGAAGCCTTCATCGTCAAGGAATGCTGCAAGGAGCCCTCCAACTGGCAGGCCACCCAGTCCCTGCCGGATTACCTCAAGGCCGCCGGCGTCATGGGCATCGAGGGCATCGACACCCGCGCCCTGACCCGCCACCTGCGCATCCATGGCGCCATGCGCGGCGTCATCTCCACCCTGGAACTCGACCCGGCCAGGCTGTGCGCCCGGGCCAAGCATCTGCCCAGCATGGAGGGCCTGAACCTGGCCGACAAGGTCAGCGCCAAGGTGCCCTATCTCTGGACTGGCACGACCACCCGGGACGTCGACCTGAGCAAGGGCTTCTCCTGGGCCGACACCGGCCCCAGGCTGGTGGTCTACGACTTCGGCGTCAAATGGAACATCCTGCGTCTGCTCGCGGCCGAGGGCTTCGACCTGCTCGTGGTGCCGTCCACCTTCACCCACGAACAGGTGACGGAACTCAAGCCCGACGCCGTGTTCCTCTCCAACGGCCCCGGCGACCCGTCCGTGGTCACCAACGCCATCCAGGCCACCCGCGTCTTTGCGGACCGGTATCCCGTGGCGGGCATCTGCCTGGGCCACCAGATCATGGGCTTGGCCCTTGGCG
>MGTN01000127.1:35365-38037 GCA_001799475.1 Desulfovibrionales bacterium GWA2_65_9 | reverse complement strand
CAAGCTCAAGTTCGGCCACCACGGCTGCAACAACCCGGTGCTGGACGTGGAGTCCGGCAAGATCGAGATATCCTCCCAGAACCACGGTTTCTGCGTGGACATCGACCACCTGCCGGAGCTCAAGGTCACGCACCGGAACCTGAACGACCAGACGCTGGAAGGCTTCGCCCACCGCGAGAAGCCGCTCATCGCCATCCAGTTCCATCCCGAGGCCGCGCCAGGGCCGCACGACAGCGCCTATTTCTTCCGGCGCTTCCGCGATCTGGTGCGCTCAGCCACAGGCAAGTAAGAAAGCCCCTTCGCCCCCTCCAACGTTGAGGAGCAGAGCATGTCCGGAGAACTCACCAAAGCGCGCCAGAGACTCACGAGCATCAACTCCAGCCTCAAGCAGGGCAAGTACATGGCCGCGGCCCAGGCCCTGAACGACGCCATCGTCATCATGCTCAGCGCCCAGCTCATGAAGAGCGAACGCGACGAGTTCGTCCAGATGCTCGACGACGCCGTGTACGCCCTGAACAACAACAAGGAGCTGCGCAAGGTCTTCCCCCTGGTGCTGAATTACGCGCCCGGCGAAGAGAAGAAGCTCCTGGAGCAGATCTTCGAGATGCGCAAGCTTCTCCAGGAGGACGTCAACGAAGGCGCCCAGAAGGACCTCGCGGCCCTGGAACTCAGCAGACAGGTTGAGCTGGATCGCGGCCAGAAGCACCTGGAGCAGCAGGAGTTCGAGCAGGCCAAGCAGGTCTTCGACGCCCTCACCTCCGAATACGCGGGCGACGCCGACCTCAAGGCCGAGGTGGCCGAGCGTTACCAGAAGGCGGGCCTGAACGAGGAGGCCCTGGGCTACTTAAGCGCAGCCATCAAGGAGTCCCCCGACTCCCTGCACCTGTACAACCGCATCGGCATCGTGCTGCGGAAGATGCAGGACTTCCAGAGCGCCGAGAACTACTACATGAAGGCCCTGGAGATCAGCCAGGCCGACGAGTACCTCTTCTTCAACCTGGGGCGGCTGTATTTCGACTGGCAGCGCTGGGACAAGACGGTCGAGGCTGCACAGCACGCCGTGGGCCTGAACCCGAACTTCGAGCAGGCCAGAAAACTGTTGGCCTACGCCCAGAAAAAGATGGCCGGGTAGCCCAGCCTCCCCGCCCGTCCCCCTTCCCCCGGCGAGGAGGCCCCTGTGCGCCACACCCGCTCCAGCCAGAACACCCTTGAGACCGACGTCCTCGTGCTCGGCGCGGGCCTGGCTGGCCTGCGCGCAGCCATGGCCGCCAAGGAGACCGCGCCAGACCTGCGCGTGACCCTGGTCAGCCCGCACGCGCGGCCCGCTGGCTCGTCCTTCGCCAACCGCAACAATGCCCTGGGCCTGCAGGTTCCGCAACCGCATGAGGCCGACGCTTTTGTGGCCGAGGCCCTGCGCCTGGCCGCCCCCGGCCTGGCCGTGCCGGAACTGGTCCAAGCTTTGGCCGAAGACGCCCCGGCCTGCCTGGAGTTTCTGCTCAGCCTGGGCCTGGCCTTCCGCTGCGATCCGGACGGGAGCCTGCGGCGCTTTCCTGGGTGTTTCAGCAGCATCCCACGCGCGGTGGTTTTCGACGGCCTGGCCCAGGCCCACGCAGCGATCCTGGCCCGCGCGCGCGCCTTGGGCGTAGAGGTCGTCCACGGCTTCGAGGCCCTGGCGCTCACGCAGGAAGAACCCGGCGCGCGGGTCAGCGGGGCAGTGCTCAGCGCCCTGCGCGGCCCCCTGGCGGGCAGAAGAACACTTGCCGTGCGCGCCCGCAGCGTGGTGGCGGCCTTGGGCGGCCCGGCCCCGCTTTTCGCCCGGCGCATCTGCGGCCCTGGCGGCTCGGGCCTGGCCTACGGCCTGCTGGCCAGCGCCGGGGCGCGGCTGGTGAACACAACCTTTCTGCAATGGTTCTGGGTGGAAACGCGGAGCCTCGCCTTCGTCAACCCCGGCGAGCTGGTCTGGCCTTCGCAACTGGCGCACCTGGCCCAGGCGCGGCTGGCGCACTGCCCCATGGCCCATGGCCTGGTTCTGGATGATGCCGCCCTGGACCTGGACCTCATCTCGCGACAGGGCCCAGGCGGCGTCGTGCACGTCGAGCACCGACAGCGCGGCCCGCTCGACCTCGTGCTGGCCGCCCACGCGGGCAACGGCGGTGCGCTCATCGACATACACGGCCGCACCAGCGTGGCTGGCCTGTATGCCTGCGGGGAATGCGCTTCGGGCATGCACGGCGCCAACCGCCTGGGCGGGGGCATGGTGCTCTCGGCCCTGGCCTTTGGCGCGCGCGCAGGCAAGGCCGCAGCAGAGGAGACCGCAACGGTGGAGGCCGCAGGCAAGCCGGACCAGGACCGGGACGGCTCGTGGCCGAACGTGGGTGCGGACAGAGGTGCGGACATGGGTGCAAAAACAGGACAGGAGGCTTCGACAGGGCTGTTGCGCTGGCTCAGACCGGGCATGCAGCGCTTCGGGCTGCCCGGTGCGGCCCAAAACCCCGCCAGGCAGGCCTTTGTGGCGCGGCTTCGGTCAATCACGGACGTTGCGCAGGACGACTTCCGGGCAGGGCGCCGGGAGCGCCTGTTGGCCCGCTCGGCCCTGGCGATTCTGGAGGGTTCTTCGGTTCAGGACGGCCAGTCCTAGCGCAGCGCATTCTTCCCGACCCCCTCGCCCCCAG
>MGTN01000127.1:34118-35357 GCA_001799475.1 Desulfovibrionales bacterium GWA2_65_9 | reverse complement strand
CCGGAGGCCTCTTCTCTTCCCTCTTCTCAGCTCTCGACGCGCTGGCCCCAGGCCTGTTCGTAGGCCGAGCCGCCGCGCTCCAGGATCTCCTCGGCGGCGCTGGGCACCAGCATGGCCAGGCAGCGGCGTTCGCACCAGCGCCTGCGGATGTCCGTGGAGCTGACCTCCAGCACCGGCATGTCCACGGTGAACAGGCTCGTGCCCGAGGCAAAGCGCATCCGGCCGTGGCCTGCGCGCTCCATGCCGGGCCAGGTGGTCTCGGCAAAGGCGGCGATGCTCGCGCTGTCCGCGCCCGGACGCAGCACCACGGCGATGGAGCACAGGTGCGGCAGCTCCAGCCCCCGGTTCCACTTGGGCAGAGCCAGGAAGGACTCGCTGCCCATGATGAAGTGCAGCTCGTCGCCGGGCATCTTCTCGCGCAGGGCAAGCAGCGTATCCACGCTGTAGGAGGGGCCGCTGCGCGTGCCTTCGAACCCGCTGGCCGAGAGCCCGGTCACGCCGCGCACGGCCAGTTCCACCAGCCGCAAGCGGTGGGCAAAGGGCAGCATGCCCTGGGCCGGCTTGTGCGGGGGCTCGCCCGCAGGCATGAGCAGTACGCGCTCCAGGCCCACGGTTTCGCGCGCCTCGACGGCCATGCGCATGTGTCCGGCATGAATGGGGTTGAAGCTGCCCCCCAGGATTCCAATCTTGGCCATGATGCGTGTCTGTCCTTTTTCTGTCTGCCCGCAATGCACGCGTAGGGACCACAGGCCGAGCAGGGGCCGGGGCGCGAAACCTTGGACTGTTTTCGGTCGAGTTAAAGCCTACTGCCGGATTTGGCCCTGCCCCAGGACAACGAACTTGGCGCTGGTGAGCTCACGGACGCCCATGGGCCCGTAAGCGTGGAGCTTGGTGGTGGAGATGCCGACCTCGGCCCCCAGGCCCAGTTCGCCGCCGTCGTTCAGGCGCGTGCTCGCGTTCACCGCGACCATGCTGGCGTCGGCCTCGCGGGTGAAGCGCATGGCGTTGGCGTGGCTCTCGGTCAGAATGGCCTCGGTGTGGTTGGAGCCATACTGGGCGATGTGCTCCAGCGCCTCGTCCAGGTCGGCCACGACCTTCACGGCCAGGGTCAGGCCCAGGAACTCGAAACCCCAGTCAGCCTTGGTGGCGGCCTTGGCGGTTTTGCCCAGGAGTGGCAGGGAGGCCTTGCAGCAGCGGAACTCGACCCCGGCAGCGCCGAGCATCCTGGCCACCTTGGGC
>MGTN01000127.1:27073-34087 GCA_001799475.1 Desulfovibrionales bacterium GWA2_65_9 | reverse complement strand
GCAGGCATTCCAGCGCGTTGCAGGTGCCGGGGCGCTGCACCTTGCCGTTGTGGATGATCACCACGGCGCGCTCCAGGTCGGCGCTTTGGTCCACAAAGGTGTGGCACACGCCCTTGTAGTGCTTGAGCACAGGCATGGAGGCCTGCTCGACCACGGCGCGGATGAGGCCCTCGCCGCCGCGCGGGATGACCACATCGATGAACTCGTCGAGCTTGAGCAGCGCGCTCACGGCCTCGCGGTCCGTGGTCGGCGGCACCTGCACGCAGCCCTTGGGCAGCCCGGCGGACTCCAGGGCCTGGTGGATGACCTTGGTCAGGGCCTTGATGGAGTGGAAGGCCTCGCTGCCGCCGCGCAGGATGGCCGCGTTGCCGCTCTTGATGCACAAAACGGCGGCGTCCACGGCGGCGTTGGGCCGGGACTCGAAGATCATGGCCACCACGCCGAGCGGCACGCGCATGCGGCCCACGAGCATGCCGTTGGGCCGCTTCTTCATGCCCTCGATCTCGCCCACGGGGTCGCTCATGGCCGCCACCTCGCGGCAGCCCTGGACCATGCAGTCCAGCACGCCCTGGCTGATGGTCAGGCGGTCGAGCTTGGCGCTGTCCAGGCCGTTTTTCTGCGCGGCGTCCAGGTCCTTCCTGTTGGCGGCGAAGATGGCTGCGGCATTTTGGCCGAGCAGGTCGGCCATGTTCAAAAGGGCCTGCTGGCGGGCGCTGCCCTCGGCCGCAGCCAGCTTGCGCGAGGCGGCCTTGGCGTCCTTGGCGATTGTGCGCATCTGGGCGGCGATGGTCATGGCCTGACTCCTTCCTTGCATGGTCGTCTTGATGTTGGCGTCGAATAAAGACGGTGTGAAAATCCCGCAGGTCGTGGACGAGCGTATTCCCGCCATATGCTCCAACCTTTTTGGCTACCCTCAGCGGCCTCCCAAGTCAATCTTATCAGGATTTACTCCCCGCTGGCACCAGCGCGGATACTCAACATGCTGATTTTCCAATTCATTGGAATGCAACGGGAAAAATGTAGGCTGGTCGTATCTTCCCCTTTGACCTGTTTGACATTTTTGCGTAAACATTCTTGGCCCGAACGCGGATGCGGACGGGAGGACCAAGAACGCAAGCGAGTGCGCCTGCTAAGGAGTTTCCCCGCATGGATGAGAAGAAAGACCAGGCCCCGGCGGAGAACGCCGTCCACCCCGGCGTCGTCGAACAGCTGGAGCAGATGAAGACGGTCGTCCCCGACGACACAGCGCAACGGCTCCTGGGCTTCCTGGTGGAGAACCTGAAAGCCATCGCCCTTGGTTGCGGCGTGCTGATCCTGGCCGTGGCCGTCTATGCCGGCGTGAACCAGTGGCGCGGCCGCCAGGCCGCCAAGGCCGCCGACGCCCTTGGCGTCATCCTCATCGAGAAGACCGAGCCCAAGGCCCGCGTGGACGCCCTGGAGACGTTCCTGAAGGATGCGCCCGGCCCCCTGCGGCCCACGGTCCTGCTGGAACTGGCCGCCAGCGCCATGGTCAGCCAGCAGTACGACAAGGCAAGCACGGCCTGGGCCGAGCTTGAAGGCTCGTCCTCTGCGGACATGAAGGTCGTCGCGGGCATCGGCCACGCCAAGAGCCTGCTCATGGAAGGCAAGGCCGCCGAGGCCCTGACCCTGCTCCAGGCCATGAAGACCAAGTCGCCCAAGGCCTACGACCTGCCCATCACCCGGCAGCTCGCCGTTGCGGCCGAGCAGGCCGGGAACGACAAGGTCGCCCTGGAGGCCTACACCGAGCTGGCCACCAAGGCCGAAGGCGCAGGCAAGCCCTACTTCGAGTTCAAGGCCAACCAACTCAAGACCAAGAGCTAGAAGGACACCCCCCGCATGGCGAGCCCTCTGATCTCCGGCACCCCCGGCCAGACGCACCTGCTCCTCGGCAACGAGGCCATTGTGCGCGGGGCCGTGGAGGCCGGCGTCCAATTCATCAGCTGCTACCCCGGCACCCCCTCCTCCGAGGTGCCGGACACCTTCTTCCGCCTGGCCTCCGAAGCCGCCTACAGCTTCGAGTACTCGGTGAACGAGAAGGTGGCCCTGGAGGTCGGCGGCGGCGCGACCCTGGCCGGGGCCTTGACCCTGGTCACCATGAAGCATGTGGGCGTCAACGTGGCCGCCGACCCGCTCCTGACCCTGGCCTACACCGGCACCCCCGGCGGCTTCGTGCTCCTCAGCGCCGACGACCCCGGCTGCCACTCCAGCCAGAACGAGCAGGACAACCGCATCTACGCCCGCCTGGCCGGGCTGCCCTGCCTGGAGCCGTGCTCGGCCCAGGAGGCCAAGGACATGACCCGCGCGGCCTTGGCGCTCTCGCGTGAGCTGGGCACCCCGGTGCTCCTGCGCACCACCACCCGCGTGAACCACCTGCGCGGCCCGGTGACGCTTGCTGAGCCCGCCGTGCTGCCCAAGCCGGTCGGCTTCCAGAAGAACCCCTCGCGCTTCGTGCCCATTCCGGCCTTTGCCCGGCCCATGCATCTGCGCCTGCTGGACATGCTGGAGAAGCTGCGCGGCCTGGCCGAGGTCTCGCCCTTCAACGTTGTTTCCGGCTCCGGCAAAGTCGGCGTGCTGGCCTCGGGCATCAGCCGGGCCTACCTGGCCGATGCCCTGCTGGAGACCGACCTCACCGGCACGGTCAAGGTGCTGGACCTGGGCTTCACGTATCCGCTGCCGGAAAAGCTCCTCGAAACCTTCATGACCGGCCTTTCCACCCTGCTCATCCTGGAAGAGCTGGAGCCAGTGCTGGAGACCGAGATCCGCGCCCTGGCCCAGCGCCTGGGCCTCAAGCTGACCATCATCGGCAAGATGCCCGGCGGCAAGATGCCCGGCGGCAAGATGCCCGGCGGCAAGATGCCCGGCGGCAAGATGCCCGGCGGCAAGACGCCCGGCCCCCTGCCGCGTTTCGGCGAATTTTCCGTGGGCCTGGTGGCGGCGGCCCTGCGCAACGTGCTCGGCCTGCCCGCGCACGACGCCCCGACCTGCTCTGCCGGGCCGGACCTGGCCGCTCCTCTCGCGAACCGCCCGCCCAACCTCTGCGCCGGGTGCCCGCACCGCGCCACTTACGTGGCCGTGCGCAAGATCTACGGCGACAACGCGGTCTACTCCTCGGACATCGGCTGCTACACGCTCGGCATCCTGCCGCCGCTCAAGGCCGCGGACTTCCTTTTGTGCATGGGTTCGAGCATCTCCGCTGGCTGCGGCGCGGCCAAGGCCTCCTCTCATCTGAAAAACCAGGACGTGGTGGCCTTCATCGGCGACTCCACCTTCTTCCATTCCGGCATCACGGGCCTGGTGAACGCCCTGTTCAATCGCCATAATCTGCTCGTGTGCATCCTGGACAACCGCACCACGGCCATGACCGGGCATCAGCCCAACCCCGGCGTGGACAAGACCACCATCGGCGACAACCCCGTGCGCGTGGACATCGAGAAGCTGGTGGCGGGCCTGGGCATCGAGCACTTCCGCAAGGTCAACCCGCTCAACCACAAGGCCACACTCAAGGCCATCGAGGAGCTCAAGGGCCTGTCCGGCGTGCGCGTGCTCCTGGCCGAGGAGCCCTGCCCGCTCTTCGCCCGGCGCGCATACGGCAAGAAGGTCAGCCAGGTGGCCTACGTGGCCGAAGGTTGCGGCCTGAACGGCCCCTGCGGTGACTGCCTGGACATCCTGGCCTGCCCGGCCTTCTACAAGGAGGGCGGCAAGGTGGCCATCGACCCGCTCCTCTGCTCCGGCTGCATGCTCTGCCTGCAGCTCTGCCCGAACATCAAGGCCCGCAAGGGAGACGCCAAATGAGCGCCCTGCAAAAGACCCGACTGCGCATTTTCATGACCGGCGTGGGCGGTCAGGGCACCCTCACGGCCACCACGCTTCTGGCGCGCGCCGCCCTGGCCTTCGGCCTGCCCGTGACCTCGGGCGAGATCCACGGCATGGCCCAGCGCGGCGGCGTGGTCGAGTCGACCCTGCTCATTGGCTACAAGAGCCCCAAGATCGGACCGGGCGAGGCCGACATCCTGCTCGGCTTCGAGCCGCTGGAGACCCTGCGCGCACTAAACTACCTGAAGCCTGGCGCGCTGGTGCTCTCGAGCACCGAGTTCTTGGCGCCGCTTTCCGTGGCCTGCGGACGCGAGGCGAACCCGGACATCGAGGCCATCAAGGCCAGGGTGAGCGCCTGCGCAGGCATTGTCCGCTTCCTGCCCTGCCGCAGCCTGGGCCTCCAGGCCGGGGCCGTGCAGAGCGGCAACATCGCCCTGTTGGGCGCGCTGTGCGCCCTGGGCGCGCTGCCCTTTGGCGTGGATGTCCTGGCCGACACCGTCCGCGCCACCATGAAGCCCAAGGTGGCCGAGGTGAATTTGCAGGCCCTGGAACTGGGAGCCGCGTACCCGGCCTAGGGCCGCGCACGCTCAAGAGGAAGCCCGATGCCGAAGTACGAGGCGCTGTGTTCCGGTCCGGAAGGGCTGCTTGGTTCGCTCAGGATCATCCTGCAGGAGCTTGCCCCTGGTGCGCCCCTGGACGAGAGCCTGGGCGGCCTGCTCAAGGCCTTGTCCCGGCAGATGGGCTACGTCCGCGTGTTCCTGGCCATCATGGACCCGGAAAGCGAGAACCTGCGGCTGTCCCTGGCCCACAGCCCGACCCGGTCCATCCCGGCCACCTACACCCCGGGCAAGGGCGTGGTGGGCCAGGTCTATGAAACCGGCAAGCCCATCATCGTGCCCCGGCTCTCCGAGCACGGCGAATTTTTGAACAAGGCCTTTGGCCGCAGCCAGGAAGAGCTGGAAAGCCTGGCCTTCCTGTCCGTGCCGGTGATCAGCTCCCGGCGCGGCGGCCGGGAAGTCCTGGGCGCGCTCTCGGCCGACCTGCCTGTGCAGCCAGCGGAGTCCCTGGAGCGGCACCGCGAGTTCCTGGAGGTCGTAGCCGACCTTATCGCCAATCAGGTGGCCCAGTTGCAGGAGGAAATGGCCCTGCACAAGCACCTCATGGCCCAGGGCATGGTGCCTGCCAGCATGGACGCGCCCCCGCCCAAGGATTTCGTGGCCGCCAGCAAGAGCATGCGCGTGGTGCTGCGCCAGGGCAGGCAAGTGGCCCCCAGCCGGGCCACGGTGCTGCTGCGCGGCGAGTCCGGCACGGGCAAGGAGCTTCTGGCCGAGGCCATCCACCAGGGCAGCCCGCGCCATGACAAGCCGCTGATCAAGCTCAACTGCGCGGCCCTGCCCTCGGAGCTGGTGGAGAGCGAACTCTTCGGCCACCAGAAGGGCGCCTTCACCGGCGCGGTGCAGACCAAACGCGGCCTGTTCGAGGTGGCCCACAACGGCACGCTGTTCCTGGACGAGATCGGCGAGCTGTCGCTGGACGCCCAGGCCAAGGTGCTGCGCGCCATCCAGGAGAAGGAGATCCAGCGCGTGGGCGGCGAGCAGACCCTCTCCGTCGATGTGCGGCTCATCTGCGCCACGCACCAGAACCTGGAGGCCCTGCTCACCAGTGGCGGCTTCCGCGAGGATCTGTTCTACCGCATCAACGTCTTCCCGATCTTCATCCCGGCCCTGCGCGAGCGCCGCGAGGACATCCTGCCCCTGGCCGAGCACTTCCTGGGCGGCTTCGCCAAGGAGTACGGCAAGAGCATCAAGCGCATCTCCACCCCGGCCATCGAGCTTTTGACCATGTACCACTGGCCGGGCAATGTGCGCGAGCTGCGCAACTGCCTGGAGCGCGCCGTGCTCCTGTGCGAGGAAGAGGTCATCCGCACCTACCACCTGCCGCCCACGCTGCAGACCGCCGATTCCTCGGCCACGGGCATCAACCTGTCCTTTGGCGAGGCCGTGGCCAAGTTCGAGCAGGAGCTCCTGGTGGACTCGCTCAAGAAGACGCGCGGCAACATGCTGCAGTCCGCGCGCGACCTGCGCGTGAGCTACCGCATCATCAACTACAAGGTGAAGAAGTACGCCATCGACGTGAAGCGCTTCTCCGGCGTCAAGCCCAAGCGCAAGAAGTAGCCAATCCGGCAGTCATGCAGAGCGCCCGCACGGTCAACCGGCCTGCGGGCGTTTTTTATTCCGGCAGCAGGGGGCCGGTTCGCCCCCAGGATTCCCGACGCCTATTTCGCGACCTGCGGCGCAGGCCAGTCCGCCCCGGCCACCACCACCTGATTGCGCCCGGCCTCCTTGGCCGCATACAGGGCGACGTCAGCGGCCTCGATCAAGGCCCGCAGCGGACTGCCGAGGGAACTGGCAACCCCGAAGCTCGCCGTCACCGGGGCCTCGCCCGTGGCCGCGAAGCGCGCGCCCTCAATGGCCTGGCGCATGCGCTGGGCCAGGCGCTCGGCCTCGTCCACATCCGTGAACGGGGCCACCACCACGAATTCCTCGCCGCCATAGCGCGCAAACACGTCATCCGCCCGCAGCGAGCCGGAGCACAGGGCCGCCACCGAGCGCAGCAGCTCGTCCCCGGTGGCGTGGCCCAGGGTGTCGTTGACCTGCTTGAACCAGTCCAGATCCAGCATGATCACCGCAGCCGACCGGCCTTGCTCGCGGCTCTTGCGCAAGGCCTCCGCGCCCAGGACCTCAAGCCCGCGCCGATTCAGCGCGCCGGTGAGGGCATCCGTCTGGGCCAGGCGCTCGATCTGCGCCGTGGCCACCCGCAGGTCGTCCTCAAGCATCACGGAGTTCACGGAGAAAAGCACGTAGAGTTCCAGAATGGACTGCAGGATGCGGAAGAACAGAAAGAGCGCGACGATCCTGTCGGCAAGCATCATGGCCGGGTAGTCGTAGCCCGACTGCCCCACGGCCCCCCAGCCACGCGCGGCGTGGAATCCGGCCATGATCAGGTAGGAGAGGCAGAGCAGCTTCACCCCGGGCAGCACCCGGCGCGTCGCCAGGGGCAGCTCCAGGCCGATGCGCAGGTCGAGCAGCAGCATGGCGGTGGAAAAGACGGCCACCCGCCGCGCCATGTCCGGGGCGACCAGGACGTCGGCCAGTTGCAGCAGGCACGCGAAGCCCACAA